>JBEVJT010000106.1:0-3291 GCA_040510075.1 Xanthobacteraceae bacterium | reverse complement strand
AGCAGTCTTGCCGGATCAGGCGTGCGACACGCGGCACCGGGTCTTCAGCGAAAGCCATAGTCTGGATCGCTCAAGATCTTTGTTTGTTCGAGAACGGCGTCCCTTACGGTCCCGGTCTCGTGGATCTCGATATTCCCCCGGAACAGCTGATCACGGTCGCAGCTCCACGCATCCGAGACGTGCTCTGGGCCACGGAAGAAGCCCTGCGCTGCCGGGCAACTGCCGTGGTGATCGGGGAAATCGGCCCGGAGAAGCTCGACCAGGTTGCAGCGCGACGACTTTCGCTCGCAGCCGCCGCGGGCGGTACGCTCGGCTTGCTCCTCCGCGCGACATTGGATGATGCCACACCTTGTGTCTGCGCGACGCGCTGGATCATCGGCTCGGCTCCATCCGCTGGGCTTTCAGGAAACGGTGGAAAATTCCGCGGCATTGGGCCACCGCGTCTATGCGTGCATCTCGTGCGCAATCGCCGTGGTCATCCCGGAGCGTGGCTAGTGGAGTGGAACAGTGTTGAGCAGCGTTTCGAGCTCGCAACGGATTCTGTGCCTGTGGCTGCAGCGGCTATCGAGCGACCGCCTCATGCGGTCGTGGCATGACAACACCCGGCGATCGCAGCACGCGCCGGCTCTGCCGGCAAAAAATCGAGAACAAGCTCCCCTCGTAATATTCGGACGGCGCCGCAATCTTGATTTGCTCGTCGCCGTCAACGGAACAGCCGAACGCATGGGCCTTTCCGCCGGACTCACGCTTGCGCAAGCGCGCGCCATGCATCCTGCGCTGACTGCCGTCCCGGAAGATCAAGCCGCTGATGCCCGCCTTCTCGAGGCCCTGGCCGATTCGTGTCAACGCTACACACCGCTTGTCGCCTGCAATCCGCCTGATGGGATTTTGCTCGATATCACCGGCTGCACGCATCTTTTCGGCAGCGAGGATAAACTTCTTCATGATTTGGTGGGGCGGATCGAAGGCTTCGGTTTCAACACACGCGCTGCTATTGCTTCCACGATCGGCGCAGCGTGGGCAGCGGCTCATTTCGCGAGCGGCGTGATTACGCCCAAAGGCAGCGAACGCAAGCTGCTCGCCTCGCTCCCGCTTGCCGCTTTGCGTCTGCCCGAAGATACGGTTGCCGCGCTGGCACGCGTGGGATTGAAATGCATCAACGAAATCCTCGATCTGCCGCGTGCACCTCTTGCCGCGCGTTTCGACACCGATCTCTTGCGCCAGCTCGATCGCGCGCTTGGCGAGGAAACCGAACCGCTGAGCCCGCGTCTGCCGGTGCCCGCCTATATAAGCGAGAAAAACTTTTTTGATCCGATCGCTCGCGAAGAGGATGTGCTCGCGACCATCGAACATTTGGCGGCTCGACTCAGCCACATGCTCGCAGCACGGGGCGATGGCGCACGCCAGATCGAGCTTGCGCTGTTCCGCACCGATGGGGTGGTCAAGCGGGTGCGTACCGGCACCTCGCGTCCGTTGCGCGATGCGCAGGCGATCCGGATGCTCTTTGCCGAGCGACTTGCCGCGCTCGGGGACGAAGTTGATCCGGGCTTTGGGTTCGATCTCGCAAGGTTATCAGTCTTTGTGGCCGAGCCCTGCCCGGATGAACAGATCGGCTTTGCGGCTCCCGAAAGTGTGCGCGAACTCGATCGTCTCGTTGATCGGCTCAGCGCGCGGCTCGGCCCGCGCCGCATCACGCGACTTGCTTGTCGCGAGAGCCATATACCTGAACTCGCCGCCACGGCGATGCCGGCACAGACTGCAAGCTCGGTCTCGAATGGATGGAATGCTTTTCGCACCTTCCGCAACGAGACCGGGTTGAGCGCGCGGCCGCTGCGGCTCTTCGCCAGGCCCGAGCCCCTTCTCGACGTCATCGCGCTCGTGCCCGATGGTCCGCCGCTGCGCTTCCGCTGGCGGCGCGCATGGCACGAAGTGATCGCAGTGGAAGGGCCTGAGCGCATCGAAGGTGCCTGGTGGAATGAGGACGGCGGCGGGCTTGGACGCGATTATTTTCAAGTGGAGGACAAAACGGGGCTGCGCTTCTGGGTGTTTCGGGCCGGCCACTATCACCACAGCGCTCCCGACCATCCCCTCATGCCGCGCTGGTTCTTGCATGGGCTCTATGGCTGATGCGCAGCTATCTGGAATTCGCCGTCGCCTCGAATTTTTCCTTCCTGCGCGGCGCCTCCCATCCCGAGGAGCTGATGCTGCAAGCCGTCCATATCGGGCTTGCCGGCATCGGGCTGTGCGACCGCAATTCGGTTGCGGGTGTCGTGCACGCGCATCTTATAAAACGCGAAAAAGGATTGACGCTCGCCTATCATCCCGGCGCTCGCCTGGTCTTTGCCGACGACACGCCGGATATTCTTGTTTATCCGCGTGACCGTCCGGCCTGGGGTCGGCTTTGCCGCCTGCTCACGCGCGGCAACCTTCGTGCAAAAAAGAGCGAGTGCCTGCTCCATGTCTCCGATCTGCTCGAGCACATCGACGGGCTCGAACTGATCGTCATGGACGGATCGACTGCGGATGCTGAGCAGGTGCTGCATCTCTTGCAGGTGCTGCGCGAGGCTGCCGCGGGCCGCGTGCGGCTTGCGGCCACGATGCTCTATCGCGGCAATGACCGCGCGCGCCTTGCGCGGCGCGCCGAGCTCGCACGCGAAGCGCGCGTGGCCCTGATCGCGGTGAACGATGTTTTCTATCATCATCCCGACCGCCGCGAATTGCAGGATATCGTCACCTGTATCCGCGAGGGCACAAGCATCGACGCAGCAGGCTGGCGCCTCGCGGCCAATGCGGAGCGTTATCTCAAGCCGGCGCGCGAAATGGTGCGCCTCTTTCGCGATCATCTCCAAGCCGTCGATGAGACATTGGCACTTCATGACGCGCTCACCTTTTCGCTTGATGAGCTCAAATATGAATATCCAGACGAAAGGCGGCCGGACGAAAGGCGGCCGGGCTTTGCCAGCGCGCAGGACGAACTCGTGCATCTCGCCTGGGACGGCGCTGCCGGCCGCTATCCGCAAGGCATTCCCGAGAACGTGCGGTGCGCGCTCGACCATGAGCTCGCGCTCATCGCCAAGCTCGAATACGCGCCGTATTTCCTCACCGTCCATCACATCGTGCGCTATGCGCGCGCTCTGAACATCCTTTGCCAGGGGCGCGGCTCGGCGGCCAACTCGGCGGTCTGCTACTGCCTCGGCATCACCGACGTGGATCCGCGCGACGGACGGCTGTTGTTCGAGCGCTTCATCTCCTCCGAACGCGGCGAGCCGCCCGATATCGATGTGGATTTCG
>JBEVJT010000105.1:0-12456 GCA_040510075.1 Xanthobacteraceae bacterium | reverse complement strand
GCTTTTCACTGCGATGCCTGGGCGGGAGCCGCAGACCGCGATTGCGGGGACGCGAAACGGCTCGGTGATGCGGTAACCCCGCCTTAAAGCCGGCTCCCTAGGCTTGCTGCGGAAGCAAGCTACGGGGGTGCATGAGATGGGCGGACGCAAGCGACGGCGTGCCCCTGCGGCGGCGGCCGATCCGGGAGGGTCCCCCGACACCAAGGCCCCCTCCTCCCTCTCCGGCACGAACCGCAGGCGCAAACGCAAGACCCAGCATCGTTCGGCGACCAGCCGGCTCCTCTACGGCGCGCTAGTGCTTGCGCTGTGGCTCGCCATTGGAGGGATGGCAATCCTCGGCCTCGTGCTTGCGACACTACCGCCCATTCAATCTCTGGAAATCCCCAACCGGCCTCCAACGGTCGAGGTCGTCGCCATGGATGGCCGGCTATTGGTGAGCCGGGGTGAAATGAGCGGCACCGACGTGCCACTCAAGAACCTTCCGGATTTCGTCCCGAAGGCATTCGTCGCCATCGAAGATCGACGCTTCTTCAACCATTCGGGCATAGATCCTTTTGGGCTCGCCCGTGCGGCAGTTGCCAATCTCGCCCGCCGCGGCGTCGCCCAGGGCGGATCCACGATCACGCAGCAACTCGCAAAGAATCTTTTCCTCACGCACGAACGCACAGTCTGGCGCAAGCTGCAGGAGGTAGTGCTTGCGCTCTGGCTCGAGCGCAAATTCAGCAAGAAAGAGATACTCGAGCTCTATCTCAACCGCGTGTATTTCGGCGCTGGCGCCTATGGGATCGAGGCAGCGGCGCAGCGCTATTTCGGAAAGCCCGCGCGCGACATCAAGCTCGCTGAAGCGGCGATGCTCGCGGGGCTCGTGCGATCACCATCGCGGCTTGCCCCCACGCGCAATCCGTATCGGGCTGAGACGCGCGCCCAAACAGTGCTCATGAGCATGAGCGAGCTTGGATTCATCAGCGAGTCTGCGGCAAAGAACGCTCTTGTGGTGCCCGCGCGCGTCATCACGCATCCGGGTGCTGCCTCCGTCAATTATGTCGGCGATTGGATCATGGATGTGCTCGATGAACTCGTCGGCCGGGTGGAGCAGGATCTGGTTGTCGAGACATCGATCGATCCGGTGCTGCAGGCCGCAGCCGAGCAGGCGCTCGCTGACGAGCTTGCGGCCAAGGGCGGCAAGTTCGAAGTCTCCCAGGGTGCAATCGTCGCCATGAGCCCCGACGGTGCAGTGCGCGCGTTGATCGGCGGTAAAAATTACGCTGAGAGCCAGTACAACCGCGCGGTCGCGGCCCGGCGGCAACCTGGTTCCGCATTCAAGCCGTTCGTCTATCTCACGGCCATCGAGCGCGGACTGACGCCCGACACAGTTCGCGAAGACAAGCCGGTTGTGGTGAAAGGCTGGAAACCCGAAAACTACCATCACGAGTTTCGCGGGCCGGTGACGCTGACGGAGGCGCTCGCGCTGTCGCTGAACACCGTAGCGGTGCGACTTGTGCTCGAGTTCGGCCCCACCGCGGTCGCGAGAACCGCCTACCGGCTCGGCATTGCCTCGAAGCTCGACCCAAACCCTTCCCTCGCGCTGGGGACCTCCGAGGTTTCGCTCATCGAGCTCGTTTCCGCGTACGCGCCGTTTGCAAATGGCGGCGACGCGGTTGCGCCCCATGTGGTGGAGCGCGTGCGCACGCGCAAGGGCAAGGTTCTGTTTGCGCGCGCACCGCAGCCGTTGGGCCGCATCATCGAGCCACGTTATGTGGCAATGATGAACGCAATGATGCGCGAGACGCTTGTCATAGGCACGGCGCGGAGTGCGCAACTTCCCGGCTGGATCGCTGCCGGCAAGACGGGCACGACCCAGGATTTCCGGGATGCCTGGTTCATCGGTTACACGGGCCGGCTTGTCACGGGCGTATGGCTCGGCAACGACGACTCCTCTGCGATGCGCAAGATGACGGGCGGAAGCCTGCCTGTTGAAATCTGGAATCGCGTGATGAAGGCTGGGCATCATGGTGTCACCAGTGCTGGGCTGCCCGGGCTGTCGATCGGAGTGGCTCCTGCCATTGCTTCGGCCGGCGAGCCGAACGCGTCCGCGGTCTGGAGCCATCGGCCGCAGCCCACCGACCGCGGGCTCGACGGCTGGGTTCTGGAAAGGCTGTTCGGGGCCAGAACACACTGACGCGCAAAAGCTCTCGGAAAGGCGTCTTTTCGGAACGCGGCTAATGATCTCTGGAATCCAGCATGCGCCCGCCCGCATTGGACCGCATTGACATAAAACTTCTCGCGGCGCTTCAGCACGATGGCCGCTCGACCTTTGCCCAATTAGGAAAGGCCGCAGGCCTGTCTCCGCGTGCCACGCTTGAGCGCGTGCGTCGACTTGAAGGTGCAGGGATTATTAGCGGCTATCGGGCAGTGATCGAGTTGCGGCGGATCACGAGCACCGTCACGGTATTTGCCGAGATCTTCCTGGAGAAGCAGGCCAATCGGCGCCGCTTTGAAAAGCGCCTCGCCTCGGTTGATGCGGTGATCGAATGCTGGGAGGTGAGCGGCACGGTCGATTACGTCGCGCGATTCATCTGCCCGGATCTGGCCGTCTATGAGGAACTGAGCAGTGCATTGATAGACGATGCACAACTTGGCGTGGCGCGCATTGTCAGCCACGTCGCGCTTCGGCCAGTCTGCCGCTTCAAAGGCTATCCGGAGTCACTCCTCACGCCGAAAACCGACTGACCCTGAGCGGCCCCTACCCAGGTACCGCGTGCACCGCTTGACTGGCCGGTCGCAATGGTTATGCTGCGCCGCCGCAATCTGGTCCTGCAGTGCACAATTCGGGGTCGCGAGCAAGTGAGTGGGGCGCTCACCGCGTATTCACAATATTGCCACATCATACAGCACCTTTAAGCATGTCCATTCGCAATCGGTTCGTCTCCTGGAGGCTGAACATGGGCGGATTTGGCAGCGGTTCGTTCGATCCGAAGACGCTCGCAATTGTCGAAGCTGCGTTCGACGAAACGTGGCTCACGCTGAAATTCAATGGCAATCACAAAGTGCGGGCTGAGGAGCTCGCACGCTGTATTCTTCGCCTCGCCACCGAGGGCGAGCGCGATCCGATGCGTTTGCACGACCGGGCGCTTGCGGCATTGGTGCCGGCTATGGCGTGGCGCGATCCAGATCCAAGCGTATTCCCGTTCCCGATATCGGCAGGCGTGGCCGAGCCAGAGCAGGATTTTTTTCAGCATTCGCGCTGAATCCCTTTCTCCCGAACTCTCCAGTCGACGCCGATTTCCGGGCAGCTAGCTGCGCCGCGTTTTGCGCTGCGACTGACTACTTTTTTCTCCAACTCGGAGGTGCGCGCGGCCCATTTCTGCAGCCCATGTTGCGCATGCGCCCTACATGCACATCGAGGCATCGCGGAGATGTGTCATGAACACGATGGACAACACGATCGAGCTGGAGAGCCGCGTAAGCGCACACAATTATGCGCCCCTCCCGGTCGTGCTCGCGCGCGGCCGCGGCGCCTTTCTGTGGGACACGGCCGGGCGGCGTTACGTCGACATGATGAGTGCCTATTCGGCTGCAAGCCATGGGCACGCGCATCCGGGCATTCTTGCAGCGCTGAACGCACAAGCGCAGCGCCTCGCCATGCCTTCGCGCGCCTTCTACAACGAGCCCCTTGCGCCTTTTCTGGCGGAGCTTTGCGCGCTGACCGGGCTGGACGCGGCGCTGCCGATGAACACGGGCGCCGAGGCCGTTGAGACCGCGATCAAGGCGGCGCGGCGGTGGGGCCATCAGGTGAAGGGCATCGCGCCGGATTGCGCTGAGATTCTCGTCGCGCGGGGCAATTTCCACGGCCGTACGACGACCGTGATCTCATTCTCGACCGAGCCCGAATATCGCGAGGGCTTCGGCCCCTTCACGCCGGGCTTCCGCGCTCTTCCCTTCGGCAATATCGCAGCCTTCGAGCAGGCGATCTCGTCGCGCACGGCCGCCATCCTGGTCGAGCCCATTCAGGGCGAGGCCGGGATCATCGTGCCGCCCGCCGGCTGGCTCGCTGGCTTGCGCCGCGTGTGCGACGCGCATCCGGTACTGCTCATCGTTGATGAAGTGCAGGCGGGCCTCGGCCGCACGGGCGCGTGGTTTGCCTATGAGCACGAAGGCATTCGCCCCGACGGTGTCATTCTCGGCAAAGCGCTGGGCGGCGGCATCCTCCCCGTCTCCGCTTTCGTTGCCCGGAGGAAAGTTATGGATGTGTTTACGCCTGGCTCCCACGGGTCGACCTTCGGCGGCAATCCGCTCGCGGCTGCGGTGGGACTCGAAGCGCTGCGGATTATTCGCGAGGAGGGTTTGGTGGAGCGCAGTCGCGAGCTGGGCGCGCACATGCTCGCTCGCCTGCGCGCCTGCCCCAGCCGCACGTTGAAGGAGGTGCGCGGCCGCGGCCTTTGGGCCGGCGCCGAAATCGACCCCGAGCGCGCGAGCGCGCGCGAGGTCTGCGAGCGGCTCCTGGACAAGGGTGTGCTCTCGAAGGAGACCCACCACACCGTGGTCCGCTTCGCTCCGCCGCTCGTGATCGAGCGCGATACGCTCGATTGGGCCCTCGACCGATTCGAGGAAGTGCTAGCGGAAATCGACGCGGCAGGCCGCAAAGCAGCGTGATGCGGAAAGGGGAACGCCGATGGCTAACGTTACTCACGATCGCCCGCGCTTCCTGATGTGCCGGCCGGAGCATTTTGCCGTCAGCTACGCGATCAATCCGTGGATGGACCCGGAGCGCTGGGCACGCGACAAGCGCGCCCACAGGGGTGCGCTAAATGAGTGGAACGCGCTTCACCAGAAGCTGATCGGTCTCGGCGCGGCGGTTGAGCTCGTGCCCCCTGCATACGGACTTCCCGATCTCGTCTTCACCGCCAACTCCGCGGTCGTGCTCGATCGCCGTGCGCTGCTCGCGCGCTTTCGCCATGAAGAGCGCCGACGCGAGGAGCCGCATTTCGAAGCCGCCTTTCGCGCCCTGCAGGCGCGCGGGGCAATCGATGAAGTGAGATCGTTGCCCGCCGGCATCGTGCTCGAAGGAGCGGGCGACTGCGTCTATGACGCCGATCGCGCCCTGTTCTGGATGGGCTATGGCCCGCGTTCCGACCGTGCTGCAGCCGAGCCGGTCAGCGACATGTTCGGTCGGGAAGTTGTTGCGCTCGAGCTCGCCGATCCCCGGTTCTATCACATGGACACCGCGCTTTGCCCGTTGCCGGGCGGAGAGGTAATGTATCTGCCCCATGCGTTCACACGCGAAGGATTGCGCGACATCCATGCGCGCGTGGACGCGCCGGATCGCATTGAAATCAGCATGCACGACGGTTGCCAGCTCGCCGCGAATGCGGTCTGCGTCGACCGCACCATTCTGATCTCAGCAGCCAGCGAGAATTTGTGCGATGAGCTGCGCTGGCGCGGCTATCAAACTGCCGATGTCCCGCTTGGCTCGTTTCTGCGCAGCGGCGGCTCAGCTTTCTGCCTCACGCTGAGGCTCGATCGCACCTCGGTTGTCTCGCTCGCCGCCAAGCTGCGACGCGCGGTCGCCTGACCCCATACTCGCTGACAACCGGGCGCCTTTCCTCTAAGCTGGCATATTGTCGGCAGCATGAAAAGCCGCGGCGCGGCCCTTTGGGCTTGCGAACAAGCGGCGGCATCCGACGGGAACCAGAGGAGGAACGATATGCCCAAGGGCACGATGACGCGCCGCCGCTTCTTGGCGGCAACGACCATGCTCGTAGCGGCACCTTACGTGCGCGGAGCGCACGCTGCGGGCAAGCTGAGCGTCGGCTTCTGGGACCATTGGGTGCCCGGCGCGAACAATGCCTCCAAGGACCTCTGCGAAGAATGGGCTGCCAAAGAAAAGGTCGACATCTCCATCGACTACATCACCTCGCAAGGCAATAAGAACATGTTGACCATTGCGGCCGAAGCGCAGGCCCGCTCCGGCCACGACATATTCGCCTTCCCCACCTGGCAACCCGCCGATCATGCCACTCGCCTCGAGCCGGTCGACGACATCATGGCCGAGTTGATCAAGGTCAATGGCACCGTCAACTCGACCTGCGAATATCTGGCGAGGTCCGCAGGACATTGGGTTGCCGTTCCCGCCTGTGTCGGTACGCAGATCAAGGGCCCCTGCTCGCGCATCGATTTGATGAAGAAACATGCGGGCGTGGACGTGGTGGCGATGTATCCAGCTGGCGCGCCGCCCAAGGCCGAGGCGTGGACGCTTGACGCGTTGCTCAAGGCGGCCGCGGACTGCCACAAAGCCGGCTTCCCGTTCGGCATCGGTCTTGGCACGACGGAGGACAATGTCGATACCGCAGGCGCGATCTTCCAGTCCTTCGGAGCCGACCTGGTCGACGCCAAAGGCAACATTGCCGTGAAATCAGATGCCGTGCGCCAGGCAATGGAATATTACAAGCGCCTCACGCAGTTCCTGCCGCCGGATGCACCCGCCTGGGACAATGCCTCGAACAACAAATATTTGATCGCCGGCAAAGGCTCGCTGATCATGAACCCGCCGAGCGCATGGGCCGTGGCCAAGCGCGATGCCCCCCACATCGCCGAGCAATTATGGACGCACGGCATGCCGGCAGGGCCCAAGGGCCGCTACGCGCCGTTCCTCCCCTATTTCTGGGGCATCTGGAATTTCAGCAAAAACAAGGCGGCGGCCAAGAGCCTGCTCGTCCATCTGTCACAACCTGCAGCAATCGAAAAAATGGTCGAAGCAAGCGGCGGCTACGACCTGCCCGCATTCGAAAAGCTGACCACACTAAAAGTATGGGCGGAGGAAGGCCCGCCCAAGGGCACGCTCTATCACTATCCGAACCCGTACAAGCACCAGATCCTTTCGGTAGCGGCGCAGCCCGCACCGCCCAAAATCGCGGTGCAGATCTACACCCAGGCAATCCAGACCAAGATGGTAGTTCGCTTCATGCAAGGCGAACCACTGGAAAAGACGCTCGCCTGGGCAGAGACCGAGGTCGAAGGCTTCATGCGCACCTGAGCCTGGGTCCCCGCTTTTCGCGGGGACGAACGGGTGTAACTGCGATGGCCGAGGCAGTGCTGCAAACTTCCGTGAGGGCGGCCCGTGCGCCGCGGCATTCGGTCTTGCGCAAAGTCATGCAGCGCAAGTCCACTATTGCATTTATGATGACGCTGCCGCTCATTTTGCTGATCGCGATCCTCGTCCTCTACCCCGCCCTTTATTCCATCCATCTCGCGACGCTCAACAAATCCATGGAGCGCTTCGTCGGCTTCGGCAATTTTCTTTTTCTGTTCAAGCGCGAAACATTCTGGATGGTGGTCAGGCAGTCGTGCCTGTTTGCGATCACCGCCGTTATCTTCAAGGCCCTGATCGGCTTCATCGTCGCCCATTTCGTGCACAACATCCCAGCCAAGGGTCAGCGCAAATGGCGCGGCATGCTGCTGGTGCCGTGGGTCATCCCCCCGGCAATGAGTTGCCTCGCCTGGCTGTGGCTCTTCGACCCTTCCTACAGCGCGCTCAACTGGCTCTTTGATCGCCTGGGCATAGAACCCATTCCATGGCTCGGCGATGCCGGGTGGGCGCGCTTTTCCGTCATCCTGGTGAATATCTGGATCGGCGCGCCCTTCTTCATGATCATGTATCTGGCAGCGCTCAAATCCGTTCCCGAGCAGCTCTATGAGGCCGCCGCAATCGACGGCGCCAATTGGTGGCAGCGCATGTGGTACGTGACCATTCCGATGATGCGCAACATAATGGCCATTACCGCGCTCTTTTCGCTGATCGTGACGTTTGCGAATTTCGACATTGTCCGCATCCTCACCGCCGGGGGACCGATCGATCGCACGCATGTGTTTGCCACGTGGGCGTTCTGGATCGGAATTCAGGGCAGCGACATTCCGCTCGGGGCCAGCATCTCGCTGTTCATGGTGCCGATCCTAACCATTGCCGCCATCTTCATCCTGCGCGACATTCACCGTCGCGCCGGCGAGACAGCGGCATGACCGTTGCTTCGCTGCATCACTCCTTGGCGCCTCCGCGACGGCGCAAATACGGCAGCATGAGCGCCGAGCGGCGCTGGGCCCTGCACTGGTCCTATTTCTTTCTCGTCGTGTTTGCGATCTTCTTTCTTACGCCACCGGTCTACATGCTGATCACGTCGTTCAAATCGAGCGCCGAGATCTCCGCCGCCACAAACCCGTGGTGGGTTTCCCACCCTACGCTCGGCAATTACCGCGAGCTGTTGACATCCGCGCAATTTCTGACCTTCTTCCGCAATTCGGCGATGGTCTCCTTGATCGTCGTCGCGATCACGATGCTCATCAGCATCCCTGCCGCATTTGCGCTCTCGCGCATGCGCTTTTGGGGCTCGGCCACACTCGCCACGGGTGTGTTCCTGACCTATCTCATTCCGGAGACGCTCCTCTTCATTCCCTTATTCAAGATGTTCGCGCTTTTGAACGAATACGCGGGCATTGAGCTGATCAATCACTGGTGGGTGCTGCTGCTTCTTTATCCCACGCTGACCGTGCCGTTCTGCACGTGGATCATGATCGGGTATTTCGCCTCAATCCCGAAGGAGCTCGACGAAGCGGCGCTCATGGACGGCGCCAATTACCGGCAGGTGCTCACCCGGGTGTTTATTCCGGTGGCGCTGCCCGGGCTGATCGCGGCGACGATATTTGCGTTCACCGTGTCCTGGGCCCAGTTCCTCTACCCGCTCGCCTTCACCACGTCTGCGGACCAGCTGGTGCTGCCCGTGGGCATCATCACCTCGCTCATCAAGGGTGACGTGTTCAACTGGGGACAGATTATGACCGGGGCTCTCCTGGGCGCGGCCCCGCCGCTCGTTATTTACGCCTTCCTCATGGACTATTACATCGCCGGACTCACCGCCGGCGCCACCAAAGGTTGAGTGTATGCCATGGCCCATGTTTCCCTGCGCAAAATCGTCAAACGTTTCGATGACACGGAGGCCGTGCGCGGCATCGATCTCGAGATCGCCGACAAAGAATTCGTCGTGCTGGTAGGGCCTTCCGGCTGCGGCAAGTCGACGACCTTGCGCATGATCGCGGGACTCGAGGAAATCACGTCCGGCGACATTGCGGTCGACGGCGAGGTCGTCAATGATGTCCCGCCCAAGGACCGCGACATGGCCATGGTATTTCAGAACTATGCACTTTATCCGCACATGACCGTGTACGAAAACATGTCGTTCGGGCTGCGGCTCAAGCGTTATCCCAAGACCGAGATTGCGCGCCGGGTGCAGGAAGCAGCGCGCATTCTGGACATCACGGAGCTGCTTCAGCGCAAGCCGCGGCAGCTCTCGGGCGGTCAGCGCCAGCGGGTAGCCATGGGGAGAGCGATCGTGCGCAACCCCAAGGTGTTCCTGTTCGACGAGCCCCTGTCAAATCTCGATGCCAAGCTGCGTGTGCAGATGCGCACCGAGATCAAACGCGTGCATCAGAAGGTGCGCACCACCACGGTCTACGTCACGCACGATCAGGTCGAGGCCATGACGCTGGCAGACCGCGTGGTGGTGATGAATCGCGGGCTTATTGAACAGATCGGAGCTCCAAATGACCTCTATCACGATCCCGCAACGCGCTTCGTCGCCGGGTTTATCGGTTCGCCCGCCATGAATTTCCTTCAGTGCAGCGTGGAGGAAGCGGATGGCGAGCTGCGGGTACGGCTGAGCGAGGACATCGCGCTACCGGTGCCGGCCGCCCGCCATGCGCGCTACAAGGCGCATCTGGGACGCAGCGGTTTGACCTTCGGTCTGCGCCCCGAACACCTGACGGAAGCCAAGCCCAATGGCGACAGACAGCCGGCCTATATCGATGCCATGCTCGAAGTAACCGAGCCGCTCGGTATGGAAACCTTGGTGTTCTTCCGCATCCGCGGCATCGATGTTTGCGGCCGCGTCAGCCCCGAGGCGGGGGCGCGCGAAGGCGCGCGCATGCGGCTTGCCGCGCGCATGGACAACATGCACCTGATCGATGACGCGACCGGCCGCGTGCTTTGACACTAAGTCAATTCGACGCCGCGCATGACCACGGCGTTTGCGCCCAAAGTCGCGGTCTTTGGTGCGGGAGCGGTCGGCTGCTACTTCGGCGGCATGCTCGCCCGCGCCGGAAAGGAGGTGACGCTGATTGGGCGGCACGACCATGTCGATGCGATCAACACGCAGGGCCTGTTCTTCAAGAGCATCAACTTTGAAGAGCTGATTGCCGTTCGTGCGAGTACCGAGCCAAGCGCCGTCAAACATGCGCAGCTTGTTCTGTTCTGCGTGAAAAGCGGTGACACGGACGCCGCCGCCGCTTCCATCGCGCCCTATCTCGCACCCGATGCGGTCCTGCTGAGCTTGCAGAACGGCGTGGACAACGTCGAGCGTATCCGGTCGTTTGTGAGAAACGAGGCGCTCGCCGGCGTCGTCTACACGGGGGTGGAAATGTCAGGCCCCGGAAGGTTGACGCACACGGGCGGCGGCAAGGTTATCCTCGGCCATCTCGGCGGCAAGGCTGATACGCGCCAGCAGGAGCTGGTGAAGAAGCTTGCGGTGTTATTCATGGAAGCTGGCGTGAGCGCAAGCATTTCCTCGAACATCGACGTGGAGCTGTGGTCGAAGCTGGTGCTCAATTGCGCATACAATGCGCTCTCCGCGATCGGCCGCATCTATTACGGCCCGATGGTGGCGATCCCCGAGATACGCAGGCTGATGACCGACGCAGTCGAGGAAGCGGTAAGGATCGCGGAAGCCAAAGATATACACCTGCCGGATAACATGCTCGCCGCCACATTCGATCTCGCGGAGGTGATGCCGCGCACGACTTCTTCGACGGCGCAGGACATCGCGCGCGGACGGCACACGGAAATCGAGCACCTTAACGGCTACTTAGCGCGCGAGGGCGAAAAGCTTGGAATACCCACGCCGGTCAATCGCGCGCTGAATGCGCTGGTCAAGCTTCTCGAGCACGCCAGTGCAATTCACAAACGCCTTAGAGCATAATCCCTAAAAGTGGGAACCGGACTTCGGGATCACGATGCAGTGTGGTTGACGACCCTGGGGGGCGATGCGCATCATTGCACGTTCCCCACACCCGCACCGACGATCTGCATGCAGGAAAAAACGGCCCCGGACGCGACGCCCAAGGATTTCACCTCGCCGGCAGGCGATTTTCTCAACCTGCACGAGATCATCGCGAAGGCGCGCCAGAATCTGGATCAGAACAACTGGGATTACATCGTCGGCGGGTGCGAATCCGAAACCACGCTGCGGCGCAATCGGCTTGCGCTCGATTCCATTGCGCTGCGGCCGCGGGTGTTGCGCGACGTGAGCGCGGTTGATGCTTCGGTCACGGAGTTCGGGCGCAAGTTGCGGCTCCCCATCGTACTCGCGCCGGTAGGCTCGCTCGAAAGCTTTCACCCGGCCGGTGCGGAACCCGTCACAGATGCGGCCAACCAATTCGGCGTCGCGCATATGCTCAGCTCCGTGTGCGATCCGGGCCTGGAAGGGCTTGCGGCAGCTGTGCCTTCCGCCCTGCGGCTCTATCAGCTCTATGTGCGGGGCGACCCGGCCTGGGTGGACGATCATGTGGAGCGCGCAATCAGCCACGGCTACGCCGCTTTCTGCCTTACCGTCGATACCGCCCATTACAGCCGGCGCGAGCGCGACATCGCCAAGCGCTACGTCACCGCCGGCCGCCGCCGCGTCCAAGGCCGCGCGTTCCAGGCCGGCCTTGATTGGCAGACGGTGAAGCGGATTAAGCAGCGTTTCCGTATTCCTCTCATGATCAAAGGTATTGCCACAGTCGAGGACGCGCGCGTTGCCCTGGATCACGGGGTGGAATGGATCTACGTGTCTAACCACGGTGGCCGGCAGCTCGATCATGGGCTCGGCGCAATGGAAGTGCTGCCGGAGATCGTGCATGCGGTGGCCGATCGCGCACGCATTCTCGTCGATGGCTCTTTCTGCCGCGGAACGGATGTGGTCAAGGCGATCGCTGCAGGCGCCCACCTCGTCGGCATGGGTCGCATGCAGTGCTTCGCGCTCGCCGCCGGCGGAGCCGCCGGCGTGGTGCGCATGCTGGAGCTACTGGAAGACGAGGTGCAACGCTGCCTCGGGCTTCTTGGGGTGACGAAGCTTGCGGAGCTCGATCGCAAATATCTTGCCCCCGCCGCGCCGGCGAACCCGCCGCACGTGCTCAGCGCCTTCCCGCTGCTCAAGATCGACGACTACAGATATTGAGAGTTTGGTAGTGCTAATCGTCTGGTATGGCCCATCCGTTCTTCACAATCGGGCATTCGACACGGCCGGCTGACGAATTCATCGAAATGCTCAGGCGGCTGGATGTTGGACGGGTCGTCGACGTGCGCACGATTCCGAGATCCCGCAGCAATCCGCAGTACAACGGAGAAACCCTGGGCGAGAGCCTCGCGGCGGT
>JBEVJT010000104.1:0-3589 GCA_040510075.1 Xanthobacteraceae bacterium | reverse complement strand
CGTGAGAGAGATCGACATACCCCTGAGCCCGCGAAAAAGAGGGTTGACCAGATGTCTGTCGGCTGAACGCCGTCCATCCCCCTGCAGCATGGCGATGGCCCGACGTGTCCAATCCCTCTCAGGGCACGGAGGCAGCCTCGTTTTTTCTGGGCTACCGCATCTCATTGCATGTTCTCCGCCGCCAGGCCATCTAGGATACGACAGCTCGTCAGCCGCGCAAGGGTTCCGGGCGCGTCAGGTTTCTGTCATATCGCGGCATGTCGGACAGCAACGAAAGTCTTGTTCTGGGTAGGATACGCATCAAGAAAACAGATGAGAGGAAACGCATCTTGCGTATCGCCTGGCCGCTCTTTGCGATGTTTCTAGCGCTGCCTGGAATCGTCATCGCAGGTGGCGACGATTATCGCTTCGAGCCGGTCATGGTGGAGATCAAGGCCAGCAACGCCGCAACGTTGAAGGTACGTCTAATACACAAGCCTTCCGGAACACCTGTTGCGGGTGTCCAGTTGATTGAGACGCGTCTTATGATGCCACATCATGGATCCGCCGATATGGTATCGACCATTGCTTCGCTCCCCGACCCTGAACTCGCGGTGTTCGCGTTCAAAGCGCCCATGATGATGGAGGGGAATTGGTTACTGTCCATTGCGGCGAAGGTTCCTGGGGAATCCGAGGTGGTGACCGGCAGCATCGTTTTTCGCGTCAACAGGTGAGAGATGAATCGTGACTCCTCTGCTGAAGGAAACCGATGACGTAGGGCGGGTTAGGCGAAGCCGTAACCCGCCGTACGCTTGCCAACAAATGGCGGATTACGCCTGCGGCTAATCCGCCCTACCAACCGTCCCTGTGTGCATACTGACTAAAGGTTGTCGACGAAGCCGGCCATCTGACTGCGCTCAGCCGCATCAGGCAGGCGACCGCGCATCGCGCGAAGATTCTCTGCCATGTGCGCTGCATTGGAGGTGCCCGGGATGACCGCGGTCACCCGCTCGTCCGAGATGAGATATTTCAGGAAGAACTCCGCCCAGCTGCCTGCGAATGCATTTGCCCATTGCGGAATGAGTTTGCCGCGCACTGCGCGGAACAAGCGTCCACGACCGAACGGCTGGGCCGTCAACACGGCGGCTTTGACTTCCGCAGCCGCAGGCAGGATCCGTTTTTGCGCTTCGCGGTCGTCGATTGAGTAATCGACCTGCACAAAATCAGGCCGCTCGCGTTTGATGACCGCCTCCATCGCGGCAAAATCCCGATGAAAGGTGGAAGTGACGCCGATGTAGCGGCAGGCGCCCTGCCCTTTCCACGCCTTGAACTGTGCCAAAGACTGATTTGCATTGTTTACGTTGTGGAGCTGCAGTAAATCCAGCTGCGAAGTCCTGAGCCGCGCCAGTGAACGCTTGAGTTCCGCTGCGTCGGGTGCCTCGAGCTTCGTGGCAATAAAAATTTTTTCACGCAAGCCTTGAGCCCTAATGGTTGCCCCGAGCACGTCTTCAGCGTCGCCGTAAGTCGAGGCGGTGTCGACAAGCCGGCCGCCGCCTTCGACGAGCGTGCGGATGACGTCCGCCGCGGCTTGGTGGGTTTGTTCGCTGTTGCGGTCAAACACATAGGCGGTGCCGAGGCCCACCACCGGCAGAAGCTCACCCGTGCCCGGTATGGCACGGGTGATAGCCGCTGTGTCATTGCTCTGCGCGCGCGCAGTGCGTCCGAAGACCGCGGCGGTCGCGAGCGCTCCGAAATGGCGGCGTGTGATGCGTCTCATGGTTCTTCTTTCTGCGCCAGCGCCGCGCGGCGTTCCTGTGTCCGTCCCAGTACAGCGGAAAGCACAAGCCATCCGGCGATGATCGGGAGCGCGCATAGCGCAATCGCACCGAGTTTCAGTCCCAGCGCCTGCAAACTGTTGAAAACCCAGCCGTAAAGGGCGTCAGAGCCTCGATAGATCACCACATCGATCAGGTTCTTCGCTTTATACTTCTCCTCGCGATCCACCACAGTGAAGAACACCTGGCGTGCCGGATTGGCGATGGCGAAGTTCATCCAGCGTTGCACGACCTGGAACGCCACGATGACAGCCAGACTGCTGAAAACAGCCAGCGTCGTGAAACCCGCGAGGTACACTGCCGGCAGGCCGCCGGCAGTCGGTCCGGTACCGAACCGATTAAGGAGCCGGCCGGTGGCGAAGACTTGCGTAATCAGCGTGAGAAGATTGACGGCAAGGTCCATGCTGGCGAAAACGCGCATCTGAGCGCCGGCACCGTGAACCTCCGCGGCGACGAGATTGGCCTGGGCGAAATAAAGAATTGTTGCCCCAAACGACATGAGACTGACCCAGATCGCAATACCGAGCAAATAGGGCGAGGCAAACAGCTCGGATATTCCGGCAAAGGCACTACCGCCGACCAGCTCGGCTTGCGGCTGCGAAGCTTGGGCCGCATCTGCAGTGCGCTCGAGCTGGTGAACACAAAGCACCGCAAGCTCGAGAAACACGATGGCGATGATCAGGAGGTTGGCCGGACCGAGCGGCACCGAAAGCCCGATAGTAATGGCGGGCCCCAGCAGCGCACCGGCCGTGCCGCCGGCGCCGATAAAGCCAAACAGCCGTTTGCCTTGTGCGGCCGTGAACAGATCGGCCATGAACGACCAGAACACAACGACAGCAAACAAGTTGAATACGCTCACCCAGACGAAGAAAATGCGGGCGACGGTAACCGTCGCAACGCCGGCGCTCATCAGCAGCCAGAACAGCACAAGATTGGCGACGAAGAAATGATAGACCAGGGGAATAAACCGTACACGCGGCACGCGCGCGACCAATGCGCCATAGATCGGCTGAGCGACGAGCAGCGTCACGAACGTTGCCGTGAAGACCCACGGCAGTGCCCTGACCCCGCCGGTGATGCCCATCTGGTCGCGCAGCGGCCGCAGGACGTAATATCCCGCAAGCAGTGTGAAGAAATACGCGAAGGACCATAGTGCGGCAGCGCGTTCCCCAGCGCTCGCCGGCAGCATTTGCCGCCAGCGCTCGATCACCGTCATGGAGCCAGAGACAGCTTCTGCTTGAGCTCGGCCGTGGTGACCGCCTGGCCATAACCGGGCGCGCCGCGCTGAAACCGGCGCGCATCCGCCAGCTTGCCGACCAGCACCGGGTCAAAGCCAGCATCGCGAACCAAACCGGCCGCGATCTGGACCGCTTCGGCATCATCGCCGGCGATTGGAATCGCAAGCTTTGGGTCAGGACGGTTCGCTTCGCGCGCGAAGATCATATAGCCGAGGGTATTGAACGCGCGCACCAGCCGCGTGCCGGGCAGATATTTCTGCGAGGTCACACCGATACCGTCGCGCTCCACTTCCTCTGCGATCGCGGCACCGTCACGGGCTGGCACGGCGTTACCGGCATCGAGCGCGATTTTGCCGCGGAGCGCATCGCCATAGTCCTTTCCGAGCTGGGGGTAAGCGCCATATGGCACAGCGAAGAAGATCACATCGCCGAACGAAATTGCCTCTGCAACCGTACCATTGCGAGCGAGCGATCCCAATCCAGTCACCAGCTCCTTGAGCTCTTCAGGGTGGCGGGACGAGAACAGGACAGGGTGGC
>JBEVJT010000103.1:0-8796 GCA_040510075.1 Xanthobacteraceae bacterium | reverse complement strand
GTTTTATCGCTTGTCTGGAGCAGCCAGCGCGCCAACCGAGAACCAACATCATGGAGCGCATTGCATGCCGCCGTTTGTTGAATTTGGCCTATTTGCATTTCATTGTATGTGACAATGAGATCATTGAGGTATTCGCTTTTGCGAGCAATTGTTCGAAATACCTGAGCCGAAATGCATAGAGCAGAGCCAGAGACTTGAACCAACGCGGTGACGGTTCCTGTCCTCGATCCCAAACCTACCGTAAGACCAACCGCACCTTCTGAGCCGACCGTGCCAATTTCGACAGCTCGGTCCTCCGGCATTTCGACGATAAGCGACACCATGCCGCTGAGCGGAAAGTGCACCAAGTCGACCGGCTCTCCCCTTTCTTCAAGCACCTCCTCCCCTTGCTTGATCGGTACCTCGCGCAAGTGCTTGGCAAGCAGCGAGAGTTCGTCCTTTTTCAGCGAGGCAAGGAGTCTATTTGTTTTGCTTGCCCGACCGCTCTCTGGCAACAAAAACACATCGCTCGGCGGCAGCGCCTCGCCCACGTGGCCATGGGCAAGCGCTAGACTCCATTGCCATTCGGCGTCGCGTTCGCCGAACCGCTGCAAAATACGCAGGGATGTTTGATACTGGGCAAGCGCTTCCGGGCGGTCGCCCTCGGCGCTGAATGCATTCCCCAGTCTCGCATGATCGATGGCCAGGCGCCGATGCGCGCCTGCATCATCGGGAGCGGCGGCCGCAAGCTTTTCGCTGATGCCGAGCGCCTTACGATAGAACGCAAACGCGTCCGGCCGCCGCCCCGCGCCCATGAGCGCGTCCGCCAACCGGCTATACGTAATCGCCAGGTCGTCCTGCCACAGCATCTTGCGCGGATCGAGCTGAGCCAATCCTTCCGCTATCGCGACGGCGCGCTCGGCAGCATCGAGCGCCGCCTTGGCATCGCCCTGCGCAAGGTAGGTCATCATCAGCTCGTTGAGCGCGACTTCCTCGGTCCGCTTCAGTTCAGGGCTGCTTTCGCCCGAGGCGGTGAGCTGATCCTGGAGCCCGCGCGCACGATCGAGAATTCGGCGCATGAGATGCACCGGCATGCCGGTCTCGTCGCGGAAGTCCTGCGCTAGGCTGAAGACCATGTCATTTGCGGTCTTCGTCGCCGTCTCGAGCGTCTTCTCCGCCCGGTCGCGCTGTTGCTGCGCAATCTGCTTCTGTTCGGTTGCTACGCGTTCATTCGCGACCGCCCGCTTTTCGTTCTCGACCGCAACCTTCCACTGCCAGGCGGCAATCACTATCAGGACCGCGAGCGTCGCCACGCCCGAATAGGCGAGCGTGAGCGCCCGCCGCTGTTGCCGCAGCTCCTGCGAGAGGAGATCCTCCTTCGGCATGCCGCGGATTGCGGCGGCAAAGTCGGCGCCCAGCTCGAGGAACTTGCTGTCGCGTGGACTGGCGCCCTCGCGATATCCGCGAAGATCGACCCATTTCGGCTCGCTCGGCAGTCTCCCGGTCAGCGCCGGGGGAAGCGGCAGAGCTGTTGGCGAGACGAAGCCGCCGCGTTCCTCGTCCCAGGCACGCTCGCCATCGGTCAGCCCGATCAGCAGCGTCGCAGGCGAATTATGATCGAGCCAGTAGGTGACTTCCTTGTTCACCCATTTCGATGCGGCCGCCTCAGGCGAAGCGAGCAGGATGAAGTAGCGCGATTGCCCGAGGGCCTGCTCTATGGACGGCCACAGATGCGGGGTCGCAGATAGACTCGTGTCGTCGCGGAAGACGCGCACCGCCCGGCGCAGGTACCAGGGCTTGCCGAGTTTCTGCACGACCGCCTGCAGCGCAGCCGCGATGGGCTTGTCCCTGCCATGGCTGTAGGAAATAAAGGGGCTGCCATCGCTTGGCTCCAGGCATGCGGCCCCCGGCCGATGCACTTTCCGGATTCTTCCCGCGGAAATGGCCAAAAGCTGGCAAGGCCCGGCCCATGACGAAAGTTTAATGGGCGAGGGCCGCAGACGGAAGACAGAGGACGGAGGACAGAGGACAGATAGAGACAAGCTTGAGGGCCTCTCTCCCCTTCAGCCGTCCTCAGTCATCCGTCCTCTGTCATCCGTTGTCTGTCCTCTGTCCTCACGGCTGCACGCAACTTGCCTTGATTGCGGTGCCGCGGCCGATCGCTCCCCCCTGCGCGATTGCTCTCGCCGCCGCCGCACAATTTCCTTCGGTGGAAAAGCGCAAGGTGGTCACCGATGAGCTCGCACCGCCATCGGTGCCGGTGATCAGCGTGACAATGATCAAAAGCCACATGCGAGGTCCCCGTTATGCGGGCCGCATCGGGACGACTGTATCGCGCCGCTGGCAAGAGCCGCTATACCCGGCTTGAGAATCCGTTAACCAAGATTGCCTCATGGTTAAAGCAGACGGGCGATGACGTTGCCCATTCTGATTGCCGGCGGCGGCATCGCGGGGCTTGCCACCGCGCATGCGGTCGCGCGCAAGGGCTTTGCCGTACACGTCTTCGAGCAGGCCTCGGAATTCCGCGAGGTCGGCGCCGGGATCCAGCTCGGGCCCAACATCTTCCGCGCGCTCGACCGCCTCGGCCTGCGCGATGCCGTGCTGGCCGACGCGCATCGCCCACCCGCCATGGAAATGCGCTGCGCCCTCTCTGGCGAAAGCATTCTTCGCATTCCCCTTGATGGTCCGCGCTTTGCGCAAAAGTTCGAGCAGCCCTACGCCGTCACGCATCGGCACGATCTGCACGGCGTTTTTCTGAAAGCGTGCAAAGACAACGATCTCATCACGCTTGAGACAGGCCGCACCGTGCATGAGTTCGAAGAGGACGCAGAGGGCATCACCGTAGTACTGCAGGACGGCGCGCGCGTGCGCGGCCGCGCACTCATCGGCTGTGATGGCATGTGGTCGCGCGTACGCGAGAAGATCGTGGGCGATGGCAAGCCGATCGTCTCGGGCCATATCGCCTACCGCGCGGTGCTCAGGCGCGAGGACGTTCCCGCGGATCTATGGCGCCCAGACGTGATCCTCTGGGCCGGCCCGCGTACCCATCTGGTTCATTATCCATTGCGGCGGGGCGAGCTCTACAATCTCGTCGCCGTGTTTCACTCTAGTCGGTACGTCGAGGGCTGGGACGCAAAGGCCGACTCCGGCGAGCTGTGGGCGCATTTCAAAGGCCAGCGACCGGAAGTGCTGCGCATGCTCGAGCGCATCGAAACCTGGCGCATGTGGGTCCTCTGCGACCGCGAGCCGATCAGACATTGGTCAAAGGGGCGCGTTGTGCTCCTTGGCGATGCGGCGCACCCGATGCTGCAATACCTCGCTCAGGGCGCCTGCATGGCCACGGAGGATGCGATGTGGATCGCCGAGAGACTCGCCGAGAGGCCAGATGATATCCCGGCGGCATGCCGCGCCTACGCCGAGCAACGTTATCTGCGCACCGCGCGGGTGCAGATCATGGCTCGGGTCTATGGCGAGTTCTACCACGCGCGCGGACCGGCTGCCGAACTGCGCAACCAGATGCTTGGCGCGCGTACCCCCGAGGATTCCTACGAAGGCATCGCCTGGCTCTACGGCGGCATATAATAAATGACTGTGTGCCGGGCACGGCGCAGCACGCAGGGGTGCGCCGCAGACCCGGGACCGTTACGGTCTGTGGCGGTTCCGGAATAGCGGTGCACCGTTTCGCGCTGCACCGCATCCGGGACACAGTGACATTTTACCCCAGTGCCTTGAGCACACGGTCGGGCGTGAACGGGGTGTGGCGCAGGCGTGCGCCCGTGAGCCCCGCAACGGCGCTCGCAATCGCTGGCGCGACCAAGGGCGTCGCCATCTGGCCAACTCCCGTCGGGTGATTGTCGGTTGCGATCACCTCGACGTGCATCATCGGCACGTCGTTCATGCGCGGCACACGGTAGTCGTAGAAATTCGACTGCTCGACCGCGCCGTCCTTGATGGTGATGCGCTCGAGCAGTGACATGCCGAGTCCATACACGATGCTGCTTTCGGTTTGTGCCACGACGTTGTCGGGCTGCACCGCAATGCCGCAATCGATGGTGCACCAGAAATTGTGCACGCGAATTTCCCCGCTGCGACGATCGAGGGAGATTTCGGCGATGCCCGCGACCTGCGAGCCCGAATAGTCGATGAAGGCGAGTCCCAGCCCGCGTCCATCGCGCGGCTTGCCCCATTTCGCCATTTCGGCGACGCGTTCAACAACCTTGACGGCGCGCGGCGAGTTCTTCATTAGATCGAGCCGGAATTTGAGGGGATCGGCGTCGCGCTTGCGCGCGATCTCGTCAATGAAGGACTCGGTTGCAAACTTGTTGGCCGTAAACCCGATCCCGCGCAGCGGGGACGTGCGTACGCCCGCGTCCTGATAGATCTGCTCGATGAGCTGGTGCGGCACGTCATAGCCCTTGAGATCCGTGCCGAGCATCAGGATGAAATCCTTGCCCGCCTTCTGAAAACGAACCGGATCCACGTAGGACGTGACGCGATCGCCCGCGACGCGATGCTGCCAGGCAGTGAGCTTGCCGGAAGCGTCGAAGCCCGCTTTGAGGAAATGCGCGGACATCGGGCGTTGCCTGCCGTTGTGCACGTCGTCCTCGCGCGTCCACATCACCTTGACCGGCCGCTGGGCTTCCTTCGCGAGCAGGACGGCATCGATGATGAATTCCTCGTCGCGATGCCCGCGCCGCCCGAAGCCTCCGCCGAGCAGCATGTCGTGGAGCTTGACCTTCTCGCGCGGGATGCCGAGGGCTTTTGCAACTGCCTCCACCGCCATGGTCTGGCTCTGCGTGCCGCACCAGATCTCGGCGGCCCCGTCCGTTACCGAAGCCGTGGCGTTCAGCGGCTCCATCTGTGCGTGATACGCATAATCGCAGCGGTACTCGGCCTCGATCGCCGAAGCCGCCTTCGGCATTTCGGCGCGCGCATCACCGAGCTTGCTCCACTCGGTTGCTTTCGCGTTTGGGTCGCGCGCTGCTGCCGCAAAGGCTTCGATGCCCTTCTCGCTTTCGAAGCCCCAGGCCTGGCCTTGCCGCGTCCAGCCGATCTCCAGCGCCTGCCGCGCCGCAAAGGCAGCCCAGGCGGTCTCCGCCAGCACGCCGACGCCGTAGGGGAGCTTCACAATGCCGATCACGCCGGGCACGGCTTTGGCTTTGGCATCGTTAATGCGATCGGGCGCAGAGCCCTCCACGGGCGCGCGGATGACGGCGCCGTAGAGCATGCCGGGCACCTGCTGGTCGATGGAATAGTGCGCGCCGCCGTTGACCTTCATCGGCAGCTCGACGCGCATCACATCCTTGCCGATGAGCCGGAACGCGCCTGGTTTCTTGAGTTGCTCGGGCGCGATTTCGGGCGCCTTGTCGGGCACGGTCGCAAAAGCAGCAATCTCCGCATATGCCAGCCGCCGGCCGGACTTGGCGTGCACCGCCACGCTCGGCTCGGTGGTCAGCTCGTCCACGGGCACACCAAATTTGGTGGCGGCATTCTCCAGGAGAACGCGCCGCACCTGCGCACCGAAGATGCGCAGCGGCTTGAAATAGCTCGTCACCGCATTGGATCCCGCAGTGTACATCATGCCGCCGAAACCGGGATTGCCATAGATCGCCTCGACCGGCGGCGCCGGCACGACGCGCACCTGCGACCAATCGGCATCGAGCTCTTCCGCAATGATCAGCGGCAACGAGGTCAGGGAGCCCTGCCCCATCTCGGTGGCCGGAGACATGATCGTGATGGTGCCGTCCGGGGCGATGCTCACCCACGGGCTCATCTCCTTGCCGGTGCGCGCTGCCGCAACGGCGGTTGCGCGCGCAAGATCATGCCGCGCAAAAGCGAAAGCGAATGAAAGCCCCACGGCTCCGATCATCACCTGGCGGCGAGAAAAGGCAGGGCGCGATGTCGTGTTCGGAGAAAATTGTATGTTGTGGGTCATGGCTTACGCCTCCCGCGCCGCGCGTTCGACCGCGCGCACGATGCGCTGATAGGTGCCGCAACGGCAGATGTTGGCGCTCATATGCTCGACGATCTGATCTCGCGTCGGTTTCGGATTGTGCTTGAGGAGATCAGCGGCGCTCATGATCTGGCCCGACTGGCAGTAACCGCATTGCGGCACGCGCTCGGCCAGCCAGGCTTTTTGCACCGGATGCGATGAATTCTCCGAAAGCCCTTCGATGGTGGTGACCGACTTGCCCGCGACCTCGCTCATCTGCGTCTGACAGGAAAACGCGCGTTTGCCGTCGATGTGCACCATGCAGGCCCCGCACAGCCCGGTGCCGCAGCCAAATTTGGTCCCGGTCAGCTTCAGCCCTTCGCGGAGGACCCACAACAGCGGAGTTGCCGGCGGCGCATCGGTGGACGAGGGCTTGCCGTTCACAATGAAGCTCGTTGCCATGATCTCCCTCCTGGTTGAGCGCGCTGGCCTTGCATTAATCACAGGGGCGTCATTCCGGGGCGCCGTGAAAGCGGCGAGCCCGGAATCCATACCGCAGGCCTGGGGTTATGGTTTCCGGCTCTCAGCCTTTGGCCTCGGCCGGAATGACGAGCGCGGTGCCGTGCTTGACGTATTTTGCGCCGATGAAGCGTCCCCGTCGAGGCCTATTCGTTCACTTCAGCGGTATCAGCGCGCATCCAGTTTTGGCCGCTCCGGTGCGAAACTCTTCGAAGCGGCCGGCCGTGATGGCCGCGCGAATGTCGGCCATGAGCTGGCCGTAGTATGAAAGATTGGCGGTCGTAAGCAGGATCGCGCCAAGAATCTCATTCGCCTTGATCAGGTGGTGCAGATAGGCGCGCGAATAGTCGCGCGCCGCCGGACAATTGCTTTCCGCATCGAGGGGACGCCGATCGTCCGCGTGGCACGCGCTCTTCAGATTGATGCGGCCGAACCTGGTATAGGCGATCCCGTGCCGTCCGTTGCGGGTGGGCAGCACGCAATCGAACATGTCGATACCGCGCGCGACTGCCTCGACGAGGTCGTGCGGCGTGCCGACGCCCATCAGATAGCGCGGCCGATCTGTGGGCAGATCCGGCACCACATCTTCGATCACCCGCAACATGGTCCCTTGCGGTTCGCCCACCGCTAGCCCGCCGATGGCGTAGCCATGAAAATCCATGCCGGTGAGCGCACGCGCGCTCTTGCGCCGCAGCTCCCGATCGTCGCCCCCCTGGACGATGCCGAAAAGACCGCGGCCGTGCGGCGCATGTTCGAAAGCGCGCTTGCTGCGCTCTGCCCAGTCGAGGGAAAGCCGCATGGCGCGTTGCAGCTCGTCGCGCGAAGCTGGCAGCTTCACGCATTCGTCGAGCTGCATGGCGATGTCGGCGCCCAGAAGGTGCTGCACGTCGATCGCGCGCTCCGGAGTGAGCTCGATCGTTGCGCCGTCGACATGGGAGCGGAACGTGACGCCGTTCTCCGCCACGCGCCGCAGCGGCGCCAAAGACATCACCTGGAATCCGCCGGAGTCCGTGAGAATAGGGCGCGGCCAGTTCATGAACCGGTGCAAGCCCCCGAGCCTGGCGATGCGCTCGGCTCCGGGGCGCAGCATCAGATGATAGGTGTTGGCCAATACGATATCGGCTCCGCTCGCTCGCACCGTCTCCGGGATAAGCCCCTTCACCGTCGCCTGGGTGCCGACCGGCATGAATGCCGGCGTCGTTACGTTGCCATGCGCGGTCGCGATCTCGCCGCAGCGCGCCGTTCCATCAGCCGCAATGATGCGAAACGAAAACTCTCCTGGCATTGAAACGATCATGCGACACTGCCGTAGCCCGGATTAAGCGCGCTGTTCCCGTGCCGCAAACAAGCTTTCAGCTGGTCATTATTGACCGCATATATTCCGAAACCAACTTTTTTTTCGAGAGATAGCAACCTATGGTGCGAACCGAGGTGCTCGCCGGCGGAAAGCGCTGCCTCAGGCCGCAACATTCCTGAGGAAGCTTTCGATCTCATCGCGCAGGTCTCCGACTGCGCTCGCAACCGATTGGGATGCGGTGAGGACAACCTCCGCAGAGCTGCGCGTCGCGACCGCCGAATTGGCAAATTCGCCGAGCACGGAGACAACGCTGCTCGTTTCCTCCGAGGCGCTCGCAACATTGTACGAAATATCCCGGTTGCTTTGCTCTGCTGCTCAACCGAAGCTGCAATCGCGGAAGCATATGTGTTGATCGTGCCCATGCATTCCTCGATACCCTGGATTGCATCAACGGCTTCCGAGGTGGAAGTTTGCAGCGCTGTGATCTGGCCCGCGATCTCGTTTGTCGCACTCGCCGTTTGTACGGCGAGCGATTTTACTTCCGAGGCAACGACGGCAAAACTCCGCCCTGCCTCACCGGCTTGGGCGGCTTCAATCGTTGCGTTGAGGGCGAGAAGGTTGGTCTGTCCGGCAATCTGCCCAATAAGTTTTACGACGTCGCCAATCGTCCGCGTGGCCTGCGCGAGCCCGTTGAATTTGTCGCTCGTTGCCTTGGCTTTGCTCACCGCGCTGAACACCACATCGCTGGTTTGGCCAACTTGTCGGCTTATCTCCGCAATCGATGCCGACAACTCATTTGTGGCGTTCGCCGCACTGGTAACATTGATCGACGCTTCATTCGAGGCTTGCACCATTCCATTTGCGCGCTGCGAGGTTCGCTCGGACTCAGTTGCAGTCGCTTTCATCGTTCTCGCGCTGTCGTTTACGGTCTTGAGAACGGTTTCGACCCGCGTGCGGAAGGACGAGATCGCCGCATCGATTGCCACCACCCGCGACGAGAACGACCTGCTTGAGCCGGTGATCACGCCTGCCGATGCCCACGGGCGACTGTCACGATTGACGCGCGAAG
>JBEVJT010000102.1:0-6299 GCA_040510075.1 Xanthobacteraceae bacterium | reverse complement strand
GCCACATCCCGATCATAGGCATGTCCGCACATGCGCTGGCCAGCGAACGCGAGCAGGCCATTGCCACGGGGTGTGACGAGTTCGATGCCAAACCGATCGAATTCGAGCATCTGATCGCAGCCATTCGGCGCGTCGTTGCGAACCCGAAATAATTCCCCCGCTTGCTACTCAGGATGGCGTGCCGCTCGGCAAGCGCACGTTAAAGACGGAGCCTTTGGTCTTGATGCCACATTTCAGGCAACGTTGTTCGGACTGCTGGTACGAGCCGAGGTTTTCTGAAGCATCTTCGATGCGTCGGCCAGGATCTTGTCGACGTCTGCCGCACTCAGCGCAACGTCGGGGTGGCGGCTGACCGTCAATGAGTACGTCTTCTGCGCGCTGGCCGGCTCGACCCACAGCAGCAGACCGAGGCACGCAATCGCAATGATGGTTCGCATCGTCATCCTCCGCACCGCCATTTTGCTCCGCTAGACCAACCAATCCGGCGGCTTGCCGCCACCGGCCGCGACCGACAGCGCGGCACCGCGCGGGCCGATTCCCGTCCCCTCGCGCTGAAGGTTCGTGCAATATGCAAAGGCCAAGTTGCGGTCGCGATCGCACCAGGCGAAGGCGCCGCCGGTCCCGGTATGTCCGAACGCGGCCATGTTCGTCCCCATGGGCGCGGTACCGGGCTCATTGTGCATGAAGCCGTAGCCCATGCGGAGGTGGCGCTGGGTCATGATGCACTGGTCGTCCCAGACAAGCTGCGCAGCCCGCTGCAGGGCCGCTGTGCTGAGGATGCGCACACCGTCGATGCTGCCGTCCCCGGCGAGCGCCGCGTAGATTCTTGCCACCGCGCGGGCATTGCCATGGCCGCCGAATGAGGGAACTTCGCGCACGCGGATCTCAGGGCAATTCTGGAAATAGCCGAATGCCGGTGCCGAGCGGAAGGCGCGGCCGAGGGGAGTCGAAGGGTCTGCCGCGATTTTGAAAAATGTGTTGTGCGGATTCCTGTACATGTCGGATACGCGCGCAAGCTCGTCCGGCCGCAAACCGATGTGATAATCCGCACCGAGCTTCTCGGTCACGGCCTCGCGCAGAAAAGCGCCGATGGTCTGTCCGGTGACGCGGCGTACGACCTCGCCGAGAATGAACCCGATGTTGATTGAGTTGTAGGCACCCTTGGTGCCCGGCTCCCAGGCCGGCTCCTGCTTTTCGATGGCGCGAATGTGGACATCCCAGTCGAACCAGGAGCCGGGAGGTGCGTGATCACAGAAGATCACACCATCCGTATGAGAGAGGACGTGCCTGATCAGCACTCCCTGCTTACCGGCGGCGGCGAATTGCGGCCAGTAGCGCGCGACCGGCGCATCAAAATCGATCGCGCCCCGATCGATGAGGATGTGCGTGCACAGCGCGCACATGCTCTTGGCGATAGAATTCATGATGACGATCGTGTCCGCGCGCCAAGGATTCGCCCGAGCGGGGTCCTTGTGCCCGCCCCACAGGTCCACGACCTTGTTACCATCCCTGTAGACGCAAACGGCCGCCCCGATTTCGTTGCGCTTGCGAAAATTCTGCTCGAACACGTCGCGAACCGCGGCGAAGGCCGGATCGCACGTGCCCTCAATCGGAATCGATCGTTCGTCCATATGGCGTCTTCCTCGGGAGTCCCTCAGCACGGCTTGTTGATTTTGTCATCGGCCAAGCGAGCATTGCCGATGGTGGTTCCTCCGCCTGCTTGACTCTAACCTGCAAGGGCGGTGGCCAAGCGCCTGCTACGCAAAGGATCGCCGGCCGGTGGGGAATCCGCTCGGCGTGAGATTGCAGCAGGAGAGGCAGGCACGAAAACAGAACCGAGCGCTTTGGTCTTCGGAACGCGCACCCGGCATGGTTTCCCGGCCTCCACCCACGCAGTGCTACCGCTCGTTACGGCTTGGGGCCGAGGATTTCGACGGCAGCCCGAGCGCGTGGTTCAACATCGCCGGAGTTGCTCATATCAGCTCTGCCTACTCGGGGCTGAAGCCCATGTCCAGCACGCGGTACATCGTGGTCGCGGTGGTGAGATGCTCGTTGGCATGCTCCAGCTTGCCGGTGCGGCGGTAGAGCTTGCTCAGGCCGAGGTGACAGTGGGCAACAAGCGGGCGCATGCCGAGGCGCTCGGCGAGGGCCAGCGCCTCCTGGTAATGGACTGCGCTGCTTGCGGCATCGAACCGGTCGGGATGGCTCGTCACGTCGCCGAGCAACAGCAGCGCATGGGCCGCAAAGCCGGACTGACGCTGAGAGGATTCGACCGAGCGATCGGCCATGCAGCGCGCCTCGTCCAGCAAACCAAGCAGCAGACAAGCGCGACTTACGGCGCCGTAGGCCCAGCCGCGATGACCGACGACTCCCCTCGCCGCTTGATGCTCGAGGAGTTGCTCGCCCTCTCGGATCCGGTTCAACGCCTCGCTCGCCTCGCCGGCCTGCGCCAGTACCCAAGCGGAGGAGGCGATTGCCCAAGGAAGATGGATGGCGACATTTCCTGTCCGAAGCATCGTGATCCAGTACTCGATCGGCGCGCGCGCCCTCGCCCAGTCGCCCTTGTGTAGGTGGAGCATGCTCGCAGCGAAGTGGGCCCAAGCGATGGTGAATGCGTGCTGTGTGGGCTCGGCGATTCGGATCGCCTCCGCCTCGTACTTGGCCGCCTCGGCGAATCGCCCGAGCTCCGCGAGGCTCATGGTCAGCCAGGCACGACTGAAGATCGATGCCGGCACGGCCATACCAAAATATTCGTGAACCCACTCGGCGGGTAGCGCCGCGAGGTTGTCGGTGGCGAACTCGACCACACGCTCGTAGTCGCCGCGATAGTAGCACGCCTGTTCGAGATAGCTTGTGGCGAGGATGCGAAGTCTCAAGTCCCCTAGCCGCTGGCCGATCTCCAGGGCGCGGGTGCCGGTCGCGAGTGCCTCGTCCAGCTCGTTGAGCGTCGAATGGACGGTCGTCATGAAGGCGCAGACCTGGCCAAGCCGGCGATCGTCTTTCAGCCGCCCGGCGAGGGCCTCGGCCTCGCGAAGGTACTCAAGCATCTGCCGCCCTTCACCGAGCTTGCGCAGCACCGGCCGCAGCTCAAGGCGGATCTCGAAGGCTTGTTCCAGCGCAGCCTCGCCTTCCGGCAATACTTTGAGAATACCCAATGCCTGCTCGAACCAGGTGCGGGCATCCAAGAGCGCCGAGCGTGCGGCCGCCTTCCCTCCCGCTTGCCGGAGATACAGCACTGCCTTCTCCTGCAGCTCGCCCCGGACGGCATGTCGGGCGAGACGCTCGACCTGCTCACCCAGCCGGTCGGCATACAGCACTTCGATGGCATCCACCGCACGCGCGTGGATGTCGCGGCGGCGTTCGTGGAGCACACCGCTATAGGTGACGTCGTGGGTGAGGGAGTGCTTGAAAGTGTACTGCAGCGCAGGAAAAAGCTGGGTCACATAGAGAAATTCGGCGGCTTGCAGATTGTCGAGCAGAGCGCGAAGTTTGTCCTCCGTCAGCCCGCAAATTGAGTTCAGGAGGGCCGATGGGACGTCGTGACCGATGACAGCCGCCTCCTGCAGCAGGCGCTTTTCGGCAGGCGGCAAGGCGTCGATGCGCGCGGCGAGCACCGCCTGCACGGTGGGTGGGACCTCGACACTGGAGAACGGCCGCGCGAGGCGGTAACTGCCGCGCGCCCCCACGAGCACGCCGGTACCGATCAACGACCGCACGATCTCTTCGACGAAGAACGGATTGCCGCTGGCGCGCTCCGCCAGGAAGGCCTTCAGGATCGACAGACTCGGGTCGGAACCCAACAGGGCCTGTAGGAGCTCCGCAAGGCTCTCGCTGGCGAGGGGATCCAGACGTAGCTGGTGATAATTCGGCCGGTTCTTCCATTCATCCCTATAGACGGGGCGATAACTGGCCACCAGGAGCAAGCGAGCATGCTGCGCGCCGACCACTAGCTCATTCAGTAAACCGAGAGTAAGGGAGTCGTTCCAATGAAGATCCTCGAACACCACCACGACGGGCTGTACTCGGTTTTCACTCAACAACAGGCGGGTAATTGCCTGATACGTGTACTGCCGATGCTGGAGCGGGTCGAGCGACCGGAACGGATGCTCGTGCTCCAAAACGTCAAGGAGATCCAGCATCGGCGGAATCGCGTCCTGTAGCGCGGGATCGAGCGCCAAAAGCCTGCTTGTCACCTTGTCATGGATGGATCGCGGGCTGTCATGGACGTTGATCTTGAAATAGTGCCTGAGCAGTTCAATGACCGGCAGGTAGGGCGTTGCGTGACCGTAAGAAGCGGAGTTGGACTCCAGAACAAGCCAGCCCGCCGTAGAGTTCGAATGAACGAATTCGCGCACCAGACGCGACTTGCCCACCCCTGCTTCACCAATGATTGCCACCACCTGACCGCGACCGTCGCCGGAAAGCTGCTGGGCGCGGCGGATTTGCTCCAGTTCGACATCGCGGCCGACGAAGCGCGTCAGGCCGCGACCGGCCGCGGCCTGGAGGCGAGTCCGCGCGGCGCTGGCGCCCGTGACCTCATAGGTTTCCACCAGATCGGCGATCCCCTTCACCGATACGGCGCCAAGCGGCTTCATGGCGATGTAGCCTTCCGCCAACTTGAGAGTGTCGGCCGTCGTAACCACGGAACCGGGCTTTGCCATCTGTTCCATGCGGGCCGCCAGGTTCGCTGTCTGGCCTACGACGGTGTAATCCATGTGCAGATCGTTGCCGATCGCACACACGAGGATCTCCCCCGAGTTAAGTCCGACTCGGATCATTACCGGCACCCCATGCGTCCGCTGAACCTCGTCCGCATATCGGGTTACGGTCTCTTGCATCCTCAGCGCCGCGTAACACGCGCGCACGGCATGATCCTCGTGGGCGATTGGCGCGCCGAACAGCGCCATAATCCCGTCGCCCATAACCCGGTTCACGGTCCCCTCGTAACGTTGGACCGCCTCGATCATGCGTTCGAGCACAGGATCGAGGAGCTTCTGCGCATCCTCGGGGTCGCGGTCCGCGATCAGATCCACCGAGCCCTTGATATCGGCGAACAGCACGGTGACCAGCTTGCGCTCACCCTCGATGGCTGCTCTCGAATTGAGAATCTTGTCGGCGAGGTGCCGGGGGGTATAGCTCTTGGGCGAGGCAAACCGGGGATCGTCAGTGGCGGGCTTCTGAGGATGGCCACACTGGGCGCAGAACTTGGCTGTGGGCGAAACCTCGCTTCCACAATTGGCGCATATCCTGGCCGGAGCCAGCGACGCGGCACACTCCTCGCAGAACTTCGCCCCAGCAGTGTTATCGTGCTGGCACTTTGGGCATTTCATAAAAAGCCACCGGAAGAAGAAACGAGCCGGATGCTCTGCAAGCGTAACGCCGCGCATGATGGACAACAAGGCACATGTTCCCTTTCCCTAGCGCGCTCAGGCAACGAGAGCCCCGCTATCGATCCCCAGGCGATTCGGCGAGCACAAAGACGATCATTGCGCTCTACGCCAAACGAACGGAGATGACCGATGGTGTTGAAAAAGGGCTCGTGATTTTCGGCGAACAGTGATTCCGTCTGCTGGAGGCATTCAGCGGCAGAGGTATGCCATGATGGGTCGACAGACGGGCAATCAGAGCCAGTTGTTTTACCTGTTCAACCTCGAAAGGCGCATCCCAGCGGACCATCTGTTGCGCCGGATCAATCCGGTCGTGACACGAATACTGGTTGAGGTTCGCGAGCAGCTTGCGCCCTTCTATAGCGACATTGGCCGGCCTTCGATTGATCCCGAGCTTATGATCCGAATGCTGATCGTCGGCTATTGCTATGGCATCCGCTTCGAGAGGCGGTTGTGCGAAGAGCTCGAACTTCACCTTGCGTACCGGTGGTTTTGCCGCCTCGATCTCGACGACAAGGTGCCTGATCATTCGACATTCTCTGTCAATCGGCACGGTCGGTTCCGTGACAGCGACATCCTCCGCCAGGTATTCGAGGCTGTGGTGCGTGCGTGCATGGATGCCGGCCTGGTCAAGGGCGAGGGGTTCGCCGTCGATGCCAGCGTGATGGAGGCCAATGCCAGCCGCTACCGTGGCAAAGCGCCGGACGAGATCGCGTGGGCTGAGCCCGAACGCCAGACGCGCGCGGTCAAGGAATATCTCGCGGCGCTCGAAGCCGAGACCGAACCCAATCGTCATCGCGCTCGCTGGCATCCCGGACCGGAATGTGCTGCCGTGGGGTAGTGAACGTCGGTGAGGTCGTGCATGCACGCGGCGAAGTCTTCCGCAGTGCGCCCCTGAGTGACCTTCACCTT
>JBEVJT010000101.1:0-8113 GCA_040510075.1 Xanthobacteraceae bacterium | reverse complement strand
GAACGGTTACGGCGTCACCCACATTTTTCACGTCCCGGCGGTTCTGCGCAAAACCATGGCGGAACTCGAGCGGCGCACTGCGATAAAGCGCCTCCATGTGCATGGCGAGAAGGCCGCAGCCTACATGGCTGATAGTTACGCGCGCGCCTCCGGCAAGCCCGGCATTTGCATGGCCCAGGTCATCGGCGCTCTCAATCTGGCAGCCGGGTTGCGCGATGCCTGGCTCGCGCATTCCCCGGTCATTGCCATGACAAGGGGGCCGCGAGCCGCAGACAAAATTCCGCCTCAGGAAGTCGATGACCTGCCGGCCTTCGAACCGGTGACAAGGTTCAACGCGACGGTCGATGACGTCGCGCGCTTCCCCGACATGCGCCAGGCATTTCGCGTCGCAACGTCAGGAACGGCTGGCCCGGTGCACCTGCAGTTTCGCGGGAATGAGGGACAGATCGACGCCGATGAAGCGGAACTGGAAGTTTTGTGCGAACCGCAATTCGCCCGCGTGTCGCCCTTTCGGCCACAGCCGGAGCAGGCAACCGTGCTCGCTGCACCCGGATATTTACAGAATGCGGAGCGGCCGGTCATCGTCGCTGGCGGCGGCGTGCGCGCCTCGCTTGCGGCGGCCGAGCTCATCGCGTTTGCCGAAGCGCTGCAGATTCCCGTAGCCACTTCGCTCAACGGCAAGGATTCGATCCCGGGGACCCATGCGTTGTGCGCCGGCGTTGCGGGCACCTATTCGCGCGAGAGCGCAAACCGCGTGGTCAACCGCGCGGACCTAGTCTGCTTCATCGGAACCGAAACAGGGGGAATGACGACCCATTTTCTGGTCGGTGACGAAGATCAGTACGCCGGCCATTCAGATCGATATCAATCCGGAAGCCATCGGGCGCAACTACCCGCTGCTCGCCGGCATTCAAGGCGATGCCAAGGCTACCCTGGCAGCGATGCTCAAATCCGCTGACGCAACGACCGCGCAGAGGCGTAAGGCGTGTCGAGGAAGCGCAGAGTATGTGCCGCGAATGGTCGATCAAATACACCACCGCGCTCAAATCGAATGCGGACACGCGGGGATGTGGATGGGCGGCATGTATGATCTCACTGCCGCAGGACAAAGCTATCTGCGCAGTGCCGGACATCTCGGCTGGGCCTTTCCCGACGGCCTTGGCGCAAAATGTGCCTGCCCGGATCGGCCCGTCGTCACATTCACGGGCGACGCGGGCCTCTGGTATCACATCGCCGAGATCGAAACCGCGGCGCGGTGGGGCATCAGCGCGGTTACGGTGGTCAATAACAACGCCAGCGGCAATCAGTCGAAGCGGGGATTCGATCGGGCCTATGGAGGCAGCCAAACCGCGCAGGCGCGGGAGTTGTGGACCTTCAGCAGCGTCAATTTCGCCCGCATCGCGGAACAAATGGGCGCTGTTGGCATACGCGTGGAAAAACCTGCTGACATCGGACCCGCAATTCAAGCGGGCCTGAAAGCGACACGGCCTGTCGTCATCGACGTGGTGACGGATATCGAAGCGCTCGCTCCGGTGGCAGTGGTTTAAGCGATCTACTCTGGACTTTCCTCATATTGCGGGCGGCGCAGCGGCCCCGGGAACTAGAGGGCGCCCGGGCGCGTTAACTTGTCTTCCATCAAGGAGAGAACCATGAGCACGCATGCTGTCCACGTCGATGAGATCAGCGTGTGGTCATGGGTGGCCATTGCGGTGTTCGCCTGGCTGCTCGTGGCACTTCTGCTGCTCGCACCGCACAATGTGACCCACGTAGCCGGACCGATGCCCCAGTTTGCGGACCCGACATTGATCGCGCCGGAGATTGCCGCAGAGCCGCGCGTTTAGGCTTTCTTCACCTCTTCGTCCCTGAGCAAAAAGCCCTCCGCCCGCCCCCTCTGCGGAATGCAGTTCGTAACGGAACCCGCGCTCCGGTACCGGATTGGTTGAGGGTGGCGCGAGGTACTGATGAGCAACTCTCGAAGCATACTGAACAAAAATCCCATCTCGACTGTCATGGAGGTTGCGCGGCAGAACCCTCTTGCGACCGTTTTAATCGGAGCCGGCTGCATGCTGCTGGTTGCGGAAAAGATTCGCGTGAGCCCGCGATTGCCGCTTCGCCGCGGCGCAGACGACAAAGGCGTCACAGGCGCGGTCGGCCGGATGGGCCGCCAAGTGACACAAGCTGCAGATCTTATTGGCGAGGATCTGCAGAACGTTGCAGGAAAAGTGCACGACTACTCCGCGGCGGCTGTTACGCATGCTGCTGACGCCGCCGGCAATGCTACCCGCCGGCTGAGCCGCACGGGGCGGCGCTTGCGTGGGTACACGCGCGCATCGATCCAAGAGCATCCCCTTGCCTGTCTGGCGGCCGGAGCAGGCTTTGGGGCTGCGGTTGCGGCCCTCCTGCCCGCAACGGATGTGGAACACGAACTCCTTGGGTCAGCGGCCGACAGTCTGAAACAGAAGTTAGCGGACGCAGTTTCCGAACAGTATCAGGCCGCAAAGGCCGAAGCGGGCAAAGCTGCCCAGGAATTCGTGTGGGTCGCAGCCCGCGAGGGATTAGCCGCGGTAAGGGGCGCCTCAGCAAACGTTTCCGATACTGGGGCCGAAGTGACAAAGTCGATGTGAGGATCCCTAGATGGCGTCCTCACTTTCACACCGCCACGTCTCGATCTTTTCGCTCCTCGGCTATGCTGCGCTCGCGGCAATCGCTTACGGGTGGCAACGCCGAGGCAATCCACCCCGGCAGCAGTCAGAAAGCGATCGCGGCATTGAGCGTTGCACGGCCACCGGCAAGCGACCTCCAACAGGCGCATTTGGCACAAGGCGCAGCACAGACGAGCCGCGGGAGCTTCAATACCAACGCGCCCAGAAGCGAGGCCGCGGCAGGCGCGCGATCGCCCCGTGGCAAATTCCCCGGAGGGGCTGGAAAGACATTCTCTGGCGTACGTATCAGCAGATCAACGAAGACCGCCTACTCGCCGTAGCCGCAGGCGTCGTCTTCTACGGGTTGCTGGCGCTGTTTCCAGCCATTACGGCCATCGTGTCTCTGTACGGCCTCTTCGCCACACCTTCCACAATTGGCGAGCACCTCTCATTGCTGGCGGGGTTCTTGCCCGGTGGAGCAATAGACATCGTGCAAGAGCAGGTGACCCGGCTCGTTTCGAAAAGCGACGCAAAGCTCGGCTTCGGCTTCATCTTCGGTCTCGGTATGGCGCTTTGGAGCGCCAATGCCGGCATGAAGGCCCTCATGGACGCGTTGAACGTCGTTTACGACGAAAAAGAAAAACGGGGCTTCATCAAGCTCAATCTTGTTTCGCTCGCGTTCACGCTGGGGGGTATCGCTGCAACATTGCTTGCGCTCGCGGCGGTGGTCGTGCTGCCGATCGTGCTGTCCTTTGTTGGTCTCGGCGGCGATGCAGAAATTCTCCTGACCGTATCGCGCTGGCCCCTTCTCCTCGCTGTCATCATCATTGGCCTCGCGGTCCTCTATCGGTTTGGTCCGAGCCGGAGGGAAGCGCGCTGGCAGTGGCTTAGCGTGGGCAGCATTTTCGCCGCACTTGCCTGGCTCGGCAGTTCAGCCTTGCTGTCCTGGTATTTGGTGAAATTCGCCAATTATGACGCAACTTATGGATCGCTGGGCGCGGGCATAGGTCTCATGATGTGGATGTGGATCTCTTTTATCGTGATCTTGTTCGGTGCCGAGCTGAACTCTGAGATCGAACATCAGACCGCTCGTGATTCCACAGTCGGCCAAGAAAAGCCCTTGGGGGCGCGAGGTGCGGCCATGGCCGATACTGTCGGCGCCGCAAAGGGATGATATAAACAGGACCTAGACTAATCGTCGTCGCTCAGCGGCTTGCGCACTCCCCATTCCTGCAGCATGCCAGCGAGATCGTCCCGCACAAAAAACCGGGCGCTCTCCCGATCGTATCCGTTGCTCAGGAGTTCGTCGTAGTCGGTAAACACATGCCGCGCATAGGCTACGAGCGAGAGCCATGCCGCTGATTCCGCGGAGGCGGATTTCAGCCCTGCGCTCGTCAGCGCGTGGCCCACCACGGCCTCGAACTCATGCGCCGGCAAACGCGGCGCGAGGATGCGTAGCGAGCATCCTATTTCGTTCCGCCTCATCGACCTGCCGCTCGCCTTATCTGCTCGGCTCGACGATGCCGGTGCGATAAACCGCCTTCGCAGCGAGGGGCGGGTCAGAGATCAGGGACCGTTTCTCTAACCTTTTTGACCTGCTTTGGAGCAGGCGAAGCTTCGCCGATCTCGCGGAGAATTTCCGCCGTATGCTCACCCAATACGGGCGAAGGCCGATGCGACGCCATGGGTTCTCCGTCGCGGACAATCGGCGTGCGCACACCCGGAATACTGCCCGCCCTGGCCGCTTTGCTTGGCCGATCGACGCGCATGCCGCGATGGATCACCTGCGGATCGGCAAAGACCTGATCAAGGGAGTTGATGGGACCGGCGGGCACCTGCACGCCTTCCAGTTTGGCGAGCAGATCTTCGCGTTTAAAGCGCATGGTGAGATCGGAAACCTTGCTTACCAAGGCCTGGCGGTTGTGCAGGCGATCGGAGTTCACCCGGTAATCCGGATGCTGCGCCAGTTTTGGCTCGCCGAGCACGGTGCATAGCTTGGCGAACTGATTGTCGTTGCCAGTGGCGATAATGATATGCCCGTCGACGACTGGGAAAACCTGATACGGCACGATGTTCGGATGGGCGTTGCCCAGGCGCTTGGGCACCTTGCCGGAAACGAGGTAATTGAGAGCCTGATTCGCAAGCACGCCGACCTGGGTGTCGAGGAGCGCCGTATCGATCAGGCAACCGCGTCCGGTCCTGTCGCGCTCGATCAACGCAGCCAGGATGCCGACCACGGAATAAATACCGGTGTAAATGTCGGCCACGGGGACGCCGGCGCGCTGAGGCTCGCCATCGGGCGTGCCGGTGAGATCCATGATGCCGCCCATGCCCTGCGCCATGAGATCGTATCCGGCACGCGAAGCATAGGGGCCGTTCTGGCCAAACCCTGTGACAGAGCAATAGATCAGACGCGGGTTTTCCTTGCTCAAGCTCGGGTAATCTAGGCCGAACTTGGCAAGGCCTCCCACCTTGAAATTCTCGATGAGCACATCCGAGCGTGCCGCGAGCTTGCGCACAATGCGCCGGCCTTCTTCGCTCTCGAAGTTGACCTCGATGGAGCGCTTACCGCGGTTTGTCGAGTGGAAATAGGCAGAGCCGATGTGCTGCCCATCCACTCCTTCCACCCAAGGGGGCCCCCAGCCGCGAGTATCGTCCCCCGTGCCCTGCCGCTCGACCTTGATTACGTCGGCACCGAGATCGGCGAGGGTTTGTCCCGCCCATGGCCCGGCCAGGATGCGCGCTAGCTCGAGCACCCGGACTCCCGCGAGTGGCGCTGCCATTAGTTAACTCCTTGGTTCTACTGTTGTCCTCCTGCTCCTCTGGCCCGTACCGGACGGCTTGTCCATAGCCCTCGTTGAACAGTCGGCACCTTTGTGAACTGGGCACCGGAACACTATCTACCTTGGCACCGGCCGACCCGACTGGGACAGGAAGTGAGCACCACCTCGTTCTTTGGCGACATGCTGCAGTCGATCGCGGAGCGCGGCCGGGCGCTGGTTGATCGCTCGCACCGGCGCGGTGCCGACGAGCAGCGCTTCACGGACCTCGTGCAATTGTGCGAGGCGCTCCTTTCTGGTCGCGGCGAGGCTTCGGGGATCAGCCTGGCGGGCGAGATTCTGTCCCGCTACGCAGAGCTGACAATCGGACCGAGGGTCGCATTCTTCGAGGAGCTGGTGACCCGTTTCGGTCCCGATCAAGAGCGCATGAACGCCGCAATCCGGGCATGGATCGACGCGCCATCGGAGGTAAACGCTTCCAAAATGCATCGCGCATCGGAGCCGCGGAGGCTTGAACTGCTGCGTCGGCTCAACCTGGCTCCGGACGGCACCCGCGCGCTGGTGTGCATGCGCGAGCAGCTGATGGATGCGCTCGACAGGCGCGCCGATCTGGCGGTGCTCGACGACGATTTCCTGCATGTGTTCTCATCCTGGTTCAACCGCGGGTTCCTCGTGCTGCGCAGGATCGACTGGTCGACCCCTGCGCGCATTCTCGAAAAGATCATCCGCTACGAGGCTGTGCACGAGATCCGCGATTGGAATGATCTGCGGATGCGGGTCGAATCCCCGGGCCGCCGCTGCTACGCGTTCTTTCATCCTGCTCTAGTCGACGAGCCGCTGATCTTCGTGGAAGTGGCGCTCACACGCGGCATTCCGGCTGCCATCGCTCCGATCTTATCCACCCAGACCGAGCCATTCGAGCCCGAGCGTGCGACGTCGGCGGTATTCTATTCGATTTCGAACTGCCAGCGCGGACTAGGTGGCGTTTCCTTCGGACATTTCCTGCTCAAGCAGGTGGCGGAGGAGATTCGACGTGAAATGCCGCGGCTCTCTACATTCGTCACGCTTTCGCCGGCACCTGCATTTGCCGGCTGGCTCACGCGCGAGCGTGCCAGCAAGGTCAGCATCGGGCTGACCGAGGAAGATCGAGCGGCGCTTGCGGGCCTAGACCGACCGGACTGGTGGCGCGATCCGCAGATGGTGGAGATCGTGCGCGATCCGCTGCTGCGGGCGGCCGCATGGTACTTCCTGCGCGCGCGGATTCCGCAAGGAACTCCACTGGACCCCGTGGCGCGATTCCACCTCGGCAATGGAGCACGGCTCGAACGGCTCAATGTCCTTGCCGACACGTCAACCCGGGGATTACAGCAGTCCTACGGACTGATGGTGAATTATCTGTACGACCTCGACGACATCGAGAAGAATCACGAGGCTTATGCGCAACAGCACGCAGTTATTGCCGCGGGGAGCGTGAACAGACTGGTGCGCGCCCCGTTGCGCGAAGTCGCCACGACCGAGACCTGAGCCTCAGCTGGACCCGTAAACCGGAACCACGGCGCCACGGGTTACGCGATTTTCCGGTGAGGCGAGAAAGGAAATCACGGCGGCCACTTCCTCGACCTTGGGCCAAACCGAGTGATCGGCTGTGGGCATAGCCCGGCGATTGGCTGCCGTGTCCATGGTTGAAGGTGCGACGGCATTGACCAAAATTCCTTCGTGCACGACTTCCTCGCCCAAAGCAGTGGTGAGCGCAGCCACGGCGGCCTTGCTCGCAGCATAGGCCGCCATCCCGCTTCCCAGCCGCCACTCGAGTGCCGGACGACTCGCCACGTTGACGATGCGCCCTCCCCTGCCTGCGCGCAGCATCGCATTCACCGCCGCCTTGCAACACAAGAATGCCGTCGTGAAATTCATTTTGATCTGCTTCATCAAATCGGCCTTGCTGGTGTTCGCGACAGAGCTCATGGCAAAGCCTCCGACGAGATGAATGGAGGCCCAGAGTTGCGGCACGGCATCGTAAAACCTGGTCACGGCTGCCTCGTCGGATAGATCAGCAACCGGAACCAGCATGACGTTCGGGTCATCGCGCACCGCGAACCGTTCGGCCTCCGTTTTGTCTATATACGGCACGTGGCAAAATGCTCCGGCGCGCAGCAACGAAGCCACCACGGCAGAGCCGAGCGCGCCCGTTCCGCCGGTTACGACGACACGGCGATCGCGGTAATCCATGGGCTCCTCCTTTTCAGACGACGGATGACAGACCACAGAGGACAGAAGGTAAGAGTTGTTTTATGGATGCTTTGTCATCGTTACATCTGTCCTCGTCCTCTGTCGTCTGTCCTCTGTCCTCTGATAGTGAACATAAATGGCTGCGTTTGATCTCGCCATCGTGGGCGGCGGCATCAATGGCACGGGCATCGCACGCGACGCGGCGGGCCGCGGCCTTTCTGTTCTCCTTGTCGAGCAGAACGACCTTGCCTCAGGCACCTCCTCGGCTTCCACCAAACTGATCCACGGCGGTCTGCGCTATCTCGAGCACGGCTGGTTTCGCTTGGTGCGCGAGGCGCTTGCCGAACGCGAAGTGATGCTGCGTATCGCGCCGCACCTGATCCGTCCCATGCGCTTCGTTTTGCCCGCGGAAGCAGGAGGGCGGCCTGCCTGGATGCTGCGGCTTGGCCTGTTCATCTACGA
>JBEVJT010000100.1:0-6590 GCA_040510075.1 Xanthobacteraceae bacterium | reverse complement strand
TGTTCGGGCGTGATCTTTCTCCTCATCTCGCTCGGCAGGATCCGGGAATATCTGATCAACTCGATTCCGAAGATGGCGCGACCTTGATCGGCGTGGCGGTGATAACCCTCGCCGGCATTCCCCTCGGGATTGCGGAATTCACAGGCGTCGTTGCGGCACCGCCCTCGCTCGCACCTACGCTTTTGCAGCTCGATATCTCGCGCGCGGCCGAGGTGACGTTCGTGATCGTAGTGTTCAGCTTCCTGCTTGTGGATGTGTTCGACAATGCGGGCACGTTGATCGGCGTTGCGCACGCTGCGCGGCTGCTCGATGCGCAGGGCAATCTGTCGCGCATGCGGGAGGCGCTGATGGCCGACAGCTTCGCGGCCATGTTGGGCGCCCTCATCGGAACCTCGACGACGACGAGCTTTATCGAGAGCGCTGCGGGTGTTGCTGCCGGCGGGCGGACAGGGTTGACCGCGATCTTTGTCGGGCTGTTCTTTGTTCTGGCGCTCTTCTTCTCGCCGCTCGCAGCCATGATACCCGCCTATGTGTCGGCCGCCGCGCTTCTCTATGTGGCCTGCATCATGACGCGGGGGCTGGCCGAGATCGAATGGCAGGACATCACCGAGTCGCTCCCGCGGTGGTCACCACCCTGACGATGCCGCTCACCTATTCGATCGCAAATGGAATCGGCCTCGGCTTCATCACGTACGTGCTCGCCAAGATTCTTGCCGGCAGATATCAGGACATCAATCTGCCGGTCATTGCGCTCGCGGCCGTCTTCGCAATCAAGTTCGCACTCCCCGGCTAGAGTGGAGCATGATCTTTTCCCAAAACCGGTTCCCGCTTTTCAGGATCATGGTCGAGCTATTTGTGGAGCATGATCTTTTCCGAAAACCGGTGCCCACTTTTCGGGATCATGCTCTAAGCGCCTGCATGATGGAAACGAAGTCGCGCCAGGCGAGCCGTTTCTGCAATGGTTGCCGCAGCAGATAAGCTGGATGCAGCGTTGCAATCGCGCGAATTTCACAGGTTCCCGTCCAGAACGGGAACCAGCGTCCGCGCAGTTTGAGAATGCCGTCGCGCACGTTGAGGAGCGTCTGTGCGGATGGGCCGCCGAGACACACCAGGATATCGGGATTGGCCAGCTCGATCTGGCGCAGCATGAACGGCAGACAGATCGCCGATTCCTGCGGAGTGGGCGTGCGATTCCCGGGCGGCCGCCAGGGAACGATGTTGGCGATATACGCGGAGCTCCGATCAAGCCCGATGGCCGCCATCATGCGATCGAGCAGTTTGCCCGAGCGGCCGACGAAAGGCAGGCCCGTAATGTCCTCGTCCCGCCCGGGCGCTTCGCCAACGAACATCACTCGCGCCGCCGGGTTGCCGTCCGCAAACACAAGTTGCGTGGCGGTCTGGCGCAACGAACAGCCCTCGAACGCGGCAAGGGCCGCTTTCAGCTCCTCGAGATTTCCGGCGGCCCTGGCTGCGGCACTCGCCGCCAGAAGGCCCGCTTCCGGCGTCGCGACGGCGGCGGGGCGATTGATTATTTTTGCATCGACTCCGGCGGGCAGGGGCTCACGACCCGCCACGCGTCGTGTTGAAGGGCGCGACCGCGGCAAAGTTCCTGCCGCTTGGGTGTTCGCCGAACGTGGAGCGCTCGACCCGATATTCGCCTGTTGGATGTCCGGCGCGAGCCGATCCATGGCAGTCTCGCCAACTGGCGTGTCGACGCCCGTCTCGCGGTAAAAGACCAGAAGAGCGCCTAAAGCGGTTTTACTGTGCATCGGTTCCGGCCGCGAGCCCCGGAGTTTTTCCGGCCCACCCAGCTGAGCTAGGAGCAGCTAGCCATAGTAGCCTTGGGCTGCCAAACAGTTGTCCACCGGATTTGTGTCGGCGTAACAGAGACACGCCGCGAGCTGAGGTGTGGCCCGGCCGTGGCCGCCAGCACGGGAGCGGATTAAATGGCTGATGCGGTACTGCCTCCGCGCGAAGCCATGGAGTTCGATGTCGTCATTGTCGGCGCCGGACCCGCCGGGCTCGCAGCTGCGATCCGTCTCAAGCAGATCTCGCCCGAGATCGGCGTCGTGGTGGTCGAGAAGGGCTCGGAAGTCGGCGCCCATATCCTATCCGGCGCCGTGATCGACCCCAGCGGGCTCGACAAGCTGCTGCCCGAATGGCGAAGCCACGAGGCGCCGCTGAAAACGGAGGTGACAAGGGACTCGTTTTATTGGCTCGGCGAGAAGCGCGCGTTGCGGCTTCCGAACGCGTTCATGCCCCCGCTCATGAACAATCACGGCTGTTACGTGGTTTCGCTGGGCAATGTGTGCCGCTGGCTCGCGCAGAAGGCCGAAGCCCTCGGCGTCGAGGTGTATCCGGGCTTCGCAGCTTCGGAGCTTTTGTTCGATGCGCATGGCGCCGTGTCGGGCGTTGCGACGGGAGACATGGGGATCGGCAAAGACGGCGATCCGAAGGAGAATTTCACCCGAGGCATGGAGCTGCGCGGCAAGTACACGCTTCTGGCCGAGGGCGCGCGAGGAAGCCTGAGCAAGGTCGCGATGCGACGCTTCGCCCTCGATGCCGGGCGCGCGCCGCAAAAATTCGGCATCGGGCTCAAGGAACTTTGGCAGGTCGCGCCGGAAGCGCACCGGCCCGGATACGTGCAGCATACTTTTGGGTGGCCGCTTGACCGGCGCACGGGGGGCGGATCGTTCCTCTACCATTTCGACGAAAACCTCGTCTCCCTCGGTTTCGTGCTGCATCTCAACTACTCCAACCCGCATCTCTCGCCTTTTGAGGAGTTTCAGAAGTTCAAAACCCATCCGCTCATTCGGGACACGCTGCGCGGGGGAAAACGATTGGGTTACGGAGCGCGCGCACTCACCGAGGGCGGCTGGCAATCGGTACCAAAATTGACCTTTCCGGGTGGGGCACTCATCGGCTGTGCCGCCGGATTCATGAACGTGCCGCGCATCAAAGGCAGTCATAATGCGATGCATTCGGGCATTTTGGCCGCCGAGCACGTGGCGCAGGCGCTCGCGCAAGCGCGCGCTAACGATGAACTCACACAATTGAACGAAGCCTGGCGTTCCTCCGCGATCGGGCGCGATCTCTGGAAAGTGCGCAATGCCAAACCGCTGTGGTCGCGCTTGGGCACCGATCTCGGCATTGCACTGGGCGGCCTGGATATGTGGACCAACATGCTCGGTTTTTCGTTTTTCGGCACACTGGGCCACGGCAAGCCTGACTACGCTTCACTGCGCCCGGCAGCGGAATGCGTACCCTTCACCTATGCGAAGCCCGATGGGAAGCTCACTTTTGACCGGCTGTCTTCCGTGTTCCTCTCCAACACCAACCACGAGGAAGACCAGCCCGTGCACCTCAAAGTGAGGAATCCGGCGCTGCAGAAAGCGTCCGAGCACGATCGTTATGGCGGCCCTTCGGCACGCTATTGTCCGGCCGGCGTCTACGAATGGATCGAACAGGGTGGAACCGCGACATACGTCATCAATGCCCAGAACTGCGTCCACTGCAAAACCTGTGACATCAAGGATCCGAACCAGAACATCGATTGGGTCCCCCCGGAAGGCGGCGGGGGACCCAACTATTCGAATATGTGAGAGGCACGACGAATTTGACGAATACCGTCACGATGCTGCCCTGATCCGACCATTGAAACGTGATGGACATGTCCGCTGAGGGCCGTTATGGCGAGGCCCCTATTAAGCAGCCTTCTGCCTGGAAGAGCGACGCAGGATTGCGCTCGCTCCCACATGGAGTCATCCGTGATCCATTCGCCCCCGTTTAGGCGCGCCGCCGTCGCGGTCATCGCAGCGCTTGCCATCTCTTGGCCCGCCGCGCTTTCGGCCCGTGCACAAGCGCCCGCCACTTTCGCGCAAGCGCCGGCCAGTTTCGCACGCAGCTCCACTTCCGGCAGCTATCTCGCCGCGCGCCACGCGGGCGGACAGCGCGATGCGGCCGCCGCTGCCGCCTATTACCGGGCGGCCTTGCGCGGCGACCCACGCAATACCGAGCTCCTCGGCCGGACGTTTCTCGCCGTGCTGGCGAACGGCGACGTCGACGAGGCGATCAAGCTCGCCGAACGCGTACTGCAGACAGACAAGACGGACCGTGTCGCACACCTCGTGCTCGGAGTGCGCTCAATCAAGCAAAAGCAGTATCCGCTTGCCCGCAGAGAACTCGCGCAGTCGATTCGCGGACCGATCACGGATCTTGCCGCGACCCTGCTGTCCGCTTGGACACTTGCCAGTCCCGGCGAAGCACGGCTTGCAACCGACTCGATCGATAAGCTGACGGGGGCTGAATGGTACGCGATCTTCAAGGATCTGCATGCCGCCTTGATTCTGGACCTCACTGCACTGAAGAAAGACGCCCCGCGGCGGTTTGAGCGCGCCTACAAGAATGATCCGACCGCGCTTCGCGTCGTGCAAGCCTATGCCAGTTTCCTCTCGCGCCAGGGCAATTCAGCCGAAGCGCTGAAGGTCCTCGCCTCGTTCGAGGAGGCCTTGCCGCGCCATCCGCTGATCGCGGAAGCGACCAGCGAGATCAAGGCAGGAAAAAAACTCCCCCTCCTGATCGACAGTCCACAGGCCGGCGCTGCCGAGGTGCTCTACGGCCTCGGAGCTGCGCTCGGGCGCCGCGGAGGCGAGGACCTCGGGCTCATTTACCTTCAGCTCGCCCTCTATCTCGCGCCTTCGCATTCGCTGGCACTGTTGTCGCTTGGCGATCTGTATGAGGCGCTGAAAAACCCCGAGCTCGCGAACAAGACCTACGAAAGAGTGCCGATCAGCTCGCCGCTGCAGCGCAATGCCCAGATCCAGATGGCCATGAACCTCGACACGCTCGAGCGGACCGACGAGGCAAAGGCGAGCCTGGAAAAGCTGATCGCCGCACACCCTGGCGATCTCGAAGCGATCATGGCGCTCGGGAATGTACTGCGCGGGCGCAAGCAATTCGCCGAATGCGCCGATGTGTACTCAAAGGGCATCGAGACGATCGCGAAGCCCGAAAAATCCAACTGGGTCATCTATTATTTCCGCGGCATCTGCTACGAGCGCGCGAAACAATGGCTCAAGGCGGAAGGTGATCTGAAAAAGGCGCTTGTGCTGTTTCCCGAACAGCCGCACGTCCTCAATTACCTGGGTTATTCGTGGATCGACCAGGGCGTGAATCTCGACGAGGGGATGCGCATGATCAAGCGCGCGGTCGAACAGCGCGCCGATGATGGCTACATCGTCGATTCACTCGGCTGGGCCCATTACCGGCTCGGCAATATCGAGGAAGCGGTCAAGCAGCTTGAGCGCGCCGTGGAACTCAAGCCGGAAGACCCCACCATCAACGACCATCTGGGGGACGCCTATTGGCGGGTGGGCAGGATGCTCGAGGCGCGCTTCCAGTGGTCACACGCGCGCGACCTCAAGCCGGAGCCTGACGACCTCGTCAAAATCGAGGAGAAGCTGAAATTCGGCCTGCCCGACGACACTTCCTCGGCGGCCGAAGCAGCCGACAAAAAGGCCGGCGGAGGCTAACCCTTCGGCATGACGGCGGCGCGTGTCGGAAGGGCGCCGGCCAAGGTCAATCTCACGCTGCACGTTCTCGCTCGACGACCCGACGGCTGTCACGAGATCGAAAGTCTTGTCGCCTTCGCCAGCGTTGGCGATCGTCTGAGCCTCATCCCAGATGGCAGCCTTTCGCTCATCGTTCTCGGTCCGGAAGCCCGCGCGTGCGGCGCCGTCGCCAACAATCTGGTCCTCAAGGCGACGCGGGCGCTGGCAGAACGGATCGAGGGACTGAGACTAGGGGTTTTCCTTCTATCCAAGCGCCTGCCGGTCGCCGCCGGACTGGGGGGCGGGTCAAGCGATGCCGCGGCTGCTTTGCGCCTGCTCGCGCATGCCAATGGGCTTGGACCCGCGGATCCTCGAGTTTGGGAAGCGGCGAAAGCGACGGGAGCCGATGTGCCGGTCTGCCTCGATCCGCGGGCCCGTGTGATGCGCGGCATTGGCGATGTGCTCTCGGACCCAATTGGGTTGCGGCCAATACCGGCGGTTCTGGTCAATCCGGGTGGCATGCTCGCGACCAAGGATGTGTTTGCCGCATTCGATGATGCTTCGCAAAGAGCACCGACCTGTTCCTCTGCGCAGATCGAAGAGCAACAGGAGCGGCCGGAAGGGGTACGCGAAGGACGCCTCATCCTTTCCGCACTGGCACAGGATGCCAATGATCTCGAGACATCCGCTATTCAACTATGCCCGGAGATCGCGCGCATCCTGGAAATATTGCGCCAGCAGGCCGGCTGCGAGCTTGTACGCATGTCGGGCTCGGGCGCGACCTGCTTTGGGCTGTTTGCATCGCGCGCGGCAGCAAGCGCAGCGGCACGCAGCCTGCGTGCCTCGCATCCTCGCTGGTGGGTGCGGGCGACGACCCTCCGCTGAAAGTTTACCTTTCGGAATCATGCTCTAGGGCCTGTCTTCAGTTATTGGAGCTTTACGCGAGAACGGATCAGAATCAAACGCAGAACGCCTTGCACCTGGCGCAAAGTTCGGATTCCCAAATCAGCAATTGAGTGATTCATGGACGGTCGGCCTAAG
>JBEVJT010000099.1:0-8151 GCA_040510075.1 Xanthobacteraceae bacterium | reverse complement strand
TCGCACATCGCGGCGGGAACGCTCAAGCCCCTCGCCGTGGCGGCGCTCACCGAGCGGCCGGAGCTGCAGGGTGTGCCTCCGGTCGCGAGTGCGCCCGGCCTTGCGGGTTTCGAAGCATGGCCCTGGCAAGGCTTCGTGGTTCCTGCGAAGACGCCCGGGGCGGTGATTACCAAATTGCACGACACCTATATCGCGGCCGCTGCAGATCCGGTGGTGCGACAGAAGCTCATCGATGCCGGTCTCGAAGTGCTGCAAAGTTCGCCTCAGGAGATGGCTCACTACATGCGCAAGGAAACAGCCAAGTGGGCGCAGGTGATACGCACTGCAAACATGCAGCTCGACTGATGCATGGTTCCGAGTGCCCAAGCGTGAAGGAGACCTGGCCATGAATATTCAGAACGCTGCAGGGCTTTCCAAAGGATCCGCGCGCTCCGGCCAGAGCGTGCTGGTCCACGGCTACATGTCGGGATTTGGCAATGGTTTCGAAACCGAGGCGCTAGCCGGTGCCCTGCCGATCGGTCGCAACTCGCCGCAAAAATGCAGCTATGGGCTCTATGCCGAACAGCTCAGCGGCTCGCCCTTCACTGCGCCGCGCGCAGCGAACGAGCGTTCATGGCTCTACCGGATCAGGCCGACGGTGCATCACTGGGGCGCTTTCAGGAAGGCCGACGCGGGTTTTTGGCGCACCGCTCCCGCCGCGGAAGTCGACCTGCCGATTGCGCCGCTGCGCTGGGACCCGATCCCAATCCCGAGCGAGAAGCTCTCCTTCGTCGAGGGGGTGCGCACCATTACCACGGCGGGCGATGCCGGCAGTCAGGCCGGAATGGGTGCGCATGTCTACCTCGTCACGCGCTCTATGGCGGATGAGTATTTCTTCAATGCGGACGGCGAGATGCTGTTCGTGCCGCAAGAAGGCAAGCTGCGGCTCGCCACCGAATTCGGCATCATCGAGATCGGGCCGGGCGAGATTTCCGTCATTCCGCGCGGGGTGAAGCTTCGTGTCGAGCTCACGGACGGGCCCGCCCGCGGCTATGTGTGCGAGAACTACGGCGGCGCGTTCCGGCTGCCCGAACGCGGCCCGATCGGTGCGAACTGCCTCGCCAATCCGCGCGACTTTCTCACGCCGGTCGCCGCTTACGAGGACAAGGATGCGCCCTCGCGCATGAATGTGAAATGGGGTGGCGCGTTATGGGTTGCCGAGCTCGATCACTCGCCGCTCGATGTGGTCGCCTGGCACGGCAATTACGCGCCCTACAAATACGACCTGCGCAAATTCTCGCCGGTCGGTCCGGTTCTTTTCGATCACGCTGATCCGTCGATATTCACGGTGCTGACCTCTGCATCGGAAACGCCCGGCACCGCGAACGTTGATTTCCTCATTTTTCCGGATCGCTGGCTGGTCGCGGAAAATACGTTCCGGCCCCCTTGGTATCACGTCAACGTCATGAGCGAGTTCATGGGGCTCGTTTACGGGCAATACGATGCCAAGCCACATGGTTTCGTGCCGGGCGGGGCGTCGTTGCACAACATGATGCTGCCGCACGGCCCCGACGCCGATGCTTTCGAAAGCGCGAGCAAGGCTGATCTCAAGCCACAGAAGCTCGAAGGGACTCTTGCCTTCATGCTCGAGACCCGCTTTCCCCAGCGTGTGACTGCGTACGCGGCGGCCTCGGACGCGTTGCAAAAGGGCTACGGCGCGTACGGCCGGCGCCTGAAAAAGCATTTCGACCCGAGCCGGAGGTGAGACTAGTTCCGGGGCCGTTCGAGTTCCCCACAGGGAGGGCACAATTTCTGACCAATTCGCTGCTAAGGACAGCGACACCGACTGGGCCAGGCGAAGTAGGGGGTTCCCATGCGAGTGAAGACAGGGTTGGTGTTGTGCCTCGTATCCGGCGCGCTGGGCGCTGGCATCGATCACTACTGGAGCGATCTGGTGCCACTGGTGGCGCCATACTTGCAGCTCAAGTCCACAGCGGTGCAGACGGCGGTGCCGGCTTCGGATCAGAAAAAGGCCGAGGAAGTGCTGGGTGATAGGGTCAGGTGCGATGTCCGCTTTGGTGAGCTGCATCTGCCGAACGACGAATACAGGTCATTTTTCGATCGCTGCATGGGAACAGCACAAAGCGCCGCCGCGCAATAAACATTCCCGAGTAGATTCCCTAGCATTATCAAAGGCCTGATTAACAAAGCCTGATATTGAGCCTGTATTTGGAAGGGCAGAGGAGGGGGCCGCTACTCGGCCGCCTGTTGCGCGTAACCAAGCCGCCGATTGAGCTTTTCGAGTAGCGCTTCGGCGGCTTCAGCGATCACGGTGCCGGGTGGAAAGATCGCCTCCGCCCCGGCGCGTTCGAGCGCTTCGTAATCTTCAGGCGGAACGACGCCGCCGACGGCGATCATGATGTCGTCGCGCCCGTGCTTGCGCAGCGCCGCCTTCAGCTCGGGAACGAGCGTGAGGTGGGCGGCGGCAAGCGACGAGACCCCCACGATGTGCACGTCGTTCTCGACCGCCTGGCGCGCCGCTTCGTCGGGCGTTGCGAAGAGCGGGCCGATATCGACATCAAAACCGAGATCAGCAAATGCGGTGGCAATCACCTTCTGGCCGCGATCGTGGCCGTCCTGGCCGATTTTGGCGACCAGAATGCGCGGGCGCCGGCCTTCATGCTGCTCGAAGTCGCGGATGCGGCTCTGTACTCGCGCAATGCTCTCGGACATTGTGCCCATCTCCCGCTGATAAACGCCGGTTATGGCTTTGATCGGAGCTTGATGCCGGCCGAAGACCTTCTCGAGTGCCGAGGAGATCTCTCCCACCGTTGCCTTACCGCGTGCCGCCTCGATCGCTAGCGCCAGCAGATTGCCTTTGCGGTCGGCAGCGCTGCGCGTGAGTGCCGCGAGACTCTCCCGCACGGCGTTCTCATCGCGTTCACGTTTGAGACGCCTGAGCTTGTCGATCTGCAGGTGACGCACCTTTGCGTTGTCCACCTTCAGGAGCCGGACCTGAGCTTCCCGCTCCGACCGGAACTTGTTCACCCCGATGACTGGCTGCTGGCCGGCGTCTATGCGCGCCTGCGTCTTTGCGGCTGCCTCTTCGATGCGCAGCTTGGGCAGGCCCGCCTCGATCGCCTTGGCCATGCCGCCCATCGCTTCGACTTCTTCTATATGCGCCCACGCTTTCCTGGCGAGCTCATATGTGAGGTTCTCGACGTAGAACGAGCCGCCCCATGGATCGATCACGCGCGTCGTGCCGCTCTCCTGCTGCAAGACGATCTGCGTGTTGCGTGCAATGCGAGCGGAAAAATCCGTAGGCAGCGCCAGCGCCTCGTCAAGCGCATTGGTGTGCAAGGACTGCGTGTGGCCCTGTGTCGCCGCCATAGCTTCGATTGCGGTGCGCACCACGTTGTTGAACACATCCTGGGCCGCAAGCGACCAGCCCGAGGTCTGGCAATGGGTGCGGAGAGAGAGCGAGCGGTTATCTTTCGGCGCAAATTGCGCCATCAGCTGTGCCCAGAGCACTCGCGCGGCCCGCAGTTTTGCGACTTCCATGAAGAAGTTCATGCCGACCGCCCAGAAAAAGGAGATGCGCGGCGCAAACCGATCGATATCGAGCCCGGCACTCAGTCCGGCCCGCACATATTCGAGGCCATCCGCGAGCGTGTAGGCGAGCTCAAGATCCTGCGTCGCCCCCGCTTCCTGCATGTGATAGCCGGACACCGAAATCGAATTGAACTTCGGCATGTGTGCCGCGGTGAAAGCGAAGATGTCGGAAATAATGCGCAGAGACGGTTCGGGCGGATAGATGTAGGTGTTGCGCACCATGAATTCTTTCAGAATGTCGTTCTGAATGGTGCCTGAAAGGTGCTCCGGCACGACGCCTTGCTCCTCGGCAGCGACGACATAGAGGGCCAGGACGGGCAGCACTGCGCCGTTCATGGTCATGGACACGGAGATGCGGGCGAGAGGGATGTCGGCAAAAAGCGTGCGCATGTCATAGATCGAGTCGATCGCCACGCCGGCCATGCCGACGTCGCCCACTACCCGCGAATGGTCGGAGTCGTAGCCGCGGTGGGTGGCGAGATCGAAAGCAACGGAGAGACCCTTCTGCCCGGCTGCAAGGTTGCGCCGGTAGAAGGCATTGGAATCTTCCGCCGTGGAGAAACCGGCATACTGCCGGATCGTCCAGGGCTGCGTGACATACATGGTGGGGTAGGGGCCGCGGAGATACGGCGGCAGCCCGGGGTAGCTATCGAGAAAATCGATATCGCGCATGTCTCCCGGACCGTAGACCGGCTTTACGGCAATGCCCTCAGGCGTCGTCCAAGGAACGCCAGTCGCCTCAGCCGCTGGGACCGGGGCCTCAATGAATTCGACCGTGCTGAAATCAGGGATGCCGCTCATCAGAGTTTCTCAATCGAGGCGGATCGCGATAGTAGCATATACGGCTTGCGTGGGCGTATCGGGGAACGGCTCTACCTCACCTCATGTAAGGCCCGCTCGGAGTTGTGCCAGCCGCCGGTTCTCGCGTCCCCATCTCATTGCAACGGCTTTCCTTTGCCGTCGAAGACTGCGTAGGCGTTGCGCAGCGCGGCGAGGATGTCACAGCCGGCATAGATGAACCCTGAGACCCCGACCCCTTCGAGTTGCGGCATGGGTTTGCCCGCCAGCCATACCGCAGCCCCAGCCGCGTGCAGGGCCTTCGTTACGGCCGCGGCGTCACGCGCATAAACGTTGTCCGACGAGCACAAGCATGCAAGTTTGGCGCCCGACTCGGAAAAGGCGCGCGCAATCGCTTCGGGCTCGGCAGCACCCTCATGATCCACGGCTTCAATGCCGCCGGCTTCAAACAAGTTTTTGGCAAAGTTCCCGCGCGCGCTGAAATCCGATGGTTTACCAAGTTTCGCGAGGAAGACTTTCGGGCGGGCACGGGTGCGAGAGAGAATCTCGTCGGAGCGATCCCGCAGCGCCTCGAATGGCTCTGCAAGCCGAATGGTTGGTATCGGCTCGGACTGCAGTACTTTCTGAAAACCTTCTGTAGGAACAAACTGCGTCGTCATTACTGGAACCGGGTTCTCGGCTAGATTGGGGAAATCGCTTGTGCCGATGAGCGCCGCCTTTTGGCTCGCCACTTCCATTTGCCGCTCGGCGCGCACGGCAGCGATTCTTTTCTGTATGTCGCCGCGCTCGAGTGCGGCCCATGCACCTCCAGCCCGTTCGATTTCCTGAAAAAAGGCCCAGCCCTTACAGCAGAGCTGATCGGTCATGTCTTCTGTGGCGCCGGAGCCCGCCGCCGCATCCATGACCTTTGCGAGGTGCGCCTCCTCGATAAGAATCAGCTGGGTATTGCGAGCAATCCGGCGCGCGAAGTGGTCGGGCAGACCGAGCGGCATGGTGAAGGGCAATGCCGTGATCGCGTCTGCGCCGCCCAAACCGGCCGCGGTCACGGCAATGCAAGTGCGCACCATGTTCACGTGGGGATCGCGTTTGCTCATCATGCGCCAAGCCGTGTCCGCCGCCAGGAGCACGGGTGCGGGCGAAAGCCCGCATGCCACTTCGATGCGCGCCCACGTTTTGCGGAGCGCCCGCAGCTTCGCCAAACTCAGGAACTGATCCGCATCGGCAGTGAGCCGGAAAAAGATCATGGCCCGCGCGGCATCGAGCGCAATGCCGCTCTTTTCGAGCGCGCGCAGATAAGCGACCGCTACCGCAAGCGCAAAACCCAGCTCCTGCCCCTCGGAACCGCCAGCATTATGGATGATACGCCCATCGGCAGCGGCAAAGGGACCCGGGAATCCTTTTGCTGCCAAACCCGAGATTTCGGCCGCAAGCTTTTCTAAAAGCGCTTCCGGGCTGGATGCGCTCCCTCCTGCCACCGCTGCCGCGCCGATCGGGTCAAAGCCAAATCGGATGGTGCTCGCAGCGGGGTTTATGCTTTGCCTCTGCACAATTGCGGCAAGCGCCGCTGCCGCTTCACTCGCGTGCCTTCCGGCATCGAGATCAATGCCAATTGCGGAATCGAACCGTACCCCATCGAGCACGCGCGCGATCGCATCTTGGGTTGGCGCAAGACCGTAGCCGTATGCGGCCGGTGCACCCCGGAACACGAGAGAGAGACCGTTCGCTCCACTGGCAAGATCGTGCAGCGCTTGCGCATTGGCGCATTCGGGATCCGGCTGGTCTACTCGTTGCAAGATCAACCAAGGTGTGCCCGGCCTGGCGCGAGGAACTGGAATTGCGTGCGCGCGTTGCTCCTGGAGCGGGGCAATGCGTACGCCGTCGTTTGTGGTTGCAATCAGTCTCTCATACGGCGCGCCCTTGAGTACGGCGCGAACCAACTCCTCCCACTGCTCCCGCGTTGCACGCGGAAACTCAGCAACAAGAGGTAGATCGTCCGACCCGGTCATGCACGTAAAATGCCACTCGAGCGCCGCCAATGCATCATGAATGCTGCCTGGGCGGCAGGCGATCGATTCCGCGCGTATCCACCTCCCGCACCGCATCCCGCACGCGCCGGCCGGCGATCATGCGCTCGGGAACGATCTCCGCAAGTGGAACGAGGGCAAAAGCCCGCTCGAACAGCCGCGGATGGGGCAGCGTCAGCTCCGGCGTCGTCAACAAGACGTCGTCGTAGGCAAGCAGATCGATATCGATGCGCCGGGGTCCCCACTGCCGTTCTGCAGTTCGGTCGCGTCCAAGCACGTTCTCTATGTTTTGGCAGCGGCGAAACAGCGTGTGCGGCCCGATCTTCGTTTCGAGCTCAATGCAGGCGTTTATAAAGTGAGGCTGATCCTCGATCCCCCATGGCCGGGTCCGGTAATCGAAGGAGCGAGCGAGGAGGCGCACATCGGGCCCATCGCACAGCAATGCGATCGCCTGTTCGATAGTTTTGCGCGCATCCCCGATGTTTCCGCCCAGGCCGATGAGCGCGTCAGGCATTCCGTCGGCGACTCCGCGTGACGCACACTCCTACATCGGCAAAGCTCGCCGCTATCGGGGCGTGCGGCTTGTGGACCGTGACACGCACGTTCATCACTTGCGGGAATTTATCGAGCACCGCTTGCGCAACAGCACCGGCGGCCGCCTCGATCAAGCGATAGCGGCGGCCGCAAAAAGCGCTAGTCGCGAGAGTCACCACCTCGTCATAGCTCACCGTATGCGCGAGCTTGTCGGAGCGTGAGGCTGCCGCCAGATCGAGATCGAGCATCAGATCGAGCATGAAAGTCTGACCGACCTTCGCTTCGTGCGCCATGACCCCGTGATGCGCGTGCAGGGCAAGGCCGGTTATGAACACGCCATCCGTCATCCTGCATCCCGAATCGCCGCAGCAACCCGTAGGGCTTGCACGGTCTCAAATACGTCGTGAACTCGAACGATGGCTGCGCCATTTGCCACCGCAATAAGATGAGCGGCAATGGATCCCCCAACCCGCCGATCCGGTTCTGCAGGCGAGACTTTGGCAATAAAGCGTTTGCGCGAGCCGCCGACCAGAAGCGGAATCCCGAAAGATTGCAGCTCGCGCAGGCGCGCGATGGCGGTCAGGCTTTGCTCCGGCGTCTTGCCGAATCCGATGCCAGGATCGAGCACAATATGGTGCCGTGGAATTCCATGGCTGGCGGCGATTTCGAGTGATCGCTCGAAGAATGCTGAAAGTTCCGCAATGATATCGAGTGACGGATCGGGTTGCTCGCGGTTGTGCATAATGACAATCGGTACGCCGGCTTGCGCGATCACGCGCGCAAGCTCTGGATCGCGTTGCAATCCCCACACGTCATTGATCATGGCCGCTCCGCGCGCGAGCGCCCATTCCGCAACGGCGGCTTTCATGGTGTCTACAGAGACCGGCACGCCAATGCGGACTGCAGGCGGAAGCACGTATTCCAGGCGACGTATTTCTTCTTCGACCGGAACGGGCACTGCTCCACCATAAGGACGGGTGGATTCGGCGCCGATGTCCAGAATATCGGCCCCTTGGGCGACAAGGTCTCGAGCATGGTCGATTGCCACCGCCGCATCAAAGAACCGCCCGCCGTCCGAAAAAGAATCCGGCGTGACGTTGAGAATTCCCATAACGACGGGACGGCGCAGCTCCAAAAGAGATTGCAGCATTCCGGGGCGGTGCAGTTGATCGGCGTTAGCGTCGGAACCAGTCATCCGTTTGGG
>JBEVJT010000098.1:0-3415 GCA_040510075.1 Xanthobacteraceae bacterium | reverse complement strand
ATTTATCACGAACGCCACAGGCTACGCAATGGTCGGCTGCTCAACTATGCCGCCGGCGGTGGAGGCGGTGACGCCGTTCTGTTGCTGCACGGCTGGCCACAGACCAACCACGCATGGCGGCGTTTGATGCCATTGCTTGCATCTGATTATAGGGTTGTCGCACCCGACCTGCCGGGTTTCGGCAACAGTTCAAAGCCGCATTCAGGATATGACAAAAAAACGATCGCACTCTCGCTGCACGAACTGATGCAATCGCTCGGACACGAGCGATACCATGTCGTCGGTCACGATCTTGGTGGGCAGGCGGGCTACCCGGTGGCGGCGCAAAACCCGGCTGCCGTGAAGAGCCTGACTTTGATCGAAGCCGGGATTCCGGGTCTGGGCGACAAGGACAATGCGGCAAACCCTTGGCTTGGGGGGTCCTGGCACTTCGGCTTCAATATGCTGGCCGACCTTCCAGAAATCCTTCTGGCGGGGAAGGAACGGGAGTTCCTGAATTATATCTTTTTCCGCGACACTATCGGTCTGGTCGTGACCGACGCGATATCCAATGCCGACCTCGATATTTACGCTACCGCCTTGTCGCAGCCCGGCGGGGTGCGAGGAAGTTTCAGTCACTACCAGGCAATGATGCAGGACCGGGAAGATAATCGGGCGTTCGCCAAGCACGCACTCACAATGCCGGTGCTGATGATGGGCGCACAATGCGGGGCAGGACTGAGCTGGTTAGATACGGTTCAAGCCGCGGCTTTGCATGTCGAGACTGCGTTAGTTTCTGGTTCCGGCCACTATCTGCCGGAAGAACGACCCAGTGAGGTAGCGGACATCCTTTCGAGCTTTATCGCACGGGCTATCTGACGTTCTCCAAATCGATCATCCCGAGGCACATCGAGCGCTGGTCAGTCATCGGAAGGTTCCTCGCCCGGGCCCGGTTCGAATTCCGAACGGACCGGCGACGATGCGGGTAGCACAGATCGTGGCTCAACTGCTCGTTCTAACAATCATTTTGCCGATGTTCTTACCGCGCATCATGTCGAGAAAGGCCTGGGGCGCATGTTCGATCCCTTTGACAATTGTCTCATCGAACTTGATGCTGCCATCGTTCAGCCACTTGGCCATGAGGGCCTGGAATTCTGGCGCGAGATGGAAATAATTGGCAACCGAATATGACATGAACTCAGTCGTGCGCGCAGCGACGCCCCTAAAATCCGGCGCCGGGAAAGCAGGCCCTGCATCGTTGTAAGCGGAGATCGCGCCGCAAAGGACTTCGCGGCCGCCGCTGTTGAGTGCTGCAAAAGCGGCGATGCGATGCTCTCCGCCGACATTGTCGAAGAAGACGTCGATGCCGTCGGGCGCCGCCGCAGCCAGCTGTTCCGCGATCGATCCATCCTTGTAATTGAAAGCAGCGTCATAGCCGTATCTTCCGGTGAGCAGGTCGATCTTCTCCTTCGAACCGGCGCTGCCGATGACGCGTCCTGCGCCCAGAAGTCGGGCGAGCTGTCCAGCAGTCGATCCGACGGCGCCTGCAGCGCCGGAGACGTAGACGGTCTCGCCCTGGCGCAATCGCGCTACTCCCACGAGACCAGCATAAGCGGTGAGGCCGACGAGCCCGAACATGCCGAGATGCAGCGAGTGCGGCACGCCGGGATATTCGCGAATGACCGTAAAACCCCCGGCCGATTCCTGCGTCACGTCGCGCCAACCGTACTCGTGGAGGACAATGCTTCCCACGGGCAGATGCTCAGCGGCAGACTCGACAACTCGTCCCACGGCGCCGCCCTGCATCGCCTCTCTGAGGCGGAAAGCCCGAGGGTGAGCGGGATCCATGCGGAACCGCATGTACGGATCGACGGAAATGAAATCGTTCAAGACGCGAACCTGTCCGGGTAGCAAGCGATCATAGTTCACGCGAACAGCTCGAAAGTCCTGAAGTGTCGGCCATCCAGCCGGATATGAAACCATCTGGATTTGAGTGCTAATAATTTTGGACACAGAGATTCCTCAGAGCGGATTTCTTGTCGAACGCGCCTTACATCTCGCGGCGAGTACGAAAGCGTCGGACGTTGGCGAGCTAAGATACAGAGGGCAGGAGTGCCTGGCACCATGCTTATAAACAAGCTGCTAGGTCGAATATCGGTCGTCACTACGGGCACTAGTAGGCAGTCCCGCTCGGCTTCTTCAACCAACGGCGCTCCTATCACCGTATCTCTCAAGAGAGCGTATCAAGGGGAGTAACTCTGAAAACCTCGAACCGTGCGACATCCCCTTAGCGAACCTCTTCCATTCATTGCGGATCACTGACAGGAGATTGAAGATGGCGAGAAGATCGAAATTGTTTCGTTCAATCAGTATATGGGTTCTGCCCTGTGCACACGGACACATCGATAAGGTTCAAAATGGACCGGGAGGTGTGTCATGCCGAGTCGAAAGAAGTATTCACAGGAGTACAAGAGGGAAGCCGTTCAGCTGGTGCAGGCCGGTGATGTGGCGATTGGCCAGGTTGCTCGGGAGCTGGGGATCAATGCGAACATGCTGAGTCGTTGGTGCCGTGAATTGAAGGGCACACCGGGCAAGGCGTTCGCCGGAGCGGGAAAGCCACGCGACGAGGAGCTGGCGGCACTGAAGCGCGAGCTGGCTCGGGTGAGCAAGGAGCGAGATTTTTTACGAGAAGCGGCGGCGTTCTTCGCGAAGGGATCGAAGTGAAGTACCGCATGATCGAGCGTTGCCGCGAAGCCTTTCCAGTTCGCCTGATGTGCCGGTGCCTGAAGGTCTCAGCCAGCGGTTATTACGATTGGCGTGAGCGGCCGCCCAGTGCGCGCGCCCGAGACAACGAACGTCTGCTTCAGCAGATCGAGGCGTTGCACGCGCACAGTGATGGCGTGCTCGGCTCGCCGCGGATGTGCGAGGAGCTGCGCTACCGTGGCGAGCGCTGCGGTCGGCATCGAGTGGCACGGCTGATGCGTGCTCATGGGCTGCAGGGCATCCCCCAGCCACGTCGCTGGCGCAAGAAGATCGCTGCAGAGCGGCCCCGCGCGATCAAGAATCACTTGGCGCGGGACTTTGCCGCGCACACGGCGAACAGCAAATGGGTCACCGACATCACGTACGTGCGCACTGCCGAAGCTTGGTTGTACCTGTGCGTGGTAATCGACTTGTACTCGGGCCTGGTGGTCGGCTGGTCGATGAGTCCACGGCAGGAGCGCGAGCTCGTGCTGCAGGCGGTGTTGATGGCGCTGTGGCAGCGCCAGGATCGCCATCCTGTCATCTTGCACTCGGATCCTGGCTGCCAATTTACCAGCGATGAGTATCAGCGCTTCCTGCGTGGACACAACCTGATCTGCAGCATGAGCGCAGTGGGTAGCTGCGCCGACAACGCTGCAGCCGAGAGCTTCTTCGGAGTGCTCAAGCGAGAGCG
>JBEVJT010000097.1:0-20312 GCA_040510075.1 Xanthobacteraceae bacterium | reverse complement strand
ATCAGCCATGTAGGCTGCGGCCTTCTCGCCATGCACATGGAGGCGCTTTATCGCAGTGCGCCGCTCGAGTTCCGCCATGGTTTTGCGCAGAACCGCCGGGACGTGAAAAATGTGGGTGACGCCGTAACCGTTCAGGATTAGGGCGAGGCATTCCGCCCCGCTCATTTTGCGGTTGTGCCCGAGCATCGACGTGCGTCAGGGCTCAATTACTTGATGGCAAGCGGATTGGTAGGCGAGCCCACCGCACCGGTAATCGGAATCGCCGGCGCCACAAACATGAACTCGTAGATCTTGTCCGCCGCGCAGTCGTCGGCGAGATCCTTGACGTAGAAGATTTCGCCCATGGTCATGCCCATGATCGGAATGGTGATCCAATGCCAGGGCTGGTTGATGCCGGTCTCCGCGTTGTTAGGTCGTACCTCACACCCCCAGGTGTCGCTTGCGAGCGCGGCAAGCTCGGTGCGCGCCACCCACTCTAGTGTCTCGAATGCAAGCCCAGGCGCATCGCCGCCCGGGTAGCCGTCCCAGCTGCCCGCAGCGAGACAGCGCTCCATCTGTCCGGTGCGCACGATGACGTAGTCGCCGCGCCTGACCGTCACGCCTTGGGCCTTGGCGGTGTTATCAAGGTCCGCGCAGGTGATGCCGTAGCCGTCCTCGAGGCTTTCTTTGCCGAAAAAACGCGCCACATCGAGCAGGACGCCGCGCCCGACCATCCTTTCCTTCGTCTTCTCGATTCCACATTTCTGCGCGCCCGCCGAAGTGACTTCCCGGCAGTCATAGCCGTTCCACATCGAGCTTTCGTAAAAAACGTGCCCGAGGCCGTCCCATTGCGTGCCGCACTGGAGCGGCATCGTCACCATGTCGTCGGCAGCGCGGATGCCGCGCTTGTCGAGAACGCCCGAATAGGCATCGGTGCCGGTGCGAATCATCGTGTGGATTGGGTTGGTGCGGCCCATGGCCGGATAGTTGCTCTTGGCGCCCTGCGGCCCGGTGTGGTCGAAATTAAGCGCAAGCGAGATTACCTTGCCCTTGCGCACGAGTTTTGCCGCCGCGATGATGTCTTCGGGGCGCGTGTGATTGAGCGTGCCGATCTCATCGTCTGGGCCCCACTTGCCCCAGTTCCTGTATTTCTCCGCCGCGTCGCGAAGGTCCTGGCGCGTGATCTTCCTTGGCATCTAGAGCATTACCTCCTGTTGCGCGGCGCTTGTGGCCGCGTCTGGCGCCGGGGAGCTCTCCATGATTATTGCGGCTCCTGACCCGCACGATGATAACATCGGGAGAGGACGAGGGAGGAAGAGCATGCCGGCCATTATCGCGCGTGTTTTTGCTACCTGCCTCTCGGTCGTTTTGCTCGCCCCGTCCGCCTGGGCGCAGACTTATCCGGCCCATCCGGTCCGGATCATCGTGCCGTTTTCGGCGGCGGGCCCCACCGACGTCATTGCGCGCATCATTGCGCAAAAGCTCTCCGAAGCATGGGGACAGCAGGTCTACACCGAGAATTTTCCCGGCGCGGGTGGAAACACCGGCATCGTGATGGCGGCCAGGTCCGCTCCCGATGGCTACAACATGCTGGCCGTGAGCACCGGCTTCATCGTCAATCCGACCCTCTACGCCAAGGTGCCCTACGACCCGATCAAGGATTTTTCCGCAGTTACACTCGTTGCAGCCTCCCCTAATGTGATCTCGACGCATCCGTCCGTTCCCGCAAACAACCTGCAGGAGCTCATCGCGCTGATCAAAAGCAATCCTAGAAAATACAGTTTTGCGCAGCCTGCGACTGGCTCAACGCCTCACCTTGCCGGGGAACTGCTGAAACTAAAGTACGGGCTCGACCTGGTTACGGTACCATTCACGGGCGCAGCGCTTGCAATAAATTCTACAATCGGGGGGCATACGCCTATTGCGATCACGGCGCTGCCGCCGGCCATGAGCAATATCAAGGAAGGCAAGTTGCGGGGCATTGCGGTGCTCAGCACGAAGCGTTCACCCGCGCTCCCTGACGTGCCGACGAACGTCGAGGCGGCGGTGCCGGACCTCGAAAGCGACACGCTCACCGGCATCGTTGCGCCGGTCGGGACGTCCAAGGAGATCATCGATCGCTGGCATCAGGAAATCGCGAAAATCGTGAAGCTTCAGGATGTGGCAGAGCGCCTGGAGACTCTGGGCTTTGCGCCAATCGCAAACACTCCGGAGGAATTCGCGCAGCGCCTGAAAACCGAAATGGCCAAGTGGGGTCAGATCGTGCGCGACGCCCACATCAGGATTGATTGAGCTCAACCGGCCAGACGCGAAATACGGTCAGGCGTCAGGAGCGAAGTGAGATCGGGGCTGACCTCCGGCACGTCGTCGCTCCTGCGAGCCGTACGAACGGACCTGGAACCTTGCCGTCCCGCCAATGTTGTTTCCGGTAGGTATTGTTTTAATTCGCGAACGGAGGATTTGATGGCCCAGGTCATCACCAGATGCCGGTTGACCGGCCATTACATGTTCATGGGAATGGACGCGGACCCAAAGGAATTCCGGCGGGCTGCCGGCGCTTTCACACGAAAATTCTGCCCCTTCTGCGCCTGTGAACACGATTGGTACAGAGAAGATTCCAAATTCCTCGCGCCCAAGGTTGAGACGCGGGTGCACGTGCAGCAAGCGAGCTGAAAGGGTTCGCCGGTAAAGCGAGCCGTCAAAGCGAGCCGTCCACGCCCCAACAGCTGCAAATGAAAGACCCCGGCCGCGACGGTCCGGGGTCCTCGGCTGAAGCGACTGCGCGGTCGCGAACGCGGATTGTCACTCCAGCACGCGTCCAACTCAGATCCGGTAAGAAAGTTCCGCCATTGCGGCGGGAGCGCGATCACCGTGCCGCTCTCCGCTGCATGTCGTCGAGGACCGCGGCAGTCGGCCAGCAATCGAGCTTGAGCCGGTGTGCTTTTTGATACGCGCCTACCGCCGCACGGGTTTGCATGCCAGCCTTGCCGTCGATCTTGTCCTTGTAAAGCCCGACTTTGCCGAGCATGCGCTGCATGCTTTCAACTTCGGTGCTGCGCAGCTGGGAATTCTTGCTCCACGGCGTCTCGAACGGGCGCGGATCGGTGATGCGCTCGCTCAAATGGCCGACGAACAGAACGTAGAGATCGGAAAAATTATATTCCTTGATGACGTAGTAGTTCCGCAGGGTGAGGAAAGCGGGACCGTAAATCCCTTCGGGCAGGAGCAGTGAGGCAGGCTCGGCAAGCTCGTTCGGCTTCGGCTTGCGCCCATAGGTGAGCGTGAAGCCTTGCTTCATCCATTCCTCGAGCGGCCGCGTGAACTCGGGCACGCCGATAGTGCAGTCGGTGCCCGGCGGCATTCGGACTTCATAGGCCCAGTGAACGCCGGCTTGCCACCCCTTGCCTACCAGCTGTTGTGCGGCAGACGCGAGGGCATCCGGCACGGAGTGCCAAATATCCTTCTTGCCGTCTCCGTCGAAATCGACCGCGTATTTGTAGAATTCGGAGGGCAGGAACTGGGTCAATCCCATTGCGCCACCCCAGGAGCTGCGCATTTCGGATAGGGTGATGTGACGCTCTTCGAGCATCTTGAGCGCATAGAGCAGTTCCTGACGGAATAGGTCCTTGCGGCGTCCGTAATAGCCCTGCGTGGCAAGCACCGCGATGGCGTTTTTTGGCAACTTGTAGGTGCCAAACGCCGTTTCGCGTCCCCAAATGGCGAGCAGCACGTTACCGGGCACGCCGAATCTCTGCTCGATGGCCGCCAGTGTGCGAGCATGTTCGGCAGCGAGCTTCCTCGCCTGCTCCGAGAGTCGCGCAATGGTTGTTTCCTTGATGTAGTCGCCAGGCGTTTGCACGAATTCGGCTTGGCCGCGGGGCGGAGTGCCCTCTCGGCCGGGAAGATTCAGGTCGGGCAGCGTCAAATCGGGTTCAACGCCCCGCGTTGCCTCTTCGAACGTCCGGCGCGATACACCAAGCGCCTGCGCGTCCGGCCACAGCTCCTGTACCCAGCGGTGAAATCCAGGATCGAGCGCCAGTGCCGAGCCGGCAAGACCTGCGGCAAGGATGAGGCCAAAGCAGCAGTACTTCAGGATGTCCATTCCGTTCCCGATCCTTCGCCGCGTAGGGCGGGTTGGCTGGCGGTGCAACGATCAAACCCCATGGGCGTTAGCTAAAAAGGAAAAGCGCCAAAGGTATGGAGCTTGCATGCAGGTTCCGCTGGAAATTGCCTTTCACAATATTGAGAGCTCCGATTGGGCCGAGCAGGAAATTCGAACCAGAGTTGCCGAACTGGAACGGATTTACGATCGGCTGATTTCGTGCCGGGTGCGCGTTGATCAGCGCAACCGGGACCTCACCGGCACGCTGCCTCCGGTCGTTCACATCGAAATCGGTATTCCGGGTCGCGGTGAGATCGTGGTCAGCCATGAGCCCGATCGCTTGCTGCGCAAGTATCAACATCCCGATCTGCATAACGCCATAATCGAGGCATTTCGCGTGGCCGAGCGCCGGCTGTGCGATCTGAAGGAACAGCTCGACGACCGCTCCAAGGGAGTAGCGCACGACGCCGAGAATCAATCGCTGGGGCAGGTTGCGGAGCTGAGGCCGGAAGAGGACTTCGGATTCCTCATGACCAAGGAAGGCAGCCTTCTTTATTTCCACCGCAACTCGTTGTTGTCCGGAGACTTCGAACGTCTCTCCCGCGGCGATGAGGTTCACTACAACGAAGTAATTGGCGACACCGGGCCAATCGCAACCAAAGTGCGCGTGAAAGCGATCGGCTAGCGATCACTATGCGACTGGGCTCGCCGCGCCACGGCTATTATGTGAGGAATTTATAGCGGAAGCGGGCGCCATCCGCTTCCACGCGGCCGGCGGTGGGATGGGGAAAATGGATCGGGAGCACGAACGTGCCGGTGCCGGCAACCTCGCCCAACAAACGCCTGCGCGAGCTTGCCGCCTGCTCGCGATCCCAATCGAAAATGGTCGACCAACCGGGTTCCCGGCACTGCAAGGCGTGGTGCATCAGATCGCCAATGATGACCGCGCGCTCGCCGCCGCCACGGATATTCACGCAGCAGTGGTGAGGCGAATGGCCAGGCGTGGGCGTGAGCCACGCCGTATCATCGAGCTCGAAATCATCATCCACTAAAAGCGCCTGGCCCGCTGCGACTACAGGCTCGCAGTTGAATCGCCAGACATTCCCGGGAGGGTTCTCGCCGCGTTTGGTCGCCGCTTCCCAGGCGGCGTATTCGCGTTTGTGAAAGATGTATTTCGCGCTCGGGAAGGTCGGCACCCACCGTCCATTTCGCAACAGCGTATTCCATCCGCAGTGGTCGATGTGCAGGTGAGTGCAAAATACGTAGTCGATGTCCTCGAAGCGCAGGCCAGCTGCATAAAATCCATCGAGCCAAGGTTGCTTTGGGAAATCGAAAGGGGGTGGGTAGCCCTTGTCCTCGCCGGTGCATGTATCGACGAGGATCGTATGCTTGGGTGTACGCACCACAAATGTCTGATAGGTGATCACCATCCGTCCGGATGGCGCGTCGAATACAAATGGATCGAGTTCTTTCAGATGCCGTTGGCCGAGTTCCTGGTCGTAGGCAGGAAACATCTCGTCCGGTCGTCGCCAGGGGCCATCCCGCTCGATGATGCTGATTATTGTCACGCCACCGATCGTGAGATTGCGCATCGTCCTCTCCTGGCGCCTAGTTACTCGGGTACCAGCCTTGTTCAGCATGAATATGCGCTTCGACTGGCGAGCGAAATCGGTTTGCTATACATTAAAAACACGAGGGGCCGCCATAAATTGGGACAAGCTGTAGGGCATTCCCAATTGAGCCTCGAGGAGATCGCCCCTTGGACTTTTCCATACGTTCTGTAACGGCTGGGGGCTTGCTCGTCTTCGCGGGGCTTATCGGGCTCGGCGCCGTCGCGTTTTTGCCGCTCTCCTTTGAACAGGTCGGCGCATCTGGCGCTCCCAGGGGAATGCCGTGGATGAGGGCGGATAAGCCCTCGCTACGTGCGGGAGCGGAGACAACACCGGCGATCCCTCGCGTTTCGGAACAGGCCGGGCGCCCGTCTGAATCGAAACGGGCCTCGCGCAAACTTGAAGAGGATACCCAGGAACAGTTGACCTTTGAGAAGCGCCTCGAGGCAACAAAGGATGAGGCGAACGCCGTAAAATCCGCTTTCGCACGGCAACCCGAAAACGTGCGGCCCGAAATGCCGCCGCCGAAGGCCTCGGTTGAGGAACAAGTGCCTCCCGCGCCACCAGCTACGCGCCTGGAAACGGTTCCATCCACCCCCGAGAAAACTGTCACCGCGCCGCCAAAGCGGACACCAGTACATGCTGAGCGGCATGTGCCGAAACCCAAACAAACTGCAAACAACAATGCTGAAAAAAGAGCACGGGAGGCCAAACGCGTCGTGCGGAGATTTGATGACAGCCTGCGCGATATCCCGGTAAACGCCTATGCGCCGGATCGGGCGCCGCGCACCATCGTCATTCATCCGACCTCGATTCAGGACTACTATTATTACTCATCGCGGCGGTAGGCGTACCCCTGCGGGGCAGAGGTCACTTTGCATCGTCGCCAATCGTGGCGGCTCGTCTGAAATTGCGCTTGATGCGTTCTGATTACCGTAAAAACGCAAGCGCTACAGTTCCGCTTCCCCTTCGACTGCTTTCTTGTTCTCCAGGCAATAATAGCCGGCGAGGCGGCTGACCCACTTTCGATTGGTCCAGTCCTTCAGTACTCGACTGACATTTTCCCGCGCGATTCCTGCCATGGCCGCGAGATCGCTCTGGGTGACCTTCTGCCGGATGAGAATACGGCCACTGCCGACATCGCGCCCGAATGCTTCCGCAAGCGCAAGCAGCGTCCGGGCAACTCGCCCCTTCACCGACAGAAAACTTGTGGCGGCGAGCGCGTCGTTGGTGCCGCGCAACCGTCGCGCGAGCAGGACCATGACGTGCCGCCATAGTTCCGGCCTCTCCTGGCCGAACGCTTCGAACGCGGTCCTGCTTACGAAGCTCAGCTTGGAATCGCGCAGCGCGAACACGGAAGCCGAGCGTGGCGCTCCATCGATCATCGACAGTTCGCCCAGCATCGCGCCGGGCCCGAATATGGCCAGGATGCGTTCGCTCCCATTCGGCGCGCTCATGCTCGCTTTGAGGAGGCCCTCGTCGACGCGATAACAACCGTTGCCCTCCTCCCCCGCCACGAACAAGACTTGATCCGCCTTGAGCGTAATGGCCCGGGCTCTCGAGAAGAGGCCATTCGCGAATTCGCTCGGCAGAGCGCCCAAAACATCGCTGGATAGGGGGGTTGACTTATTCATTGCGTGCTCAATCCGTAGCACTCATCTCGGCTTCGAGTATAATTCAGGATCAGCGGCGGGGCAGTAAAATCGCGCTATGCAGCTGCTCAATGTGAGGCCAGCCATGAACCGGGTAGCAGTCACTAAACTGGTCGTTCTTGCCATATTCTCATCAACCTTGGTCGCCGCCACGCATGGCGCCTGGCGGCTGAACGCGGCGGAAGGATTGGGCGAGAACCAATGGCGGGCAGTCGCTCCTGGTCGGATCGAGCCGGCAGCGGGAGAAATCAAGTTAATGAGCGCGATAGTCGGACGGGTGGCCGATATCCTTGTCAGTACAAACGACCAGGTATTCGCAGGCGAGCTTCTCATTCGGTTGGATGAAGCGGATGCGCGCGCGCGACTGAGCACGACTCGCGCCCAGTTCGCCATGCAAAAGCGGGCGCGCAACGACGAAGCGGTTTCCGGCAAGGCCGCGCAGCGACGCAAAGCCGAAGACGCCGTCGCCGATGCGGAAAAAGACGTATTCGAAGCCCAATCGGCGCTCGATCTCATCGCCATAGCCAGACGTCGTGGCATGGCGCCGCAAGCTGCCATGGATGACGCGCGAACAAAGTTAGCGCGGATGCAGGACCAGCTAAGAGCAAGGCGGATGGAATTGCGCAAGCTCGAAGCACAATCCGGCGTGCCTTTGCCGACCCAGAACGAAGGCCAGTTCAATGTCGCCAGGGCAGAATTGTCTGGCGCGCAAGCTGCGTTGGAAAAGACGCACATCCGCGCGCCCATCGATGGCAGGGTGTTGAAGGTAAATGCAAAACCGGGCGAGATAGTCGGGCCGTCCTCGGCGCAGCCGCTGCTGCTGTTCGGGGATGTATCGAGATTGCAGATACGTGCAGAGGTGGACGAAGCCGATTTTAGTGAAATCAGTTTCGGCGAGGCCGTGGTGGTGCGGGCGACCGCGTTTCCTGATCGAGAGTTTTCCGCAAAAGTGTCTTTCGTCTCGCCGATGGTCGGATTGCCGCGGATCAACACTGGCAAGGCGGAGGACACAAAAATCGTCGAAGTATTTGCCGAGCTCTCCGATCCGGGCCCCCTTGCGGTCGGCATGAAGCTCGACGTTTACTTCATGGCAGAGGGGCAGCGCGGGCCCACGCATTAGCGTCGTTTTCCCGGCAGCGCAGCATACGACGCGTGAATTCTTCATCCACGCCCAAGCTCGGCATCGACATCGGTGGTACGTTCACGGATGTCGCTTTGGAAGCTGGCGACCGACGCTTCACGACGAAAATTTTGACCACCGCGCGTGCGCCTGAAAAAGGCGTGATTGAAGCCGTGCGCGCAGTATTGGGCGAAGCCGGGCTTGCGCCGCAGAAGGTTGCATTGATCATTCACGGCACGACCCTCGCGACCAATGCCCTGATCGAGCGCAAGGGCGCCAGGACCGCGCTGCTGACAACCGAGGGCTTCCGTGACGTCATCGAGATTCGGCACGAGAACCGTTTTGAACAATACGATGTGAATATCGATCTGCCTCTGCCGCTCGTTCCGCGCCGGCTGCGTTTTCCCATCCGCGAGCGTACGGACGCGGAAGGCAAGGTATTGGTGCCGCTTGATCAAGAAAGTGTGACGCGCGCGGTCGATCAGCTCGCCCAGCAATCGGTTGAGGCGGTGGCGATCGGATTCCTGCATAGCTTCACCAACCCGGAGCACGAACAGCGCGTTGCCGCGACGATTACGGACCGCTTTCCGGAAATCCCAGTGACGCTTTCGTGTGAAGTCTCCCCGGAGATGCGCGAATACGAGCGGTTCTCCACTGCCTGCGCCAACGCATACATCCAGCCGCTGATCGGGAAATATGTTGAAAAACTTGAACAGGAGCTGGCACGCGCCGGCTTTACATGTCCGCTGCTCCTGATGACGTCCGGCGGAGGGATCACCGCCGTGGAGACGGCGGTCAGATTTCCCGTGCGTCTCGTCGAGTCCGGCCCTGCTGCTGGGGCTATCTTTGCGGGGTCCATCGCGCACCAGCACGGATTGGCGCACGTCCTGTCCTTCGACATGGGAGGCACGACCGCGAAGATTTGTCTTATCGAGAGAGGTGAGCCACAGACCGCGCGCGCGTTCGAAGTTGCTCGCATCTATCGATTTCTAAAAGGAAGTGGATTGCCGCTGCGCATCCCTGCCATCGAAATGGTCGAGATTGGTGCGGGGGGCGGCTCGATCGCTCGGATTGACCGGCTGCGGCGCATTGCAGTGGGGCCGGAAAGTGCGGGGGCCGACCCAGGTCCCGTCTGCTACGGGCGCGGAGGGACCGAGCCGGCGGTAACCGATGCGGATCTCATCCTCGGTCGCATCGATCCGCAGACGTTCTCGGGTGGCACCATGCGCCTCGATACGGATGGCGCCCACCGCGCCATAGGCGAGCGCATTGGGACTGCGCTTGGGGTTTCGGTCGAGCACGCAGCGCTGGGCATCAGCGAAATCGTCGACGAAAACATGGCCAATGCGGCGCGCGTGCACGCAATAGAAAGCGGAAAAGATCTACGCCCTCGCACATTGGTGGCATTCGGCGGAGCTGCGCCGCTGCACGCTACGCGGCTTGCAGAGAAGCTGGGCATTGACCGCGTGCTGGTCCCCGCCAATGCGGGTGTTGGATCCGCAGTCGGGCTCCTGCGCGCGCCTGTCGCGTATGAGATAGTTCGCAGCCGGCTCATGCGCCTCGGCAGCTTTGATGCACTGCTGGCCAATCAATTATTGGCCGATATGCGGGCGGAAGCCGAAGCAATCGTGCGGTGCGGTGCGCCTGTGGCCGACCTCGTCGAGCGCCGCTCGGGCTTCATGCGCTATCGCGGTCAGGGTCATGAGATCGCAGTCGCGCTCCCCATGCGCGCGTTCACCGCTGCGGATGGACCGCTGATCCGCTCTCTGTTCGAGAAAGCGTATCGCACGCTTTACAGCCGTTCCATTCCAAACGTTGAGATCGAGATATTGAGCTGGGTGCTTGCGCTGAGCGCGCCTGCGGAAGGCCGCCTCGCCAATGCCGCCATGGAAGAAACGGGTGACACAAAGCCCCGCTCCCGCCGGAACCTCTTCGACCCCGAACGTGCCGAATTTGGTGAGGTGCCGATCTACTGGCGAGACGATCTGGCGCCCGGCGCTCGCATCAAGGGCCCGGCCGTCATTGCCGAGCGCGAAACCTCGACCGTGGTCGGCGCGCGCTTTGACGCGCGCATCGATCGGTTCGGCTATATTGAGATCACTCGTCGCCAGGGTTGATCATGATAGCGCGTCCCAACGCCGCCCTTGCTCAGATTCACACCCAGATCATGTGGAGCCGCCTCATCGCGGTCGTGGAAGAACAGGCGCAGACGATGCTGCGCACCGCTTTCAGCACCTCGGTGCGCGAGGCCGGGGACCTCTCAGCCGGCGTGTTCGACCGGCACGGGCGCATGCTGGCGCAAGCGGTGACCGGCACCCCTGGGCACGTTAACTCGATGGCGAACGCGGTGAGACATTTTCTCGATGTCTATCCGCTTTCCAGCATGAAGCCCGGGGACCATTACATCACCAACGATCCTTGGCTCACCTCGGGCCATCTGCACGACATTACCGTGGTGACGCCAAGCTTCTATCGCGGCGAGCCGGTTGGCCTCTTTGCTAACACGATCCATGTCGTCGATATCGGCGGCCTCGGTATGGGCCCTGACGGACGCCAGGTGTTCGAGGAAGGGTTCGCCATTCCCATCATGCCTCTCGCTCGGGCTGGAGTTATGAACGAGGATCTGTTCCGGCTCGTGCGCGCCAATGTGCGCGAGCCGCTGCAGGTCGAGGGCGACATTTACGCGACGGCGGCATCGAATGATGAAGGCAGTCGACGCCTCGTCGAGATGATGGATGAATTCGAAATTTCCAATCTCGACCGGCTGGGCGATACCATCGTGGAGGCGTCACGCGATGCGACGCTCGAGCGCGTCCGCGTCCTGCCACCCGGGACGTACCGCAACACGCTGATGATGGACGGCTACGACAAGCCGCTTACCCTGAGCGCTGCGCTCACCATTTCGGATAGCGGCATTCATGTTGATTTCACCGGGACCTCGCCCGCATCATGCTACGGCATCAATGTCGTATACAATTACTGCCTCGCCTATACGGCCTTTGGCGTGAAATGCCTGGTCGCGCCCGAAGTGCCCAACAATGCGGGATCGCTCGCGCCCATTACGGTGAGCGCGCCAGAGGGTTGCGTGCTCAATGTGAAACGTCCCTGGCCGGTCGCAGCGCGCCACACGGTTGGACATATGCTCCCCGACGTTGTGTTCGGCTGCTTGCACCAGGTCATCCCCGGAGGCGTGCCGGCCGAAGGCGCCTCCTCGCTCTGGAATCCGCAAATCTTTGGAGGTGGCTCGCTCGTTGATGCCGTCGAGGCGGACACGGACGCGAACGCGCTCCCCGAATTCAGCAGCGTGATTTTTCATTGCGGCGGTGCGGGTGCACGCCCCGGCAAGGACGGACTCAGCGCGACCGCTTTTCCTTCGGGCGTGCGCACAATTCCGGTCGAGGCCACCGAGAGCATTGCCCCCGTGATTTTCTACCGCCGCGAGTTTCGCGAACGCTCGGGCGGAGCCGGGACATTCCGCGGCGGGCTTGGCCAAGTGATCGAGCTTGGCGGGGCGCGCTCGGTCCCCATCGCGCTGTTGTGCAATTTCGAGCGCGTGCATCATCCCGCGCGCGGACGCAACGGCGGCTCTACCGGCGCGCCCGGCACGGTGTCGCTGCGCTCGGGCCGGCCGATAAAGCCCAAGGGCCGGCAGACGGTACCGGCCCGGGACGCCATTCGCCTCGAGCTGCCGGGCGGCGGCGGCTTTGGAGATCCGCAAACACGCGATCCGCAGCGGGTTGCGGATGACGTTCTAGATGGCCTTATCAGCACAGAAGATGCGCGTCACGAGTATGGCGTGGTGCTGGATGCGCACGGTCGGGTGGATGCGCGGGCGACCGCGCGCCTCCGCGCCGCGATGGGTTGATCACGATGCGCAATGACGTGATCCGTGTGGCCACGTTCGCCGGCCCGGGCGCCGAGCCGGTCATCCGTTCCGTGCAATGGCCCGAAATCTCAACGAAGGCGGCACTCATCAAGATCGGCGCGTGCGGAGTGTGCGGCACCGACCTTCACATTCTCAAAGGCCATTGGCCCAAGCCGCTACCCTGGCCGTTCACGTTGGGCCACGAGCTTGGCGGCGTCATCGTGGAAACGGGCCAAGGCTTTACCGAGGATTTCATGGGAAAGCCGCTTGCCGTGGGCTCGAAGGTTATGATCCCTCCATTGATGCCCTGCGGACGCTGTTACTATTGCGTGCATTATCCCGAGCACGCCAACAAATGCCTCACGCCCGTTTATTACGGGCGTTATCTCGGGTTCGATAAACCGCCTCATCTTTGGGGCGGATGGGCCGAATACGTTTACGTCGATCTCGACATGCTGCCCGGCACGAAAGTGTACAAATTGCCCGACGACATGTCGCTGCGGCTTGGTGCGCTGTCCGAGCCGCTGACCTCATGCATCCGCGCATTTAACCGCGCAATCCGCGTGGGGGGATTTACGTGGGGACAGACCGTGGTGATTCAGGGCTCCGGTCCCATCGGCATTCTTGCCATCGCGGCTGCGCAGGAAATGGGCGCAGCGCGCGTGATCTGCGTCGGAGCGCCCGAAGCACCGCGCCTTGCACTCGCGCGAAAGTTCGGCGCGGAAGCAACCGTGAATATCGAGGAGCTCAAACAACCCGAAGAGCGCATCAGCCGTGTTCGGCAGATTGTCGGCGGCTTCGGCGCGGACCTGGTGATGGACTGTTCGGGCCATCCGAGCGCGGGTCCGGAGGGAATCGAATTTCTCCGCGATGGCGGCACTTATGTGGAAATGGGCCAGTTCACCGACGCAGGCTCGATCGCCACGTCGTGGCACCGCATTTGCGCGAAAGACATCATCGTCGCGGGCTCGTGGGGTTTTACCGGCAACGATCTGCCGCTCGGCGTCGACATGCTCTACCGCACGCGCGACAAATATCCATGGCTCGATATGCAGACCCTCTACCCGTTCGACGAGGACGGGATTTCGCGTGCGGTGAGCGATGCCATGGCGATGAAGACCGTCAAATCTACCATCGTTCCGTGGCCGGAGCTGGTATGAGCGCCGAAGTCCTGGGGTTTGGCGTATAGGTGCCCGCTCGCCTCCTGGTGTTTGCAGCCCGTTCGCTGTCGCCCTGGATTTCTACTGGTAAAGCACGATGGAGTTTCTGGGGCGGCCCTTCGACCCAACCTATAAGGTTTCCGCTCTGCTGAGCACGATTGCGCTCTTCACTGCGGGGTTCCCGATCCGTCCGTTGGGGGCATTTGCATATCCCGCTACTCATGCGGACTTCTCAGATTCAGCGGGGTCCAACCAGCGCACAATCTCATAGGCCGGCATGGGCCGATGGAATCCCTTGAGAGTGAGTTCGCCGATCAGCCGTGCTTCGACCCGCGATTCGATTGCGCTCAGCGCACGCTGGCTGATCACGATCTGGCCAGCCTTGGCCTCGTCGCAGAGGCGCGATGCGAGATTGGTGACGCTTCCGATCGCCGTATAGTCGCGCCGCTGCTCAAAACCAATCTGCCCAAGGGTGGCATAGCCCGACGCAATGCCGATGCCGAAGCCGAGCGTATGACCTTTGCGCTTCCAGTCGTTGAGCACCTTTTCCACGGCATGTCGCATATCGAGCGCAAGCCGCACGGTGCGCTCGGTATGGTCCGCGCACGGGATCGGATCGTTGAAAATGATCATGATGCCGTCGCCAAGGAACCGCTCCAAGGTGCCCTCGTATTGAAAGATCAGTGTCCCGACGGCTTCGTGATAGTCGCGCAGTACCGCCATGACTTCTTCGGGCTCGGCGTTTTCCGTGAATGCGGTGAAGCCGCGCAGGTCGCAAAACAGAACGGTGACTTCCCGCCGGTGGCTCGCCAGACGCTGGTCTGCGTCCGCAAATGAGGCGATGACTTTTGCCACCTGAGGGGAGAGGAATCGCTCCAGGCGGCTCATGCGCTCAATCTCGTTCACCTGCTCGCTCACGCGCGCTTCCAAGCGCTTGTTCCACTCCGCAAGTTGCGTGGCCTGCTCGTTGAGCTGCGCGGCCTGGGCAGTGACGGTGTCGTGCAGCTCCTTGATGCGCAGCAATGACCGCACGCGGGCAACCAGCGCTGCCTGCTCGACCGGCTTGGTAAGATAGTCGTCCCCGCCGGCTTCCAGCCCGGTGACGACGTCACGCGTGTCCGCGCGCGCGGTGACCAGCACGATAGGCACAAAACGGGAGCTGCTGTCGGCCTTCAACTCCTTGAGAACGGAGATGCCGTCGCGTTTCGGCATCATGACATCGAGCAGGATCAGATCCGGGTCGTCGGCACGCGCGCGCGTGAGCGCCTCCTCCCCATCGGCTGCGGTGACGATGTCGTAGCCTTGCGCACCGAGACGGACCCGCAGCACTTCAATATTGTTCGGATTGTCGTCGGCAATCAAAATGCGCGGAGGCGTTCGCAAGCAGAATTCCCTTCAGGGTCACGCCAGAAGTTCGCGCACCTTGGCGAGAATGACGCGTGGGCTGAACGGCTTGGCCACATAGGCGTCGCAGCCCGCAGCGCGCGCTTTGGACTCATCGCCGGACAGCGCATAGGACGTCACCGCAATAATCGGAATGTGCTGCAGATCAGGATTGGACTTTATTCTGCGGGTTGCCTCGTAACCGTCCACCTTGGGTAGCTGAATGTCCATGAGAATGAGATCGGGACGGCGCTCGGTTGCCATGGCGACGCCCTTCTCGCCGTCCGTCGCCTCCATGACCTCGAATCCCGCATTGGTCAGGAGGTCGTTGAGGATCAGCCGGTTGTTTTCGGTGTCCTCGATCACCAGAATGCGCTTGCTCATGCCGCCCGCCTCTGTTCGCTCACCCGTTGGGGCAGAATGATCGTGAACGTAGCGCCCTGGCCGGGTACCGAATGCAAGGTGATCTGGCCGCCATGCGCCTCGACCAGCCGGCGCGATATCGCCAGGCCCAGCCCGGTGCCGCCCTTCTCGCGAGTGCTGCTGTTATCCACTTGCTGAAAATCCTCGAAGATGCGTCCTTGATCCGCAAGCGGAACGCCGGGGCCGGTATCCTTCACGGCGATTTTGAAATGATCGTCCACTGTCTGGACCCGGACTTCCACATAGCCGACATCGGTAAACTTGATCGCATTTCCGACGAGATTCAACAGCACCTGCGTAAGCCGGCGCTCGTCGCCATAGCCGATCGGCAAACTTTCGGGAATTGCCGCCTTCACTTCGACGCCTTTGGCGCGCGCGAGCGATTCGGTCGAGTTCATCACTGCCTCGACGACATTCGCCAGCGAGTAGTCGCTCAGCGACAACGTGAGCTGTCCGGCCTCGATCTTGGAGATATCCAGCACATCGTTGATGAGCCCAAGGAGGTGTTTGCCGTCTTTCTGGATGCGCGTGAGCACGTCAACTGCCTTATCCGGCATTGGTCCATAGAGGCCATCGAGCAGCAACTCGGAAAAGCCCAGCATGCCGTTGAGCGGAGTACGCAACTCATGGCTCATATTGGCGAAGAACTGCGACTTGTGCTCGTTGGCGGTGGCAAGCTCGCGCCCTTTTTGCTGCACCTGACGGAACAGCCGCGCGTTCTTCATCGCCAGCACCGACTGATGAGCGAAAGTCTGCATCAGCTCCACCGTGCGCGCGGGAAACTCGCCTTTGCTGCGGCGCTGCACGATCAGGGCGCCGAGAATCTCGTCCTGGGCAATCAGGGGTATGATGAGCACCGACTGAAAGCCGGCCGCAAGCGTAATATCCCTGAGCGCATAGTCGGGAGCACTCTCAAGATCCGGAATCGAAAGCGATTTCCCTTCCTTCGCGGCAAGCCCCATGGCGCTGTCGTCCAGGTGGATGCGGATCGCGCGCACGCGCTCCTGCACCGAACGCTCGAGAGCATGGGACTCGGCAAGCTCGAAGCTCATGTGCAGGGGATCGTAGCGGTAGATCGCCCCGGCATCGGCGTTCGTGAGTTGCACGGAGCGGCTGACAATGGTTGCAAGCACCGAGCTCAGATCGAGCGAGGAACCGAGCGCCCGGCCGATTTCCTCGAGTGCCTTGAGCTCGTTTACGGATTGCGCGAGCTCCCGCGTACGTTCGGCAACCTTCTGCTCCAGTCCACGGTAGGAGTTCTGCAGCTGGTCCGCCATGCGATTGAAATGCTCGGCCAGATCGGCAATCTCATCGCCTGTTTTTACTTTTATGCGATGGCCGAAATCGCTGGCTTCGAGCTGTTTCGCGCCGACCTGCAGAGCCCGGATCGGCACAACCATTTGGCGCGCCAGGAGGGTGCCGGTAACAAGCGCAAGCAGGACCGCGCCTGCAAAAAGCCAGGCCGTTCGGAAGAGAAGATTGTATACCGGTTGCAGCGCTTTGCTCCGCGGCTGCTCGAAGAACACGAAGGAGCTAAGTCGCGGGACCGCCGCCCATGCCGTGAGCACCGCTTGGCCGTCGGGGTCTTTGCCAAAGTTCAGCGTCTCGCCGCCGCCCCTGACGGCCGTTTTCACCTGGGGGAGCTCCGCAAAGCTCGTACCGGAGAGGCGCTCGGGATCGGAATGTGCGAGCAAGCGCCCGTCCGGTCCCACCACGTAGGCCTCATAGTCGTTCCCGATCTGATTGCGATCGATGAACTCGGAAAGCGGCTTGAGGCTGACCTCCGCCACGGTTGAGCCGGCTGTGCGTCCCGAATGCTCCATCGCGATAGCGATGAAGGGATCGCGCCCATCGAAGTAGATAGGCGACATCCAGATCTGGCTCTTTTTTGTCTCCGTGAACCGCGGATTGGTGGAATAATCAAAGCCGCTGCCAATCACGACTTCCCGCCGCGTGACCCGCAGTTGCTCCTTCCCGGCGTTATCGAGTTGGATCAGCCGATCGATGGCGGGCGTTTGCTGGAGGAGCAGGGCGTAATCTGCACGCCGCTGTTCGATCGTCGTGGCGCTTGCACGCGTGGCCCAGCTGATTTGGCGCTCGATTTCTTCGATGAACTGCCCGATGCGCCGTGCAGTGACTTCGGCCTTTTCCGATTGTGCCTTGGCCAGGAGGGCCGTTGTCTCGCTGTAGGTAAACCAGGTTTCCAGCACGCCATTGGCAAGCAGCACAAGCACGATCAGCCCGGCGAAGGCGACCGCGTATTTGCCGAAGAGACTTCGCGGAAACAGCCGCGGCACGTCAGGGTTGCCCGAGGCCGGTGATCTCGGGGAGGACCGGCTTGACCCTGTCGTCATCGCGCAGCGGGCCGCCTGCGTTCGCCACGACCTGATCGCCTTCGCTCAACCCCTCGCGTATTTCCGTGTCGCTATCGGAATGGAATCCGGTTTGGGCGCGGCGCAGCACTGACTGGTCAAAGAGATCTTGCATCACGTCATGATCATCAGCCGATGAGCCAGGCCCTACGGCATCTCGCGGACGACGCGAAACCCGTTGGCGGAGTAACGCACGTCGGAATCATAGCGAAACCGGGCCATGGAGCGCACGTATTTCGCGGCACTGTCGAAGGCACCCCCGCGCAGCACCCGCAGACGGCATTGGCCGCTCGTCCAGGCCGAGCCGTCCTTGGGAGCGGCGCGATAATTGTCGTTCCAGCAATCCTCCACCCATTCGGCGGCATTGCCGGCGGTATCGTAAAGCCCGAATGGATTGACGGGGTAGGAACCGACCGGCTGCGTCTGCTGGCCGGAGCCGGTGTTGCATTCCCGACAGTTCGCCTGCCGCGAGCCCACGTTCTGGCCCCACCAATAGGGCGTATTCGTTCCCGCGCGTGCGGCATATTCCCATTCGGCTTCCGACGGCAGCCGGTAGGTCTTGCCGGTTTTCTGGGACAGCCAGCTCACGAACTCCTTGGCGTCGAGCCAGCTGACATTGATCACCGGACGCTTGCCACGCCCCCATTCGCGATCGTCCGGCCGATGTTTGCAGCCTTTCTCCTCGACGCAGCGGTCCCATTCCTCGAACGTGATTTCATAGCGGCCGATAGCAAACTGTTTGCCTATGGTCACGCGGTGCACCGGGTTTTCGTATTCGGTGCTCGAGCCCATGTCGAAAGAGCCGGCAGGCACCACCACCATCTCGGCGCAGTCGTCGCAGTCGCGAAATATTTCTCCGGTCTTTGCCTGCGGGGAAGGCTCCGAGGGCGGCGGTGGCGGGGGTGGTGGCGGTGTAGAAGGCGTGGTGGTGGTGGAGGCGGCGGGACGGGTTCCGAAATAGAATTCCTCGACCAGCGACGAAGCGACCCAAGGGACCTGCTCGTTGTTCGACGCGCGCGAGACCCCCACGCGCGTGTGATTGAAAACCTCCTCGGCAGTGATGTTGGGGACGCGCAACTCCTTGATGAGTTCGCTCACGAAAATGCTGTTGGCGCCGCTCGGGTCATTGATCACCTTGCCGGGCGCAGCGGAAAAGATGGCGAGGGTGCCCTCGGGCGCATCGAGCGCGGCAAGACCCGCAGGCGCCGCGCGGAAGCGACGCTCGAACGGATTTCGCCGCGCCGCATCGATGATGATGATCTTCACCTTGGCGCCGCGGCGCTGCATCTCTGCGAGGAGCCCGTCCAGGCTGACGCCGTCCCGCCGCACCTCGGCCTCCGTCCAGACCTGCGCGTTGATGGGGATCAGATATGTCTGCCGCGCCACCTGAATGCCGTAACCGCTGAAATAGAACAGGGCCACTGTGCCGCTGCGGATCTTGCCCACAAAGGCATCGATGGCGCGCTGCATCTCCTCCTTGCCCAGGTTCTCCTTGAGGTCGACCTCGAAGTCGCTGCGCCGGAATTCTTCTGCCAACGTGCGCGCGTCCCTGATGGTGGTCGACAGGGGCGTGCTGGCATCCGGATAGGAGGCATTTCCGATCAGCAGCGCCAGGCGGGGGGGCCGCTGCTGGGACGCCGCGGAAAAAGCGAGCAACACACCGGCGACTGCAACGCCAAGCCAGGATGCGACCCGAACCTTCATAGCGAGCCTTTGCCGCAGGAGCGCCGCGCAATGCGCTGCACTGAAAAAGACGTTGATATATTAGCGCTATTTCGGCTGCATACAACAGGACGGCCGCTGACGATGCGCGTGCGGCAAATAGCGCTTTTCGCGAGGTTCCTTGCGCTGGCCTGGAGCGCATCTATCGCGACGTGGCGAAGGGCGTTGGCGTTTCGCAGGGCGACTATGTGATCTCCGCCCTCTCGCGCCGCATGAATACCGATGAACTTGTCGGCGATATCGTAAGCGAGTGGCATGCGAACGGTGAAGGCGGTCCTACGGTCGCATTCTCCGTCGATGTCGACCATGCGGTCCATATTCGCAACAGATTTCGTCAGGCCGGCGTGCCCGCCGAATACATTTGCGGAACGACGCCTCTTAAAGAACGCGAACAAATACTCGCCGCCTTAGCATCGGGCGAGACCAAAGTCGTCGCCAACTGTATGGTCCTGACCGAAGGCTGGGACTGCCCTCCGGTCAGTTGCGTTATCCTCGCCCGCCCGACCAAACAACTCGGCCTGTTTCCGCAGATGGCTGGGCGCGGTCTGCGTCCACACGAAGGCAAGACCGACTGCGTATTCCTCGACCACGCTGGCGCGGTCTATCGCCACGGCCTTCCATCCGACGACGTCGCATGGACACTCAACGTTGACAGCCGTGCAGAGAACATCACCGCCGCAGCGCGCAAACGCAGTGCTGCGATCGAGATCGCCAAGTGTCCTGAATGCAGCGCGGTCCTGGGCGGCCCTCCTCCGTGCTGGTCATGTGGCTGGCAACCGAAGCCGTCGCGCGGGCGCGACGTTGAGTTTTTCGATGGCGAGCTCGGCCTTGTCGCTAATGGCAAGACGCACTCGGCGCCGATGAGCCATGCGCAGCAAATCCAATTCAACCGCGAAGTGCGAGGCTACGCGCTATTGCGCGGCA
>JBEVJT010000096.1:0-10411 GCA_040510075.1 Xanthobacteraceae bacterium | reverse complement strand
CATGCGTCCCATCATCATGGCGATATTCGGCGGCCTCGGTACCGTTGTAGGTCCAGTGGTCGGTGCGCTATTTCTTGAGCTGGTCAGCGACTACGCGTGGCTCCACTTCGGGCGCATGAACGTCACGCTGTTCGGCCTGATCCTGATGGGGCTCATTCTCTGGATGCCCGACGGCGTGGTCGTGCGCCTGAAGGAGCTGGGCCTGCTGCCCAAGAGCCGGATGATTTAGCCATGCACAGCGGCGCGACAATTCTCGAGATTCGCGATCTGCGCAAGCGATTCGGGGGCATCGAGGCGCTCGCCGATTGCAGTTTCTCCATTGCGGAGCGCGAGATCGTAGGCCTGATCGGCCCGAATGGTTCGGGGAAAACGACCCTCTTCAACGTGCTGGTCGGTTACATGGTACCGGACGCGGGGCGGGTGATCTTCCGCGGCGAGGATATCGGGGGCCTGCGGCCTTATCAGGTCGCGCGCAAGGGCATGGCGCGCACCTTCCAGATCACCCGCATCTTCCCGAAGATGACGGTCCTGGAAAATTTGTTGCTGCCCGCGCGCGGCGAAAGCGCTGCGCACAGGGCCTGCGAGTTGCTTGAGCTGGTCGGCCTGTCCGCATTCGCCGATGAGTACGCCAATGACCTCTCATTCGGCCAGCAGCGGCTTCTTTCCATCGCGCAGGTGCTGATGCTCGAGCCCAGCCTCGTGCTCCTCGACGAGCCCGCGGCTGGGGTCAATCCGACGATGCAGCGCAAGATCGTGGATCTAGTGCATCATCTCAACGACGAGGGCCGCACATTTCTCATCATCGAGCACAACATGGATCTGGTCATGAATAACTGCCAGCGCATCGTGGTTCTCAACATGGGACGAAAGATCGCTGAGGGCGCGCCCGCGGACGTCCGTCGCGAGCCTGAAGTGCAGCGCGCCTATTTCGGGAGCTGATGACGTGGCCGAGCCCTCGCTTTTGAAGGTCGACGGCATTGCGTCGGGATATGGCAAAAAAGAAATCCTGCATGGCGTGCATGTGGAAGTCACGCGCGGGGAGACCGTCTGCCTGATCGGGCCCAACGGGGCCGGCAAATCGACCGTGCTCCTGACCATTCTGGGTTATTTGCGCCCCACCGCTGGGCAGATCGTCATCAGAGGCAAGGACATCACGGGGCTGGAGCCGCATGAGATCGTTCGAGAAGGCGTGGGTTATTGTCCGCAGCGCCGCAATATCTTTCCTGACATGACGATTGCGGAGCATCTTGATCTGGCGCTGTGGGCCGCGAAGGATCCGGAGCTCGTGCGCAGCGCGCGCGAGCGGGCGTTCTGCATGTTTCCGGATCTGCGCGAAAAGGAACGAGCCAAGGCGCGCACCATGAGCGGCGGCCAGCGCCAGATGCTGGTGTTCGCCATGGCGCTGATGCGCAGCCCGGAACTGATCCTGCTGGATGAACCGACGATGGGGCTCGCGCCCAAGATCATCGACAGCATCTTCGATTGTCTCGAGCTCATCCACCGGCAGGGCGTTTCGATCCTGCTCGTGGAGCAGAATGCCGCCAAGGCGCTGGCGCATTCCCATCGCGCTTACGTGCTCGACATGGGTCAGAATCGCTACGAGGGGCGATCGGCCGATCTGCTGGCCGATCCCAAGGTGCGCGAGCTGTATCTGGGAGCACGATGACAAGAGGAGAAGGGCAGAAACTCATGAGCATGGTTGAAGATGCATTGGGTTATGTGGACGCTGCATGAAAGAGCGCAAATCCGTGCGTGCCCCGAACGCAGTGGGCACGATTGTGCGGTAAGAATGCGGGGCGGCGGTGGCTATTCCACGAGGCGCGCCGCGGCGGCGTCCCACGAAACGTACACGCGCGCGCCGGGATGCAGATGCGAGCCCAGTGGCGTCGTGTTTTGCCGATATGCGACCAGACGAGTACCCGTTCCGGTGCGCAGGTGAATATGAACCGCGGTGCCTACATAGACCAGAGCTTCGATCTGCGCGGGCAGGGCGTGGGTGCGTCGATCCTCTGAGGATGCGACGATCAGCTTTTCCGGTCGGACAGCGAGTGTCATGCGCGTTCCTTGCCCCGGCGTGGATGCGCCGGACGCAACCATGACAGCGCCATCATCCATGCGCAGCAGCACCGCGGATTGCTCACGTCCCGCAACGGTGCAGTCCAGGAAATTGCAGATGCCGATGAAGTCGGCGACAAAACGGTTACGCGGCGTTTCATAGATTTCCTGCGGCGTGCCGACGTGCTGCAATTCGCCCTCGTGCATGACCGCGATCCGATCAGACAGCGTCAGTGCCTCCTCCTGGTCGTGCGTCACGAAAATGGTGGTGATCCCCACCTGCCGTTGCAGGGACTTGAGCTCGACCTGCATCGCCTCGCGCAGCTTCTTGTCGAGCGCGCCGAGAGGCTCATCGAGAAGCAGCAGATCGGGCTCGACCACAAGACAGCGGGCGAGCGCGACACGCTGCTGCTGACCGCCGGAAAGCTGACGCGGATAGCGATCCTCCATGCGTGCGAGTTGAACCATGGCGAGTGCTTCACGGGCGCGCCGGGCTGTTTCCTCGCGTGCCACGCCGCGCATGCGTAGCCCGAAAGTTACGTTCTCCATCACGGTCATGTGGGGAAATAGCGCATAGTTCTGCGCCACCAGGCCAAACCCCCGGCGGTGCGCGGGAACCTGATTGACGACGCGGTCGTCCACCAGGATCTCGCCCGCATCCGGCTGCAAGAGGCCCGCAATGGCGCGCAAGGTTGTGGTCTTGCCACATCCGCTGGGACCCAAGAGGCACAAGAGCTGACCAGGCTCGACGCGCAGGTCGAGCGAGCGCACCGCTACCACGCTGCCGTAGCGCTTGTGCAGGGAGCGCAACTCGACAGCCACACTGCGGCGCCGTGCCATCACGCACCCAACGAGGTCAGCCGGGCAACCCCATAGATGCGATCGAGCAGATAAAGGAGTGCGAGCACAATGGCGACCTGCAGCGCCGAGATCGCTCCCACAGTGGCGTCGAAGTCCTGATTGACGAGATAGCTCATAATGGTGACGGGAAGCGTGTTGGTCTGGGCCGTGGTGAGGAAAATGGAAACCGGCACGTTATCGAACGAGGTGAGGAAGGCGAACAGGCCGCCCGCGGCGAGGCCGGGCTTGAGCAGGGGAAGCGTGACGTACCGGAATGCCTGCCACGGGCTTGCTCCCAGCACCAGGGCGGCTTCTTCCAACCCGCGGTCGAGTCCGCGATGAACCGCAAGCGTCGTGCGCAGGAGATAAGGCAGCGCGATTACGATGTGGGCGATGAGCAGGCCCGACCAGCTCAGTCCCCAGCGCGTCGCGCCCAAAAAGAACAGCATGGAAATCCCGAACAGCACGCCTGGCAGCGTGAGTGGGGAAAGCAGAAACGTTTCGAGCGCGGTGCTGCCGATAAAAACGCGCCGTTCAAGCGCGACGGCCGCGGGCAACCCCACCAGTATGGTGCCAATGGTTGTCAGCGTCGCAAGCTCGAGGCTCGTTGCGAGCGCGCCCATGAAAGTGCGATCCATCAGCGCCGCGGCAAACCAGTGGAGCGAAAATCCGCGCGGCGGAAAGCGCGCGATTCGGTCAGCCCCGAACGCCACGCCGACGGCGACGATGATCGGAAGGCTCAGGAACAGCAGCACGGCCGCGCAGTACACGCGCAGCAGCACGGCGCCGGTGCGTCCCGCCATCATGCGGTCGCACGAGTGCGGAAGGCGCGCGACTGCACGTAGAGCAACGCAAGCGAGATGATGAGCAATGCGGCGCCGAGCGCGGCAGCGAAGTTGTTGTTGATCAGCATTACCTGCTGATAGATAAGCAGCGGCAGAATGAGCGTTTCGCTGCCGCCAAGGAGCAGAACCGAGACGAAGCTGCCGATCGCCAGCATGAAGACCAGGGTGACGCCCGCGCCCACGCCTTCCAGGCTTAGGGGGAGCAGCACGTACCGGAAACGCGCCCAGGCGCCGGCGCCCAGAACCGCGGCGGTGTCCTCGAGGCTCTCGGGAATGCCTTCGATCACGCTCGCCAGCGCGAGGATCATGTAGGGCAGGAGGACGTGCGTAAGCGCGACCGTGACGCCAAACCAGTTATACATCAGCGCGAGCGGCGCTTCGGTGATGCCGCTCGCTTGCAAGAGGGTGTTCACCGTACCGGCGCGGCCGAGTAGTACCATCCAGCCGTAGGAGCGAATGACCACGCTTACGACGAGCGGTGAAATGATGAGGAAGACAAGGAGCTGCCGCGAGCGTGCCCGCGCGAGCAGATAAGCGACGGGGTAGGCGATGATGAGCGCAAGCGTGGTTACCGCGACGCCCAGTGCGAGCGTCTGCAGCACGATTTTCAGATAGAAGAAATCACCCAACAGCTTGGCATAATTGGCCAGCGTGGGTCCGGGGTTTTCAGGCGCGAGTAAAGGCGAGAGGAACATGCTCTCGTAGAGCATCACTCCGAACGGCAACACGAAGAACGCGAGCAGGAAAACCAGGATCGGAAGAAGGAAAAGGATCATGGGAAGATGCGCCCCACCCGACCCTCGCTCCGCTCGGGCAGGCCGCCCGCTGCGCGGGAGGGATTAAATAAAGGTCAGGCGCCGATTTCCTTGGTCCACAGCTCCATCCATGCAGGCCGCACGCGTGCCAACTCTTTCCACGGCGGCAGAATCCAGTTGCGGAAACTCTTGTCCAGCGATGTCGGATCCTGCTTCTCGCGCGATGCAGGCGGATAGTCGTTGTCTATACTGCTCATGTAATAGCCCGGGAAGAACTGATTCCACGCGGCCTGGTTCTTCGCATCTGCGGCGCAATTGAGATAGTCCCATCCGGATTCGGCGCCGTTCTTCACCTTCATGAAGCAGATGGTCACCATCGGGCTCCCTGGCGTAGGCAGGAAGAATTCGATCTCCTTGTGCCCTGCCGATTGCACGCCGAAAGTTCTCCCGTCGGTCCAGGCAGCTATATCCACTTCTCCGCTCGTCAGCGCGGTGCCGGGCTCGGCATTGCTGGTCCAGAACTTCGTGATGTAGGGCTTCATTTCCCGCAGGCGCTTGATCGCGGGTTCCGGATTGTTGAGGTTGCCGCCCAGCTCGCGATTGATAAGCCAGGTGATGGCGTAACCGTCGGTGGCGGTGAGATGCGGATACATCACCGCGCGCCCGTAGCGGCCCTTGGCTACCTGTTCGGTGAACTCGACCCAGCTCTTCGGCACCTCCTTTATCTTCTTCGTGTTGACCGAAAGGCCGTCCCGTCCGCCATCATAGCCAAACGCCCAGCCTTCGTATGGATTCGTAAAGATGGGCACGAGCCGGGCCAGATTCGGCACCTTGCTCGCATCGAGCTTCTCGATAATGCCGAGCTGCGCATTCTGGAAAACGTCGGCGTCGGTCCCGATCACGACGTCGATGGCCGGCCGGTCACGCGTGGCCATTATCTTCTGAACGAAATCGCTCGGCGTGCCAAAAACGAGCGCAACGTCGCCGCCGTTCTTTGCCTTGTAGCAGGGGATCACCCCGGCTTTCAGCCCGTCCTGCCAGACGCCGGCAAAGCTCGAGGCGACAATATTCGTGGGCGCCGCCTTTGCCCGGTCTGCCGGAACGAGCAAGCTGGCCGAGCCTGCCAGGAAGGCTTGCAGCAGCTCGCGACGTGACTGAATGATGGGCATGGCTTCTCCTCCTGGTTCAGGACGCTTCCATTTGCATCTTTGCATCGTCATTGCCGGGGTTGCCCCGCCAATCCATCTTGTTGCGAACGAGGGACCGGCGGGTCAAGAGCATCGCGCGTCAGGCAGACGTCATGATCAGTTTAACGTAATGCCCGCTCGGCACCGCAAAGCGGAAACAGGACCCCGCAACAACACGCCAGCTTGTGCGGTGAATCCCGGCCTGATCGATACGCAGATCGCCCGCGACGCTGTGAACAGAGATGAGCAGGCGTACGCCGAGCGCGACGCATCTTCCCATCGGACGCGCGGGCAGCCCCGAGGAAATCACCTCGGTCGCGCTGTGACTTTGCAGCCCGGGGGCGAGTTACAAGCAAGCGGAGAAATGAACAGGGCAGTTCACGCCGGAGCAAAGCATCAGGCCAACTGCTTCTTTCTCGAGCCGCCCGTCGCTGAAGGAATCAGGCCTATCTGTCCAGCTTCGGCTTGAATCGGCTCGTCTCGCATTAAGTCGAAGTGAGCGCGCAAAAGCAAAACCAAAACCATCATTGCGTGCTCAAACTCGGCAAAGACGGCAAGCATCTGAAACAGTGCCTTGCCTGCCGGGTTGTGGTGTCGAGTTCTTGTATCGTGGCAATTGTATTCGCAATTCGGTTCTGGATCATTGCCGGGGCGGCCCCAGATGAAGAGCCGCAACGCCCACTGCGAGAATGAGTCCTCGCTGTCCGCTTATCGAAATCGGCTGCAACGCAACGGTGCGATTGGAGCCGCCGACGAGCACGTTAGCTCCCAATCCGGCCGCGACAGTTACTTCGCCGCTCGCGCCGTAATAATCGCCGGCCAGGAACCCAGGACCTGCAACCGTTTCCGTGAAAACCGACCACACCATAAACCCGCCGCTGGTGAGCCCGAGATCGAGCCCGAATTTGGCTATGTAGCCGTCGTAGTCTTCGCGCCTCCCCGGTCCCTCTGGTGCGAATGCGCACGAAATCTGCTTTTGCGAGGCAATGATGAGGCCGATCCCGGCTGATACATCGCAGGTCAGCACTCCGGCCTTGGCCTGGGCCGTAACCTGCTGAGCGGCCGCTGAGTCGCTCAATGCAATAGCTGCCGCTAAGGCAACCGTGTTCACAAGCTGACGCACCATTTAAGCTCTCCGGGGATCATCTGCTTCAAATGTTCTGGCCCCCTCAATGTCGTGATGGCCATGACTGCTGTGCTTGCGTGGCGCTCCATCAGCCTCTTGATTTTGCGTTGCCGGGATGCTCGTGACCGATTTTAACGGCGGTGCAGGAGCAGCGTTGCCAAGTGCTTACATTACGGCAACCGCGGACGGGAGAGCGTGGGATCATTGCAACTCTTTCGCGCGACACAAACAGCGCGAAGCCCGTGATATCACGCATAGCAATTTATTACGAATATTCTGGTGCCCTGGGGCGCACCTTGAGCAGGTTACTTCCCTATTGCCTTTCATTGACCGAGGATACGTCATGAACTTTGAAGTAGGGGGAATTATTTCGCGCAAGAGTCCTGACCGATGGTAAAACCTCAGTCCTTGCCATCCGGATAAAGACAACACTCAGCCGAGGGACGAGATGAGACAAAGCTTTCAGTCCTGCAGCGTTTCGCGCCGCGCGTTTCTGGCGACCACACTTACCGCTCCACTCGGAGCAAAACTTACAGGCGCGTTGACGCAAAACGAGCCGGTCGATCCAGCGACGCTGAAGCCGGGCGAGTTCAACTGGAGTCCCGAACGCTCTTCCGAAGGCCCGGTTGTTGTTCTGGTGTCGCTTCCGAAACAGTGGGTCGTGATCTATCGCAACGGCGTGCAAATAGGATCAGCGACCTGTTCGACCGGCCGGCCCGGACACCGCACGCCTGCCGGGGTCTTCGTCATTCTGGAAAAGGACAAGGCCCATCACTCATCCAAGTATGACAATGCCCCGATGCCCTACATGGAGCGCCTGACCTGGAACGGGGTAGCGCTGCATGCCGCAAATCTGCCAGGTTATCCCGCGAGCCACGGCTGTGTGCGGCTGCCGCTCGAGTTCGCCAAGCTGCTCTTTGGCGTAACGACGCTAGGCACCCCGGTGGTCATTGCCGATGCGGATGTTGCGACTACGGACTTTCAGCACCCCGGACTTTTGATGCCCAATCGCCTCGGCGACCTGGCGCGCGAGGCGGTGAAGACCGTATCGTCAAAGTCCGCCCACCCAATGCACGCGACAAAGGAAACGCACGAGAGCTTGGCTTTCGTCGTGTCGGCGGCGGATCGAAAGCTTATCGGCTTCGTCAACGGCAACGAAGCCTTCACGGCGCCAGCCGGCATTATCGACCCCGAGAAGCCAATCGGTACCCACGCATTTACGCTCACCGGGCCCGATGCCGATCCGGCGCATCTCAAATGGCAGGCGTTCGGGCTCAGTGCGGCGAGCGATCAGGCGCTCACTTCGGCTTTGCTGGTATCCGCAACCATCAACCGCATCGATCTTGCGCCCGATGTCGCCAAGCGAATGACTGCGCTGCTGCATCCCGGCTCGACGCTGGTCGTCACCGATGCGCACAACGCGGACGAACACCGCAGCGTGCACGGGTTCGCCATCCTGACGCACGAGGATAGTTGATCTGTTGCGTTATCTCGTCGGCGCGCGTGGCCTCCCCCGCGAAGTGAAGCGAAGGGGGGCCCACCCGAGCGGGCACAGCGAGCGAAGGGTGGTGGAGGGGCTTCCTTACGATTGTCCGGCCAAGCGCGAAGTCTACCCCGCGAACGCGGCGGACCTCAACGTAAAGCGCAGGCGGTCAACTCAACGCGGGGCCACGACGACGGATGTCTGCTGATCGGAGCGAAGCGGTCATTAGTATTGCGTTGCGGCAACAGCCGGTGATGGACCCGATTCGGACATTAGCGTTTCAAGATTTTTGCAGCGCAAAAGCATAGTTCGTCGTTTCGCTAAAGCGTGATATCGTCCCCTCCGTTGCATGACCCCCACGGGAGGGTCGCATGGCAATCCACATCGGACGCCGAAAGTTCTTAGTCACGCTGGGCGGCGCGGCGGCGTGGCCGTTAGCGGTACATGCGCAGCTGGGCGACGGCGTGCGGCGCATCGGTGCTCTATCGACGCTCGCGGAGAGCGACCCAGAAGTTCAGAGCTGGATCAGGGAGTTGGTGCAGCGCCTGCAAGAATTAGGCTGGACCAATGGACGCAACGTTCAGGTCGACTTTCGTTTTGGCGAGGCCGATGCAGCGCGCACATCGATGCTAGCAGCCGAGCTAATTGAACTGCGCCCCGACGTGGTGGTTGCCTCCGGCGCGCTCGCTGCCACCGCCCTGCGGCAACAGACTCTCTCCATACCGATCGTTTTTGTGCACGTTGTCGATCCGGTCTCTGCCGGCTTCGTCACCAACCTGGCACGGCCGGAGGGCAATATCACCGGCTTCACCAATTTCGAGTTTTCGGTCGGAGGGAAGTGGTTGCAGCTGCTTAAGGAATGCGCGCCCAGTGTTGACAGAATTGCGGTGGTTTTTGATCCGGCCAATCCGACATGGGCTGCATATCTGCGCACGATTGAGGCTGCCGCACCATCGTTCGGCGTACGGCTGATACCGGCCGGCGTGCGAGATGCTGCCGAAATTACACAACGCGTTGCTACATTTGCCCGTGACCCGAATGGCGCTCTTATCGTGCTTCCAAGCCCCGTTACGATTAGCCATCGCGAAACAATTATCGTCGCAGCGGCACGGCATCGCCTGCCCACGATCTATCCGTACCGTTTCTTCACGGTAGATGGGGGCTTAATGTCCTATGCGTCGGATGTGCTCGATTCATACAGGCGTGCGGCGTCATTCATACGTTGATCGAATTCTCAGGGGCGCGAAGGTAGCTGAGTTACCCGTACAGCAGCCGATTAAGTACGAGCTGACGATCAACGTCCAAACCGCCAAAACGCTCGGCCTCGCATTGCCCGACAGCGTGCTCGCCCGCGCCGACGAGGTGCTCGAGTAGCAACATTTGCTGCGATTGCTCACAGCCGGTTATGGCACGACTCGGTCGTCTCTACGTCTTGAGATAAGGTCCGCTATTTGGGGCATACCGGACAAAGTCCGCGCGGGCTTCCAAAGGGAGCTGATGACCCATTGCGGCTATAGGTGAGAAAACTTTACAGCTCCCCGCGCGTCAAACCCGCGGGTAACGGAAAGCTGTTATCTCACGGATTACGACCTGAACAAGACCTGCTATGCTTGAGTTTGGCTAGGAGATGGAAGTCGTGGCCGGCCCGGAGTGAGCAGGTAAATCGAACGACCAGCCGACCGTCGAACTAGCAAACGACTTTGATGAAATCTCGCCCCGACGAAATCGAGCGCGCCGTAGCGGAGTTTGCACTGCCGTCCGTTTATCCTTATCGCTACTACGCCGTAGACGGTGGCCTGATTACGTACGGACCTAACACGCAAAGGCCGCCAACGTGTCAACGCAGCGCTGCTTTTCTCGGCCGTAATGCGCGACTACCTTGACGCGCGCCGGCCAGAGATGAAGCCCCGCAGCCACTAGGAATGCACCCGGCATCTTGAGAAGCACTGGATGCCACTGCAAGGCATGGCTGCCTCTGCGATCGATCGAGCTGCCGTCGCTGTCCGCCTAAAGGCCATCGCCAAGGATAGCGGCGCCGTCACGGCCAACCGCGCCCGCAGCACCCTCTCGGCTATGTTCGCTTGGGCCATCGGTGAGGGGCTGTGCGAAGTCAACCCGGT
>JBEVJT010000095.1:0-6847 GCA_040510075.1 Xanthobacteraceae bacterium | reverse complement strand
GCATGATTGGGTTTTCGTTACAAAACTCCTCAAAATCGGGAGAGAAGCCGTAACTTGCGGCCAGCTTGTAGGACTCGCCATGCTGCAGCCAGATCATGGCTGGTTTTGCATCGCAGAGCCTTGCCGCGGATTGGAGCAGCGTATCGAACACGGTCTGCAGATCGAACGTCGAGCGGCTGATGACCTTGAGCACGTCGGCGGTCGCCGTTTGCTGCTGCAGCGACTCGCGCAACTCGTTCAGCAGTCGCGTGTTCTCGATGGCGATGACGGCCTGCTTGGCGAAATTGCTGACCAGCTCGATCTGCTTGTCGGCGAACGGGCGAACCTCCTGCCCAAGCATATTGATCGAGCCGATAAGCTCATCATCTTTGAGCATCGGCACGGCAAGCACGGTCCGATAACCACCAAGCTCGACCGTGTTGACCAGGAATGGATCACCGTCTTTGTACGATTGGGTAGTCTTGATGTCCTCAAGATAGGTCGGTTTCTTCGTAATGGCGATGCGGCCGAGGGGGACGTCTGCCGGCGGCCGGATCAGGGGATCGCGTCGCCAGACTTCTGCTAAAGCAAGGGGCGCGTTGTGCGTTGCTACGACCCGATACGCACCTTGCTCATAAAGATACAACGTGCCGAACTTGGCCTCACAGATACGCGTCGCATTCGACAGTATGGCATCAAATACCGGCTTCAGCTCGCCCGGCGAGCTCGAAATGACGCGCAACACTTCGGACGTGGCGGTTTGCTGCGCCAGCGCTTCCGTGACCTCGCGCGTGCGCGCCTGCACGTCCTCGAACAGCCGCACGTTCTCGATCGCGATCACCGCCTGGTCGGCGAAGGTCGTGACCAGATTGATCTGCTGGGGCGTGAATGGACGCACGTCCGTGCGACGCAGCGTGAGGCAACCGATTGCCTCCCTTTCCCGCAACAGCGGAACAGAGAGGATGGTGCGGTGGCCCATGCGCAGCGCCAGCTCCTGCCCCTCCGGAAACTCATCGCCCGCGCGCGAAAGATCGTCCACGTGGACGGGCGCGCCGTCGAGGACGCAGCGACCTGCGGTCCAGGCTCGCGTCAGCGGCAATTTGACGAAATCGATAGGGATGGGCCCGCAATGCGCTCGGCTGACTAGAAATTCCCCTTCTCGCAAAAGAATGGATGCATCGTAGGAATCGCATAGGCGGGTCGCCGATCTCACCAATGTATCGAGCACCGTCTGCAGATCGAACGCCGAGCGGCTGATGACCTTGAGCACGTCGGCGGTAGCCGTTTGCTGCTGCAGCGAAGCGGACAGCTCGCGGGTGCGCGCCTGCTCGGCATCGAACAGCCTCGCGTTCTCGATGGCGATCGCCGCCTGGTCGGCGAAGGTCTTCAGGAGATCGACCTGTTTTTCCGGGAGCAGCCCTGTCTGAGCGCGGGTGACTGCGATCGACCCGATAGGAACGCCCTCGCGCAGGATGGGCACGCCTACTGCACTGCCATACCCGGCGATGGCAGCCATATGACCAAGCCCGTACTCCAGATCCGCTTTGACATCGGGGATCTGCGCGACGCGCCGCTCAAGTACCGCGCGAGCCGCCACGCTTTTGCGACTGGGCAACGCGGGATAGTTGCGCCGGTTCATTTCGCTGACATCAGCGCTGACGCCGTGATGCGCGACGAAATGGAGCAGTTGGCCGTCGAATCGGTAGACAAAGCAGAACTGCGCGTGACAGAGCCGGGCCGCGCTTTCGGCGATCATATCGAAAACGGGCTGGATCTCGCGGGGAGAGCGACTGATGATGTTGAGCACATCGCCGGTTGCTGTCTGATATTCGAGCGCCTCACTCAGCTCATGGGTGCGCGACTGCACCTGTTCGAACAGTCGTGCATTCTCGATTGCGATCACCGCCTGGTCGGCGAAAGTTTCGAGCAGCGCGATCTGCCCTTCGCTGAACGGCTGTTGCTCAACGCGGCGAAGGCCGATGGAGCCAATGACGACACCTTCGCGCATCAAGGGAACCTGCAGCAGCGTGCGGAAATCCCTCTGTCGCGCGTGGGCACTGCCTTGCGGAAACTCTTCGACCTCGGCCTGAAGATCAGCGACATGGAGGGTCTTCCCCTCCAGGATCGAGCGACCCGTCACCGTTCCACGGCCAAGGGGGAGATATTCGGGGACGGCAATCGGGCCTTTATGGGCGGCGAGACGAAGGCGGTCGCCTTCCGGACGCCAGATCGCGCAGTCGTAGGCGTTGCACAGGCGAACGGCTGAGTCGGCAAGAGCGTCGAGCACCGTCTGCAGGTCGAAGGCCGAGCGGCTGATGGTCTTGAGCACCTGGGCAGTGGCGGTCTGCTGCGCGCGCGCCTCGCTCAGCTCGCGCCGGATTTGCGCCAGCTCGATTTCCACATCGCGTTCGATCACGTGCGCCATTGCGGCATCGTAGCCCGGATTGAGCGCCCGCGAAATGCGGCGAAATCCCGGATGTCAGCTCCATCCGGGGCTACGAGTCTTCATCGGAGCGCGCCGCAATATAATGCGTCACTTTCGGCAATCCCTTCACCTGATAGCGCCGCACGGCATCTTCAAGCGCCCGGTCGGCGTGGGTGACGCGCTCATGCTGACGCAAATGTTCGAGCCACGATTCGACCAGGAAGGTTTCGACAAAACGGCCGGCGACGGCCGCGTCCTCGAACACGCCCCAGGCGTAAGCGCCGTCGCGCCGTCGCTCGCGCGCAACTCGCTCGAGCGCAATCAGGAACGGCTCGCGCTGCGCCGGATCGACGCGATATTCGACCGTGACGAGGACGGGCCCCCGATCATGCTCGATCTCGCCCGCGGCGCTTGGCACAGGCCAATGCATCGAAGGCCGCAGATCGAGGCCGGCCGCAGTCTGCAATTTCCAGCGCCAGGTCAGCGGAATGACAAGCACCGTACCCGCTGCGGCGATGAAAAGCGCAAGCGGTAGCCCGACCATCGCGGCGACCTGCCCCCAAACGGCGCTGCCAAAGGTCAAGCCGCCAAACAGAACCGTGTTGAACATCGCGAGCCCTCGCCCGCGCACCCAGTCCGGCAAGGCAAGCTGGGCCGAAACGCTCAGGCTGGAGAGGATCGCGATCCACGAGACTCCCGCGATGAGGCTCGCGGCCAACGCGCCGGCAGGCCGGCGTGCGAGCCCGAACAGAACGAGCGTGAGCGCGGTGCCGAGAGTGCCTGCGGCAACCAGCCGGTCTGGTCCGAGGCGTTGGTTGAGCCATGGCAGCGCAAAGGCGCCGATTACGGCGCCCACTCCGATTGCCCCCAGGAGAATGCCGTAAAGCTCGGGGCCGCCCGCGACCTGATTGCGCGTGACCAGCGGCAGGAGCGCCCAATAGGCGCTGGCGAACAGGAAAAAGCCGATGGCGCGCATCAATGTCGCCTGCAGGTGACGATTGTGACGCGCGTAGCGCAGGCCCGTGCGCACGGCGCTGCTCAACCGCTCCGCCGGCAGATGCGCGTGTGCGCGTTGCGGCGACTTCCACCAGATGAGGGCAAAGATGATGCCGAGATTGCTCGCGGCATTGATCCAGAACGGCGCGGCCATTCCGATGGCTCCAATCAGCACGCCGGCAAACGCGGGGCCGATCGCGCGACTGACATTAATGCCGACGCTGTTCGCAGCCACCGCACCGGTGAGGTCCTCCCGCGGCACCAGCACGGGTACGATCGCCTGCCATGCGGGTGCGGCAAGCGCTGCACCCACACCGAGCAGGAACGTGAACGCCAGAAGATTGGCGGGACGCGCGAGCTGGAGCGAAACGAGCGCAGCAAAGATTGCCGAGAAAATGGTCAGCGCCACTTCCATGGCGATGAGAAATTTTCGCCGATCGAAGACGTCGGCGAGCGCGCCAGCGGGCAGCGCGAACAGAAACATCGGCGCGGTGGTGGCGACCTGGACGAGCGCGACGATGAGTGGATCCGGATCGAGGAGCGTCATCAGCCATCCGGAGGCTGCGTTGTACATCCACGAGCCGACATTCGCGACGACCGTCGCGGTCCACAACACCGTAAAGATCGCGTGCCGGAACGGGCTCCAGGCGGAGGCCGGCCGCGTTGGACCCGAATGTGCTTGCTCTGCCTTCTCCATTGGAGTTTCACGCATCCCAGTGATTATCATTCCGGGTAGTAAAGTCGCGCAGAACAGGGAAGCCGTGCAATGCCGTTTGTGCCCGTTACGCGTCTGCGCGTGCGCTCATGGCGGTACCTGCCGGGCTTTCTCGCTCAATCGCTTGGGGTTCTTGTGCAGGCGAAATTCGCGCGCGGAAACCTGTCCGCCGCAGTCTTGCGTGATCTGGACCTGGCGTTCTGGACACGAACGATCTGGTTCGACGAGACGACGATGCGCGCGTTCATGCCTTCCGGCATGCACCGGCGCGTGATGCCGCGCCTGCTCGACTGGTGCGACGAGGCGGCCGTCGTGCATTGGCTCGCAGAACCGCCACCCTGGTCCGAGGCGCACCGGCGTCTGCAAGCCGACGGTAGGACCTCCAAGGTGAAGTTTCCCTTTCCTCTGCCGCGGACGCGTTGACGGATACTTCCGCCTTAAAGCATGTGTCCCGGATGCTGTGCAGCGCGGGGCGGTGCACCACTGCTCCGGGACCGCCACAGACCGTAGCGGTCCGGGTCTGCGGCGCACCACTGCGTGATGCGCCGCGCCCAGGACACAGGTCTTGTTGATCTCTATTTGATAAACGTGCCGTCGCGCAGCTCGGAGATCGCCTGCTGCAGCTCGGCCTGGGTGTTCATCACGATGGGGCCATACCAGGCAACGGGCTCCTCGATAGGCTTCCCCGAGACCAGGAGAAAACGAATTCCTTCCTCTCCCGCTTGTACGGTCACTTCGTCGCCGCTGTCGAACACGACGAGCGAACGATTGCCGGTGCGCTCGCGCACGAGCGCCTCGTCGCCGTCGATCTCCTTTTCGGTGAGCACGCCGAAAGGCTGCGAAGCGGCGCGAAAACTTCCGGACCCTTCGAACACGTAGGCAAAGGCGTGACGGTCGGTCTCCACCGGCAAGGTCTTGCGCTTGCCCGACGGGACCGAAATGTCGAGATAGCGCGGGTCTGTGGCAACGCCTTCGACCGGACCGCGCCGACCCCAGAACTCGCCGCAGACGACGCGCACGCGCGTGCCGTCGTCGTCGGCGATTTCCGGAATCTCGCCCGCCTTGACGTCCTGATAGCGCGGCGCCGTCATCTTCAGCGAAGAGGGCAGGTTCGCCCACAGCTGAAAGCCATGCATGCGCCCTTGCGCGTCTCCTTGCGGCATCTCCTGGTGCAGAATCCCGCGGCCGGCGGTCATCCACTGCACGTCGCCCGGGCCCATTTTGCCGCGATTGCCCAGGCTGTCGCCGTGATCGACCGTGCCGGCCAGCACATACGTGATCGTCTCGATGCCGCGATGGGGGTGCCACGGAAAGCCCGCGCGGTAATCTTCGGGCCGATCGTTGCGAAAATCGTCGAGCAGCAGAAACGGGTCGAACTCACCGGTGTCTCCGAAACCGAAAGCACGGCGCAGCTTGACGCCCGCGCCTTCGATCGTGGACTTGGATTGAATGATTCGCTTGACGGGTCTGATAGACATAGCGATTCCTTTAATACGCGTAGGCAAAGCGCTCACCCCACATATAAGACTTGTGTCAAGAGCGCCGCACCCCCGAGATCGTCATTGCCGGGCTTGACCCGGCAATCCATCTTCTTGCGATCGTAGCTATTGGGCTCTGGAGTGAGGCGTGAGCGTTCGTGCTCCTGGGGGATTGAGAAGTCGAGGAGGCCGAGGGCGTCCAGGGCTGTGACGATGCGTTTGATTGCAGTGTCTGTGTCGAGGGTATCGCCGGCTGAGCGGAAGGCCTGGGCGACGATCACGGTTGTTGCTGATGCAACGGTGGCCGCGGGCGTTGCGACGTTGACTATCACGCCGCCGATCATTCCGCTCAGCGGCTCGGATGGCCCGCAGTGGGGAACCACTGATATCGCTGCCGGCGCTGGTGCTGCGCTTAACATCGTCGGCGATGCATCGGGTTCTTATCGGCAGAACATGATGTTCCATCGCGATGCGTTTGCGCTGTGCATCGTGCCGATGGTCAGCCCGCCTGGCGCGGTCGATGTCGCGCGCCAGAGCTACAAGGGAACAAGCGTCCGCGTCATCCCGTACTATGACGGCGCGAACGATGTCAGCAACTACAGACTCGACGTTCTGTACGGAGTCAAAGTTGTAGACAACCGGCTTGCAGTCCGCATGACCGGCGGAACCTCAACGCTAGGCAACCCATCACTGTAAGTCATGGCATTCAAAAGAAAAGCTGCGAGCAAACCCGCTCGCAGCGCGAAGACTTATGGCCTGCTCCAAACGGAGCAGGCTTCTTCTCCTTCTAAAGTTATCCCCCTTGGAGCAAAGACAATGGCAGATGATGCAAAAGGCTCAGCGATCGTTCCCGTTCGCCTGGCCGTCAACCTCCCGGCAACCGCGCTCGTTAACGAGATTGCAATCGACCTGGCAAAACTTGGCCTCACCGGGACGCCGGATAGTGTCGCCGAGATTTCCGGTAACGCTCGGCTGCTGCACGCGAGCAAACCGCCCGAGATCAAAGACGGCAGCTTGCATGTCCATTTCGATCCGCCGCTGGCGGGCGGCACGAGCTACGGCTTCCAGTTCAACTTCGTCTACGATGATGCCGTCGAAGTTGTATGAATATCCAAACGCGTCGCAACTTAGTTGATCAAATATTAGATAACCTCGGCATCCTCGTCCCTGGCCAGTCGCCATGGTGATGCGCTCGCCCGAGGACTACGACAAGTTGTTCCCGCAGGCGAAGCCTGACCCGGCGGACGACTACGC
>JBEVJT010000094.1:0-3513 GCA_040510075.1 Xanthobacteraceae bacterium | reverse complement strand
TGTTCGCCGCTATCGGGGCCCCGCGCTGTGCTACTGCGGTAATTAACTCGACGACGTCGCGCTTCCTAACCTCATGGATGCACTTGCCGATCCAGGGCTTCAACTCTCGACGCAGGAGCCTTGCAGTTTCGGCTCCCGACCTGTTCTGCGACAGCCGTTGGGCAATGAACGTCTCGAGTATGTCCTCGACCCGATCTGCCACGATCCGCCGTTTTGCTTCGCGTTTCTCGTCCGCTGGATCACGACCCTCTAACCTCGCCGTGAAAACCTTCTGCGCGGCTATGCGTGCTTGATGAAGTGTAACGCGCCCATAGGCACCGATTGTGTACTTGCGCAGTTTCGAGCCAGCCCCAGCCGTGCGGTAGAGAACGACGAACACCTTGCGGCCTTTCGGCGTGACTTTGACGCCGAAGCCGGGACAAGCGGCATCCCAATGGACCAAATCCGATTCCGGAGTTGGCAGCGAGTCGATAGCGCTCTTGGTCAATTTGAGACGAGGCATCGCGTACAGTTCCTGTTGTTCCTGCTACCTGGTGTCCAAATAGGTAGCACTGGAATTGAAACGACAGGACCGAACGTGATACTCTGTCCGCGTAAGCGCAGAGAAATCAATGCATTATGAACGTCCAGAAATCACTTTCCATCACCGGGAAACATGACACCGAGAACCGACGGGGAGAGGGGTGGGGTGAGGGGGCACGTCATCGAGAGATTTTAACCCCTCACCCTAACCCTCTCCCTAAGGGAGAGGGAACTCGATCGAGTTCGTCGTTGACGTCCGGACAGGCCTGACTCACCTTTCCATAAAACCAAGTACCAGGACTCTGTGGGGTCTTCAGAAAAATTCCGGATATCGCTGCGCTCATCCGGACTACATGCCCAGGAGACAATGATGCGCGGCGTGATCGCGCTGATGGCGACGGTGCTCATCTTCCAGGGGCCGAGCGCTGCCATTTCAGAGGCGAACGACGTTCAAGCCGTCATCGCTCAGGAGCTCGAAAAGGGAGTTCTTGCGGGTGTCACCGGCGCCGCGGCGGCAGTGCGCATTGGTGGCCGAACGGTTTTCCACAACGTGGGCTATGCGGATGGCGCAAGCAAGCGGCCGGTGGATTCGGATTCCGTGTTCAACCTCGCCTCGGTCAGCAAGATCTTCGATGTGACAGTGCTTTCGCTGGCGGCCGTGAATGGAGAGCTGTCACTCGACGATTCGATCGCGAAATACATCCGCGAGCTGAACAATGTAGGGGACGCGAGCCGCATCACCTTGCGCCAACTCGTCACCTTCAGCTCGGGTTTCAGCGTCACGCACGACAACCCACCATGGTGGCCGGTGGAGCATTTCACGTTACCGAAATTCCTTCGCCACCTGCAAAACTGGAAACGCGATCCCAACCATGTGCCGGGGCGGGATTATCACTACTCGCATGCAGGTTTCATGCTGCTGCACGTGGCGCTCGAGCGCCGGTTCCGTATGCCTTATGCCTCCTTGCTCGAACGGAAGCTGTTGCGCCCGCTCGATCTACGGTCGACCCTGCTGCCCCTGCGCGGTGTGGGCGACGTCGGGAATCTTCCCCCCGCACTGAGGGCAATTGCGGTGCAGGGCTATGGGGGAGAGGGTAAGCCGATCGGCAAGCCGGGCAATATGCAAGGGTATTATTACTGGGCCGGCACCGGGCAGATGTTTTCCTCTGCGCGCGACATGGCGCGTCTTCTTGCCGCGTATTTGGGAGAACTGCCGGTCGGTCCCGCACTCCAGCGCGCCGTCGAGATGACGCAGCAGGAAACCCTCGTCATTCGTCCGGGTGTGATGCAGGCGCATGCGTGGGAGGTACACCATCTGCCGCCGCCGATCACCGACAAGAATGGCGGGCTCAACAACACGACGATCTATATCGGGATGATTCCGAGCAAGCGGCTCGGCGTGGTCATTCTGATGAATCGCGGGAATATGGACGGCCGCGATTTCGGTCATGCCATCCTGTCAAGGCTTGCCGCTTTGGCTGAGGCCGCCGACCAAACACAATAAGTCTATGGAAAAAGCGAATGCCCGCAACAACCGCGGGCATCATTCTTCATCGCTTGCGCGATGGAAATTCGCCAGAGCCCAGCGGCTGGAGCCTGCTAGATGCTCAGCGCGAGCAGAGAAACGGCGCCGATCCCGAGGACCAGCACAACGAAGGCAACCGGATCGTAGTCGAGCCAGTGAGTGGTGCTTCGGACACGCATGACGCTAATCCCCTGAAAAGACCCTACGGCTATTAGTCGCCGCCGTCATCCAAATGGTTCATTTTCGGTTAACGCGGCGGGTTAACACGGTGGGAGCCTAAAAGTTTCAAGGAACCAGCCGGCCGGCCCGGATCGCTCCGAGACGCCCGCATCGGCGAAGCTGGCCATGCCGATGTGGCAGGCGACGGCCGCCCGCAGAATAAGGACAGCGACGGTCGCTCCGGAAGCCTCCCCAAGCCGCATGCCAAGATCGAGCAGAGGAGAAAGGCCAAGCTCATCAAGCAGTTGCCGGTGCGCGCTCTCGGCCGAGAGATGCGCCGCCATCGCATGCGCCAGGCCTCGCGGATTTAGCTTTTGCAGGGGAGCCGAGGCGGCGTCGGCGACGAAGCCATCGAGAAGTACTGGGATGCCGTGGTGACGTGCGGCAAGCACGGCACCGAGGATGGCCGCAAGCTCCCGGCCGCCGAGTGCGGCCGCAATGGCCAAAGGGTCGGTCAGGGCGGAGCGGTGCCGGGCGAGTGCGCGCTCGACGACGACGCGTTTTCGCGCGAGGCCTGCACCATCGACGCCCGTTCCGGCGCCCACCCAGCGTTCTGCGCTGCCCCCGAACAGAGCCGCTGCGAGTGCGGCAGCCGCCGTCGTGTTGCCAATGCCCATCTCGCCCAAGCAGACGAGGTCGGCTTTCGGCGACACCGCCGCGTAGCCGGTGTTCACCGCTTCGACGAACTCCGTTTCGTCCATCGCAGGGACTTGTGTGAAGTCGCCTGTCGGGCGTTCAAGCGAGAGAGGAATGACCCGCAGCGTTACGCCAGAAATTCGTGCGAGCTGATTGACCGCGGCGCCGCCCGCCGCGAAATTCGCCACCATCTGGGCCGTCACTTCGGCCGGATAGGCTGAGACCCCGTGCGCCACCACACCATGGTTTCCCGCGAATACGAGCGTGTCGACACGATCGAGCCGGGGCGGACTGCGTCCCTGCCAGTGTGCAAGCCATGCGACCAGGTCCTCGAGCCGTCCGAGGCTGCCCGCGGGCTTGGTGAGTTGCGCGTCGCGCTTGCGAACCGCCTCGGCGCTCGCGGGATGCCCCTCCGGCAAATCGAGGCAGGCGTCGCGCAGTTCGGCAACCGATGCAGGCATGATGAAACTCCAGCACATCCGCGCGTCCCGGTAAAAGAGCCTATGAAGGAATGACGGACCATTCCAAAATGAAAACAAACATAAGTGCGATAGCCGAATGGCTCCGTCGCGTGGGGCTCGATGTGAAGATCGCCATTCTTTTCTGCACGC
>JBEVJT010000093.1:0-7786 GCA_040510075.1 Xanthobacteraceae bacterium | reverse complement strand
TCGCGGCCCGGCAAAAAATCCTTGATCCGATCCCACTGATCATCGCGTAATGCATAGCGGCGCATCGGTCGGTCCCTCCTTAGGCCGACCGTCCATGAATCACTCAATTGCTGATTTGGGAATCCGAACTTTGTGCCAGGTGCAAGGCGTTCTGCGTTTGATTCTGATCCGTTCTCGCGTAAAGCTCCAATAACTGAAGACAGGCCCTAGAGCATGATCCCGAAAAGTGGGAACCGGTTTTCGGAGAAGATCATGCTCCACCAAATAAATAGAGCGGGATAGCGATTCGAAGAAAAGCTATCCCACTCTAGGAGTTTAGCGTTCAGCGTCCTTTGGCCGCGTGGGTGAGGCGAAGGAGCAACCAGATCGGTACCACCACGGCGGCGCCCAGCACGAGATAGCGCCACATCCAGCGAACTGCGTCGAAGCCCATATCCCAGATCCGGAGGAAGAGCGTGCGGAGGCTCTCCATCAGGTGCAGGGGATCAAGCCCGAGCACTTCCAGGATGACCCCGATGATGATCGAGAGCATTGCCAGCCGGAAGATCACGGAGAGCGGCGACCCGCCAAAGAAGCGGGTCAGCGCATCGGGGTCGGGGCGTTGGCTCTCGCGGGCTGCTGGTTGTTCGGAAGGCAAGCTCATGGGAGGACCTTAGCACGAGTTCGTGCCCGAGCGCATTGCAACAGGTGGAAAATGCACGGACGGGCGAGCCCGGCGTCTCCCGGCCGGATGGACGCAAATCTCGAGCGTGCCGGATAACCACGCCTGCTGTCACGACAGCGGATGCGCCGTCACGCGCGGGCAAGTGGGAAGCTGAAGCTTTCAACGGCACATGGAGCGCTCGACAGGCGGTCAATGGATCCCATGTCACGCTGATCAAACTGACCCACTACCTGGTATTGACACTGTCCGGCAAATTGGTATGAGTGCGGTAACTATTACAACTGCGTCAGCCCGGCCGGAATGCCCCCGCGCCGGGTATTCGACGACGCCAAGACGCTGGCAACGTTGATCAAAGCGCTCGGGCGGATCAATATTCATCCCTATTACCTTTATCTCTGCGACATGGTGAAAGGGATAGAGCACTTTCGGCTGCCGCTGCGTGCGGCTCGGCTCAAAAATCTCTGCTGAGATTCAATTACATTTGGTTAGCTCTGAACGTAAACAAATGCTCATGCCCCGTGCGGCAATGCGCGCAGCTCGAATGGGCACGACCAAGGCGGCATTACGTTCTTCGTATCGTCATCCGCTCTAGTTTGATGTTAGAGCGTGATCTTTCCGAAACCGGTCGCCACTTTCGGGATCATGCTCTAATATGACAAGAATGCCCGATCGGGGTAAGCTTAATCGATCAGGATTGGGGCCGCCGATGGTCATCAGCTTCCGTGGACTGCCTCCACACGATCTGGGATTGGCCGAGACCGGCTCCGCGCGTGGCGCGGACGGCATGGTCGAAGTCATGCTGCAGGCGCTCGACGACTGGCATTCGCCGCCGGGAAATCTGGTGCGCGTGCGCATGTCGGCCGCGCTCGCGCGTTCGCTGGCAAACAGCTTGAACGCCGCAGCCGAAGATGCCGAACCGATCGAAGGCGGCCGGCGGAGGGAATAGCCTTACTACGGCGTCTTTTTGGTGGGGGGGTCGGGGAGCGTCGCCACGTCCGTTGGCACAATCGAGGGGAGCGTCGGAACGGGCGGAACCGGGGTGCCGCGGACCATGAGCATCAGCTCCCGCGCGCCGAGGATCAAAAGCGAGATCGCAAACGGAGCGACATAATAGAGCAGGCGGAAGAGCAGCAGCCCCGCAAGTAGATCCTCGCGATCGAACTGCCATAGCCCGACGAACATGGCGGCGTCGAACACTCCGATCCCTCCCGGCGCATGACTGGCAAAGCCCAACAGCGTTGCCGAGACGAAAATCACGGCGAGCGACACAAAGCTGATATTGGGTTCCTCCGGCAGCAGCATGTACATCGCCAACGCGCAGAAACTCAGGTCGACGATGCCGATGCCGATCTGCAGGAGCGTCAAAGGGCCGCCGGGGAGGGCGACGCTCCAACCGGCGCGGCCGACCACGCGCGGGTGCTGCCAAACCCAGCCGACGTAGAAGGCCAGTAGCACGAGATCGACGGCGGCGGCGGCACGATTGACCCAGGCGGGAAGCTGGTTGATCGCGCTAGCGGCGAGCGGAGCGTAAAGAATGCCGAGCCCCAGCACGGCGGCATTGCCCAGCCAGAAAGTCAACCCGGCGACGAAACAGAGCTTCGCCACCTCGAGCGCATTAAGTCCCCAGCCCGAATAAACGCGGTAGCGAACGGCGCCGCCCGTAAAAACGCTCGCGCCCACGTTGTGGCCGACCGAATAGCTGGTGAACCCGGCAAGCGCTGCGGCCCAGTACGGCACTTCGCTTCTCCCGATCGTGCGCAGCGCGAACAGATCATAGAGGGTCAACGTGAAATAGCCGCACGCAACGAACATGGCGGCGAGCCAAAAATCCCGCCAGTCGGTCATTCTCAGCGCCTCCACCACCTCTTGAAAGTCGATGGTGCGCAAAATACGGTAGAGCACCCCCGCCGCGATGGCGATGAGCGCGACGCTAACCGCAACGCCAATGCGGTTGAACCCTATTCTTTGATCTAGAAAGACGGCAGCGCGATGCAAGGCGTCCAGGACCTTCTCCTCTCCCTGCATCGCTCGTTCCGTAACCATCCTGGGCGGCAGTGCTACTGCGTTACAAACGCCCATCTAAACCCGTCATCCTGAGGTGCTCGGCGCGATGCGCCGAGCCTCGAAGGATGGCGGCCCGGTCTGTGGCGGTTCCATCTTTCGAGGCTCTCTTGCTTCGCTCGGTCGCGCCTCACGATGACAGGTTTAGATGCATGTTTCTCTGATACTGACGCGTCGATCGACTGCACGCTCTGACGCAGTAAAACTAGCAAAATGCGCATTGTCGGGCGAGTGCTGTGGCCTGCGGCATTATCGTGGTTTGTGGAGGGAAGTTCGATCAGGCGGAGCAGCCGGCAAAGCCCGTCTTGATGGCCTCGTGGGGAAGGTTGCGGCCGATGAACACGATGCGGCTCTCGCGCTTCTCTCCTTCGTTCCACGACCGTTGATGGTCCCCGTCCAGGATCATGTGCACGCCCTGGAAAACAAACCTCCGATCGTCATCCTTGAAGGAAAGAATACCTTTGCAGCGCAGCACGTTGGGGCCTTCCTGCATCACCAGGTCCTGAATCCATGGAAAGAACTTGTCGGAATCGAGCGGCCGCTCGCTCTTGAGGCTGATCGACTGGATCTCCTCGTCATGGCGGTGCACGAGGCCGTGGTCATGTTGATCATGCTCATGATCTGGTGGTGCGTGCGAGTGATCGTCTTCGTGCAGAAACTTCGGTTCGATCTGCAGGATGCGGTCGAGATCGAACGCCTTACGCTCCAGCACTTCGCTCAATGGTATCTTGCAGCGCTCGGTCCTGTGCAGGGTCGCATAGGGATTGATGGCGCGGACTTTTCGTTCGACATCCGGGAGCTCGTCCTTTCCGACAAGGTCGGCCTTGTTGAGAGGGATCACGTCGGCAAACGCAATCTGGTGTTTGGCTTCCGGGGCGTCCCTGAGCCGATCCCGCAGCCATTTGGCGTCCGCGACGGTGATCACCGCATCGAGCCTGGCCTTGCGGCCGATATTCTCGTCGAGAAAAAAAGTCTGCGCGACGGGCGCGGGATCGGCGAGCCCGGTGGTCTCGACGATGATGGCGTCGAACTTGCCTTTGCGCCGCATCAGCCCTTCCATGATGCGCACGAGGCCCCCGCGCACCGTGCAGCAGATGCAGCCGTTGTTCATTTCGAACACCTCCTCGTCGGCGACGACGACGAGATCGTTATCGATCCCGATTTCCCCGAATTCGTTCACGATCACCGCGTATTTGCGCCCATGCGGCTCGGAAAGAAAACGGTTGAGCAGCGTGGTCTTGCCGGCGCCGAGATAGCCCGTCAGCACGGTTACGGGGATTTTATCGGTCATGCTTTTCCATGTTGTTTGCCCTTACTGGCACTCACGGACGCTCGCGGGTGCGGGCCAATGTAGAGTCAGTCCCCAATCCGTCAATAATTCCGAATTAACTCAGCAAGGCGCCGGTGAGTTGCTTGAGGTTGTGGCGCACCATGTCGATATAGGTCGGCGCGTCTCCGCTTGCATCGGTGAGCGCGTCGGAGTAGAGCACGCCGCCGATCTTCGCGCCGGTTTCACTCGCGATCTGCCGCATCAGGCGAGGATCGGTGACGTTCTCGAGAAACACCGCGGGGATTTTCTGCGTCCTGATCTGGCCGATAATCGCGGCGATGTCCCTGGCCGATACTTCGGTTTCCGTCGAGACGCCCTGTGGCGCAACAAAGTGAATGCCGTAGGCCGCGTCGAAATAGCCGAAAGCGTCATGGGTACTGATCACGCGGCGGCGATCGGACGGGATCTTGGCGATCGCCTCCCTTACCTCGCGCTCAAGGGTATCAAGCTGTGCGAGATAACGGGCGGCGTGTGTATCATAGAGGCTGCTTCCGGCCGGGTCGGCGGCAAGCAGCGCGTTGCGGATGTTTTCAACATAAATCTTCGCGTTTGATACCGACTGCCAGGCATGGGGATCGATTTTGTCGTGCTCGACGCTTCCGTTCGCGCGCTCCCGCGCCTTGATGCCCCTGCTCGCGACCACAATCGTTGCCTTCGTTCCCGATGCCTTCACCAGTCGATCGAGCCAGCCTTCGAAACCCATCCCGTTGACGAATACCAGCCGCGCATCGGCGACCCTTTTCGCGTCCGCAGGCGAAGGCGCGTACACGTGGGCATTGCCATTGGGCCCGACCAGGGTGGCGAGCTCGACGCGCTCGCCGCCGACGTTTCTCGCGAAATCAGCGAGTATCGAGAAGCTTGCGACGGCCCTGGTCGCGGCCTGCTCTGCCCGCGCAAAAGCGCCCGCAACCGTGGCAAGGGCGGTACCCAGGAAAAATCGGCGGCTGAGCATGACGGCTCTCCTTGGAGCGGGATGACTTTTCTTCGAATCGATCCCCTCTAACTTGTTTTGTGCATGATCTTTTCCGAAAACCGGCACCCACTTTTCAGGATCATGCTCTATCCGCGGCCTCTCAGGCCTCGAGGTGCCGGCCGGGAAAGAGTTGCCGCACCAGGCCGCCCACGGGTCCGAATACGAGCGAAACGACATAAAGAAGTCCGGCCACGAGGATGATGGCGGGCCCCGATGCAAGCCCGGTGTGATACGAGAGCAGCAAGCCCGCAGAACCCGCGAGGAGACCGCTCGCGGTCGCAATCAGAAGCAGCATATTGATGTCGCGCGCCCAGAAACGACCGGTGGCAGCCGGCAGCATCATGATGCCGACGGCAAGCAGCGTCCCCAGCGCATGGAATCCGCTCACCAGGGTAAGCACGACGAGGGCGAGGAATGCGAAATGGGCGGGGGCACCGCTGCGACTTACGGAGCGGATGAAGCCCGGATCGACACATTCCATCACCAGTGGGCGGTAGATCAGCGCGAGGGTAACGAACGTGACGGTGGCGTTAATGGCGATGAGCAGCAAGGTCTGGTCGTCGAGCGCGAGCACATCGCCGAACAGGAAATGCAACAGATCGACGTTGCTGCCCTTCAGGGAAACAATGGTTACGCCCAGCGCGAGCGAGAGCAGATAGAACGTGGCGAGCGCCGCGTCTTCTTTCAGTTCCGTGACGCGAGCGACGAGCCCGGTCAGAAGCGCGACGATGAAGCCGGCGATCAGGCCGCCGGCGGTCATGGCGAAGAGGTTCAGGCCGAAGAGCAAAAAGCCGATCGCGGCGCCGGGCAGGATCGCGTGCGCCATGGCGTCACCGACAAGGCTCATGCGGCGAAGCATGAGAAAAACGCCGATCGGACCCGCTCCGATGGCCAGCGAGAGCACGCCGACCAACGCGCGCCGCATGAATTCGAATTCCGTGAACGGGGCGATCAGGAGCTGGCGGAGCATCGTACTAAAGTATCCACCTCACACCGCCTCGGCGACGCATTTGTCCGCGTGCTGATCGAAGGCTTCGCACATGCGGCGGGCCGTCAACAAGTTGTCGGCCGTGAGAACCGCGGCAGTACTCCCCCATGCCACTGGCTCGCGCGCGAGCAGCAGGGTTTCGGGAAAATGCGTGCGCACGAAATCGATGTCGTGCATTGCGGTGAGCACGGTGCGCCGCTCGCCGTGCCAGCGCTGCACCAGGTCGAACAGGTCGGCCGAGGTTTTGGCATCGACCGCATTGAACGGCTCATCGAGCACGATTACGCGGGCATCCTGCAAAAGGAGCCGCGCAAACAGCATGCGCTGCATCTGGCCGCCCGAGAGAGTCGCGATGGCGCGGTCCTCGAAGCCGGTGAGGCCGACTGCGGCGATGGCGCGTTCGACCTCATCGCGGCGTTTTTGGCCAAGTCCGCCGAAGGAACCGGCGCGGCGCCAGAGGCCCATCGCCACGAGGTCGTAGACATTGATCGGGAAGGTGCGGTCGATCTCCGCCGCCTGGGGCAGATAGGCGATCTCCTGCGGCGCGATCCCATCCCGCTCGATGCGGCCGGCGAGCGGCTTGATCGCGCCGACGATGCCTTTGAACAGCGTCGACTTCCCGGCCCCGTTCGGTCCGACGACCGCGACGAGCGCGCCGGCCTCAACCGTGCCGTCGAGATGATGCACCGCCGGATGGCGGTCATAGCCCAGGGTGAGATCGCGGAAGTGGAGCACGGAGGCTATCCGGTCAGCCAGAATGTATTGCCCACAGCACGGCTGCCCACAGCACCGCGATCAAGACTGCAGCCAGGCTCAGGCGCTCGAGGAGCGACATGCGCAGAATGGAAGCGCGGACGGCCGCCGGCGGATGGGCTCGACCCGGGTGGCGGTGATGGGGCAGATGGGTCGGCATCGCAGGTCCCGTTTTCGACGCTTGTTACAATGTAACATTTGCCTTGGTTGAGTACCAGCGCGCAGAGGCGGGCGATTTCATGACCAACAGCACGGCACTAACGAGATCAGCTTTTCGCCAGAGCGGGTTGAAACAGCGGCCTTGACGCAAATTACGCTGCAATTTCCCGGCATTCGGTTTAGCCCATGACCGTGATCGCACGAGTGCCGCGGGGAAGCTTTGCTTATTGGGAGAAGCGCTTCGCTCCATATCCGCAGCTAACCGATGCGGTCCTGCCGGTGCATTACCTCGATTGTCCCGACAGCGGGAGAATTCTTGGCTTCGTTCGGCAGCCAAGCCAGACGCCTATGATAGATCTGCTGCAAACGCCGGACGCCATCATGGGGAGCTTTCGCGCAAACACGCGAAACGAGATCAGGCGTGCCGAACGCGAAGCCGTGCAGTGCCGGGCTGCCTCAGGGTTCGATAAATTTCTCGCGCTGTATGAAGCAATGTCCACGCAAAAGACTTTGCCGCCGACGCCGAGAGGTTATTTCGAATCGCTGGGCAAGCATCGGTGCGTGACCGAAGCGACAATCGACGACAAGATCGTCTGCAGTCATGTGTATGTTGCCGACAGGAGTGTTGGGCGAGTCCGTCTGATCCGGTCCGCCTCCCTCTTTCGCGAAAGCGAACATGAAGAGCGGCAGAAGATTGCCCAGAGTTTCGGCGGCCAGCTAAGGCTTGAGGCGAACTATCTGTCTGCTGCGCTCCATGCCTACAGAGTTACGCACGATCTCTATCGGCGCGCGCGCGACATCTGATCGGTGCGTGATCCTTCAGGATTTGCAGGTACGAGCATGGCTGAGCAGCAAGGG
>JBEVJT010000092.1:0-3036 GCA_040510075.1 Xanthobacteraceae bacterium | reverse complement strand
TGCAGGGCTATGAGGACAAGCCTCCGGCCGGCGTCACGCTGCCCGATGGCTCCTACTACAACAAATATTTCCCCGGCCATGCCATCAAGATGCCGAAGCCGTTGAACGACGGCCAGGTCACCTATGACGACGGCTCGCCGGCGACGGTCGCGCAATACGCCAAGGACGTCACCACGTTCCTGATGTGGGCGGCGGAGCCGCATATGGAAGCGCGCAAGGCGCTCGGCCTGCAGGTGTTCGTGTTCCTGATCCTGCTCACGGTGCTGCTGTATTTCACCAAGAAGAAGGTCTGGGCCAACGCCCACTGATCACCCCTTCATCGCGAATTTCGGAAAAGCCCCTGCGGGGGCTTTTTTTTGTTGTCTTCGTCATTGCGAGCGCAGCGAAGCAATCCATAGTGCCGCAAGTGGAGAGGTGGATTGCTTCGCTGCGCTCGCAATGACGGTGTTATCGCCGATTGCTTCCTGTGCGGAGGGCGGCCAAAATAGCCGCCAATCAGCCAGAAACCATTCGGAGGAACCTCATGGGTACCAGCATCACTTTCAAGCGGCCGGACGGCAAGGATGCCAACGGCTATCTCGCCAACGCGGCGCGTGGCAATGCGCCGGGCGTGGTCGTGATCCAGGAATGGTGGGGCCTGCAGGACCAGATCAAGGGCCTGTGCGACCGCTTCGCGGTGGCAGGCTTCGACGCGCTGGCGCCCGATCTCTACAAGGGCACGGTGGTGCCGTATCACGACACGGACGCGGCCGGCAAAGAGATGAACTCGCTGGATTTCATGGATGCCACCACGCAGACCGTGCGCGGCGCCGTGCAATACCTGTCGCGCAACGGCGCCAAGGTAGGCCTGACGGGTTTCTGCCTGGGCGGCGCAGTGACCATCATCGGCGCCACCAAAATTCCGGAGCTTGCGGCCGGCGTGGTGTTCTACGGCATTCCGCCGGAGCAGGCGGCAAAGCCTGCGGACGTGAAGATCCCGCTGCAGGCGCATTTCGCCAACAAGGACGACTGGTGCACGCCGCAGGTGGTCGACGCCTTCGAGCAGGGCATGAAGGCCGCCGGCAAGTCGCTCGAGCTGTTTCGGTATGACGCCGAGCACGCCTTCGTCAACGAGCAGCGGCAATCGGTGCATGACCGTCAGGCCGCTGAACTCGCCTGGGGCAGAGCGACGGAGTTCTTCAAGAAACATCTCGGCTGAACTGTTTCCTCGTCATTGCGAGCGCAGCGACTTGTCCGCCGTGGCTTTAGCGAAGGCGGAAGCAATCCATGTTTTCACGCGCGGCGGATGACAACTTGCCGCGAGCACGATCGATTGAGGAATAGGTATGAAAATCTTCTGCACGGGCGCATCGGGCTATATCGGCGGGTCGGTCGCGGCGCATCTCATCGCCGCCGGACATCAGGTGACCGGACTGGTTCGCTCGCCCGAGAAGGCCGAGGTGGTTCGCGCGCGGGGCATCCAGCCCGTGCTGGGAACGCTCGATGACGGAGAAATTCTGGCGCAGGCGGCGCGGGCCGCCGACATCGTCGTCAATGCGGCGAGCGCCGATCACAAGGGGGCGGTCGTCGCGCTGCTTGATGCTCTTGCCGGTAGCGGCAAGCTGTTCGTCCACACATCGGGCTCGAGCATCGTCGGCACGCGCGCCAAAGGCGAACGGTCGGATGCGATCTTCGACGAAGACACACCGATCACGCCGTCGCCCGCGCGCGTGGCGCGGGTCGCGCTGAACGAGTTCATTCTCGCGTACCGTCACAAGGGCTGCCGTCCCGTCATCGTCTGTCCGAGCCTGATCTACGGCCTCGGCCTTGGCGCCAATCCGGACAGCGTGCAGGTGCCGCTGCTGATCAGGCTGGCCAAAAAGCGCGGCAACGCGGCGCATGCGGGACCCGGCGAGAACATCTGGTCGAACGTGCATATCGACGATCTCGTGACGCTCTACGCGCTTGCCATCGAGAAGGCGCCGGCAGGCAGCTTCTATTTCGCCGAGAACGGCGAGAATTCGATGCGCGAAGCCTGCGAGGCGATCAACCGCATGCTGGGTTTTGCGGGACCGCCCACAGCGATGTCGATGGGGGAAGCCGCCGCCGAATGGGGCGAGGGCACGACGGAGGATACGATGGCGTCCAACAGCCGGGTGCGGGCGAAGCGCGCGCGGCAGCTTGGCTGGAAGCCGAATGCGCGCGGACTGATCGAAGAGATCGGGCAGGGGTGTTATCGGGAGTAGGTAGAAGGGCGGTAGCAACCGCATTCACATGTAGCGGGTGTGTCTCGTAATTCACATCCAACTGATGTAGATTGCCCCAATGACCAAGGTTCTCGATGACGCCATCGAAAAGGTGCGCAGGCTGCCTGAAGATCGGCAAGCCTATGTCGCGGAAGTGCTGGAGCAGATTGCCGCTGCCGGTAGCGATCCGTTCATTGTGCCTGAGAGCCATCGCTCTGCCGTGCTCGAAGGTCTCCGAGAGGCCGAGCAAGGCGAGTTTGTAAGTGATGAGGAAATGGCTGCGCTCTGGAAGAAGTGTGGCCTGTGAGGCTGCGGTACGCTCCGCGTGCCCGCGCTGACACCGCCGAAATCTACCAACATATTGCGCAATACAGCCCGCGTGCGGCAACTGCCGTTTCAGCCCAAATACGCGCTACGAGCTGCCTCCTAGCGGAATATTCCGGCTTGGGCAGAGAGACAGATATCCCGGGCATTCGGGTATTCCCGACGGCCCGCTATCCCTATCTCGTCTACTACACTGTTAGAGGATCTGATTTGGTTGTCGTTCACGTTCGGCACGCCCGCCGCGATGCGCCGGGAGAAATTGAGGGCTGAGCCCGCTAGCGAGAACCATTCCCACTCACCCCGTCCCACCACGCACACGTGCCCGACATCAGCTTGTAATTCCCTTCCATCACCTGCACCGGCGCGCGCAGTCCTGACGCCGCAGCCCGCATCCGCATCTCGCGGGCGACGACGCGGTCTTCGGGCGGCAGCCAGACGCGTTCATGGCCCCACAGGCTTGGACCGTCATGCATTTCGACCGGCTGCC
>JBEVJT010000091.1:0-21616 GCA_040510075.1 Xanthobacteraceae bacterium | reverse complement strand
TGGTTTGCATCGTTGCGTCGTCGACTGGTTTTTGGCAATGTCCCCCGCACCTGCAACGAAGCGCTGGATACATTCCGGCCGTGATGCAGGGCTGCCGCGGGGGGTGTCCCTCTCGCTTTCCTGGCCAACGGGGGCTCTGTAATGACAGCTTTGTGGCTGATCGTTTTGTGCGGCGTTCTTTCCATCGTGTACGCCGTATGGGCCATTCGCAACGTCCTCGCAGCCGATGCCGGCAGCGAGCGCATGCAGGAAATCGCCGCCGCCGTGCGCGAAGGCGCTCAAGCCTACCTCAAACGTCAGTACACGACCATTGCCGTGGTCGGCGTCGTCATCTTCCTCATTCTCGGCTATTTTCTGGGCTGGCTGGTTGCGATCGGTTTCCTGATCGGGGCAATTCTTTCCGGTGCCACCGGCTTCATCGGCATGAATGTGTCGGTCCGTGCCAATGTCCGCACGGCGCAGGCGGCAATCCGCTCGCTTGCTGACGGGCTCGAGCTTGCCTTCCGTTCAGGTGCGATTACCGGACTCCTCGTCGCGGGCCTCGCCCTGCTCGGGGTAGCGCTGTATTTCGGATTCCTGGTCGGCGCGCGGCATTTAAGTCCCGACAGCCGCACCGTTGTCGATGCTCTTGTTGCGCTCGGCTTCGGTGCATCCTTGATCTCCATCTTCGCCCGCCTGGGCGGCGGAATCTTCACCAAAGGTGCCGACGTGGGCGGCGATCTTGTCGGCAAGGTAGAGGCGGGCATTCCCGAGGACGATCCGCGCAATCCCGCAACCATTGCCGACAATGTCGGCGACAATGTCGGAGATTGCGCCGGAATGGCCGCCGACCTGTTCGAGACCTACGCGGTGACGACAGTCGCCACGATGGTGCTCGCCGCAATCTTCTTTCGCCCCGCCCCGGGCGATGCGGCAGGCGCAGCCCTGTTGATCAGGATGATGGAATATCCACTCGCGATCGGGGGGATCTGCATCATCACCTCGATCATCGGCACGTTTTTCGTCAAGCTCGGGCCCACGCAATCCATCATGGGCGCCCTGTACAAAGGCGTGATCGTCACCGGCCTGCTCTCGTTGGGGGGCATTGCGCTCGTCACGTATTTGCTAGTCGGGTTCGGCACCGTACCGGGACAAAACTATACCGGTCTATCGCTGTGGGTCTGCGGTATCATCGGTCTCGCGGTGACCGGCCTGATTGTCTGGATTACCGAATACTACACCGGCACGAACTTCCGGCCGGTGCAGGCGATTGCCAAAGCGTCTTTGACAGGACACGGCACCAACATCATTCAGGGGCTGGCGGTGTCGTTGGAAGCCACCGCGCTTCCGACGATCGTCATCATCGCCGGCATCCTGATCACGTATAAATTGGCAGGTCTGTTCGGAATTGCCATTGCGGTAACCACCATGCTTTCGCTCGCAGGCATGATCGTGGCCCTCGATGCGTTTGGCCCTGTTACCGATAACGCCGGCGGCATTGCCGAGATGTCCGGCCTGCCAAAAGAAGTGCGCAAGGCAACCGACGCGCTCGACGCCGTCGGCAACACCACCAAGGCAGTAACCAAGGGTTACGCCATCGGCTCGGCCGGACTTGGCGCATTGGTCTTGTTCGCCGCCTACAATCAGGACCTGCAGTTCTTCATTTCGCATCCGGCGGAATACCGTTACTTTCAGGGCATCACTCTCGATTTTTCGCTGAACAATCCGTATGTCGTCGTCGGGCTCTTGTTCGGCGGGTTGTTGCCTTATCTGTTCGGCGCGTTGGGGATGACCGCTGTTGGACGTGCGGCCTCAGCAATCGTCGAAGAGGTGCGTCGCCAATTTCGCGAGAAGCCCGGCATCATGGCGGGCACGGAGAAGCCCGACTACGGCAAGGCCGTCGATCTTCTCACGGTAGCGGCAATCAAAGAGATGATCGTCCCCTCGCTGCTCCCAGTGCTCTCGCCGATCGTGGTTTACTTCCTGATCTACTGGATTGCGGGGGGCGGAGCGGTGGGCAAGTCCGCCGGTTTCTCTGCAGTCGGAGCCATGTTGCTTGGCGTGATCGTCACCGGATTGTTCGTAGCAATCTCGATGACCTCAGGCGGAGGCGCATGGGACAACGCCAAAAAGTACATCGAGGATGGCCATTACGGAGGAAAGGGGTCTGAGCCGCACAAGGCCGCCGTTACTGGTGACACGGTAGGCGATCCTTACAAGGACACGGCAGGACCGGCGGTCAATCCCATGATCAAGATCACGAATATCGTGGCGCTGCTGTTGCTCGCAGTGCTCGCGCACGCGCGCTGACGCTCGTTCAGAAAAGCTTGAACATCATATTGATCAGGCCGCTGTCCTTGCCCCCGGTGGGCGTCGTGCGGCTGATAAAATCGAAGACTTTGCCGTCTTTCATCTGATAATCGGCGAGCCGCTGCACGCGCCGATTCTTGTCGAAATAGACCGCGACCACCCGCTGGTCCGTGATCTGCTGGGGCATGAACCCGATCGGCCGGTACGATGCCTGTGAGATGTAATAGTAGGTTTCACCGCTGACGGTAGCAACGGTCGACGGTGTTCCCAGGACGATCAGCACCTGTTCCTGGGTCGAGCCGATGGGAATCTGTTCGAGCGCGCCGTCCGGAACGATGTAGCCCTTGTGATAGGTTTCGGCAAAACATCCGCCCAGCAGCAACGCAAGCGCCATCACCGCCCCGGCGATCCTGCCGGCGCGCATTGCGCGACTGCATTGCTTTACTGGTCGACCAGTTTCCATGTCACTCTTGCATGTTGATCTCGGACGGGCTCTCTGCACGTCCGTTTCCATGCATACTCGTCCGGCCGGGCCGGAGTTCAAAGCTATGATATCGCGCTGGTTTCGCCCCATCCCTCAACGCGAGAACATCGCCTCGCTCTATGGCGCCATCGTGGCGCAAGCGCGCGCGCCGGCGTTTTACAGCCGCTATGGCGTACCGGATACGGTCACGGGCCGCCTCGAACTGATCATGCTGCACGCCTTGCTGGTATTGCGGCGCCTTCGTGACGAAACCGGGCCGGTTCGCACCCTTGCGCAGGGGCTGTTCGACGCCTTCTGCCAGGATATGGACGACAGCATGCGGGAAATGGGAGTAGGGGACCTCGCTGTCCCTCGCAAAATGCGCCGCATAGGCCAGGCTTTCTACGAGCGGCAGGCGGCATACGAGGCGGCCCTCGCGCAGCCCCACGATTGCGCTCTCGAGGCATGCCTGCGCCGGTACGTGTTCGGCCCGGGTCAACCAAGCACTGGTCCAGAGCGGCTTGCAACCTATATGCGAAAGGCCGCAGGGCAACTCGATCGGCAGGCGGATTTTGAGCGCGGCCTGGTAGTGTTTCCAGACCCCGGTGCCGTCCATTAAACTGAAGCGCTGCATAACCCGGCGCCTACAGGATCTGTGAAATGCCGAAGTCAGAAGGAAAAATGCAGCATGCTTGGAGCGTGCCTGTCGCAAAAGGAGAGGTGCCCCCGAGCGGACGACATTTTAATATCATTGCGGACGAACACGCGCGCGCCGCTGTTGCGCGGCTTGCCGGCGTGGTTGATTTGCCGCGCCTGGGAGCCAGTTTTGACCTGACCCCGCACAGAGACAACGGACTGCGGGTCATCGACAGGGTGTCCGCAGCCGTGACTCAGACGTGTAGCGTGAGTCTCGAATCCATGACGAGCGAGGTCACGGAAGAGGTCGACCTCGTGTTCCTTCCCTCACCCGCAGAAGCTTCGGGGCCCACCCGGCGCGAGGTAGAAGTGCTGCTGGAGGACGAACCAGAATTGCTGATCGATGGAAAGATCGATCTTGGCGGCATCGCGACCGAATTCCTTATGCTTGGCATCAATCCGTATCCGCGCAAGGCCGACAGCCTGTTCGAGGCGCCGCGTGTTGAATCGAAATCGCCCGGCCACTTTTCTGCCCTTGCCCGTCTCGGAAAAGGAACACAGGAAGAGTAAGAGACTGGCTGGAGCGGACTGAGTTCCAATCTCTGTTATCCGGCCTGCCCACGCGCTATTGTCGCGCCATGCCCCATAAAGTCCGTATCGCGCTTGACGCCATGGGGGGCGACCATGGGGCCGCGGTCGTCATTCCGGGAGCTGAAATCGCGCTCGCCCATTACTCGGATATGGAATTCCTTTTGTTTGGCGATCGCGCGGTGGTGGAGCGACTTGTTGCTGCTCACCCTCGCCTGAAGTCGAGTTCTCAGATCGTTCATACGGACGTTGCGATCCAGGCCAACGACAAACCGAGCCAAGCCTTGCGCAAGGGGCGCTGGAAATCATCGATGTGGCTCGCCCTCGACGCGGTCAAGAAAGGAGAGGCACACGTCGCAGTGTCGGCCGGCAATACCGGGGCCCTGATGGCCATGGCCAAGTTCGAGCTGAAGATGATGCCGGGGATTGAGCGCCCCGCCATTGCGGCCGTCTGGCCCACCCTAGAAGGTGAATGCATCGTCCTCGATCTCGGCGCATCGATCGGGGCAGATGCAGCGCATCTCATTAATCTCGCCGCGATGGGCAGCGCCATGGCGCGCGTGCTGTTTTCGCTCGAACGTCCCAAGGTAGGGCTGCTCAATATCGGAGTGGAGGAAGTCAAGGGACTTGAGGAAGTGCGACGGGCGGGGCAGATGCTGCGCGAGAATGCACCCCCGCAATTCCAATATGTCGGCTTCGTCGAGGGTAACGACATAGGCAAAGGAACCGTTGATGTGGTCGTAACCGAGGGTTTTTCCGGCAATATCGCCCTCAAGGCAGCGGAGGGGACGGCCCGCCAGCTCGGTCAGCTATTCAAGCTGGAACTCAACCGCACGCTTCTGCGCAAGCTCGGTTATCTGCTTGCGCTGCCGGCGTTCCGCGCGGTTAGTCACAAGATGGACCCGCGCAGGTCGAATGGGGGGGTGCTGCTCGGGCTTAATGGCATCGTGATCAAGAGCCACGGCAGCACCGATGCTGAAGGGTTTGCTCGAGCGATCGATATCGGCCACGAGATGGTGCGGCACGATTTGCTCGCCAAAGTCGGCCAGACGCTGGGAGGGGGAGGGACCCTGCAGGCCTCCCCCGCAGGCCGGAGATCGGCGTCGTGAGCGTGACTCGTTCGGTTGTGCTGGGTTGCGGCAGCCATCTGCCGAGCCGGGTGCTCAGCAATGCCGATCTGTCGAGCATGGTCGAGACTTCCGACGACTGGATTACCCAACGCACCGGTATCCACGAGCGCCACATTGCGGCGGAAGGCGAGACCACCTCAGAAATGGGGCTCAAGGCGGCGCGCGCCGCGCTGGCTGCTGCCGGAATTGATGCTCAATCCATCGATCTCATCGTGCTGGCGACTTCTACCCCCGACAACACTTTTCCGGCGAGCGCCGTCTCCGTACAGGCGGGGCTCGGCATTACGCACGGCGCCGCCTTTGATTTGCAGGCCGTGTGCTCCGGCTTCGTCTATGGCTTGGCAACGGTCGACGCTCTGCTCAAGACCGGCGCCTTCAAACGGGCCTTGGTGATCGGATCCGAGACCTTTTCCCGCATCATCGATTGGAAGGATCGCACGACCTGCGTCCTGTTCGGCGATGGGGCGGGCGCGGTCGTGCTCGAGGCGCAACTCGAGAACGGCACGCGAGAGGACCGCGGCATTCTGAGCGCGCATTTGCGTTCTGATGGCCGTCATAAGAACAAGCTCTATGTCGATGGGGGACCATCCTCGACGCAAACGGTGGGTCATCTGCGCATGGAAGGGCGCGCAGTGTTCAAGCATGCCGTAGCCATGATCACTGATGTGATCGAGGACGCTTTCAATGCGACCGGCTACACCGTGAAGGACATCGACTGGTTCGTTCCGCACCAGGCCAATCAACGGATCATCGACGATACGGCAAAGAAGCTGGGCATCGCGCCCGAGAAAGTCATCACCACGGTCGCCAAGCACGGCAACACGTCTGCTGCCTCGATCCCGCTCGCACTGTGCACCGCCATTGCACAGGGAAAGATCAAAAAGGGAGATCTCATCATGCTGGAGGCCATGGGCGGCGGCTTCACCTGGGGTGCGGTCTTGCTGCGGTGGTGAGGCCCGAACCTGCTCTGGACGGTTGACCCGACCCGGTCAACCTAATATCGTCTTATAATTCAGAGGGATACTCGATCGCAGCAGGCGGGCTGGGCGATGACGGGAAAAACGGTCACGCGCGCAGACTTATGCGAGGCAGTCTATCAGAAGGTTGGCCTCTCCCGTACTGAATCGGCAAACCTGGTCGAGCTGGTGCTGAAAGAGATCACCGACTGCCTGGAACGCGGCGAGACTGTGAAGCTTTCGTCCTTCGGCTCGTTCGTGGTGCGCAAGAAGGGTCAAAGAGTCGGGCGCAATCCTAAGACCGGCAAAGAAGTCCCCATATCGCCGCGCCGCGTGATGGTGTTCAAGCCCTCCGCCATCCTCAAGCAGCGCATCAATGCAGCGCCCGAGAGCGAAGTTTCGGCAAATAAGTAACCAGAACACCCGGCGAGCGCTGAGTGGAAAAGGCACCCGAGGCATTCCGCACGATCAGTGAAGTGGCTGAGGAGCTCAATGTGCCTCAGCACGTGTTGAGGTTTTGGGAGAGCCGGTTTCACGAAATTAAGCCCATGAAGCGCGGCGGCGGCCGCCGCTATTACCGTCCTCAGGACGTCGATTTGCTGCGCGGAATCCGGCATCTTCTCTACGGCGAAGGCTACACCATCCGGGGCGTGCAACGCCTGCTCCGCGAGCAGGGGCATCGGTTCGTCCAGAACGTGTGGCAAGCCGGGGCGCCACAGCCCACTCCTAAGGAGGGCGACCGTGAACTCGCGCACGCTCCGCCCGTGCGCCCCGCGCCAGCGAGAGAAGAACCGACCCATGACGACGCAAAGGACGTTGTTATGGAATCCGGCTCCGCGACCGCAGAGGGAGGGCGCCTTTCTGCCGTGCAGGTGCAAAAACTCCGCTCGGCCTTGCATGAGCTTATGGAATGCCGTCGGCTTCTCGATGCTGCAGGCGCGGAAGGTAAATCTGCGTAAAATTGCGGAACCGCTAGCCGTGCTAAATGGCAACGAGACGACCACTATCCGCTGCGGACATGATGCGAAGGAGGACGCGATGGCGCAAGCGCCACTGGCGAGCAAAGGCAACTACCTGCACATCTATGATTTCCGCGTACAGAAGGGGTGCGAGCACGAATTCATCAAATTGTTCGAAGAGTTCGACTACTCGGACGGAAATCCGATGCATAAATCGAGCGCGCAAGTAAAAGATGGCGTTCTCTGCCGGGACACCGAAGACCCGCAGCGCTTTTTCCTGATTGCCGAGTGGTCGGATATCGAGGAGCACGCGCGCATCCGCCGCATCCTTGCCAACGAGATCAAGCCTGAATTCATCAAGTACATTGAAGGCGGCAAGTTTATACCGAAATATGTCGAGGTGGTTTCGTCCACTCCCGACGACATTCTGCAGAAGGCTGGGGCAGGTTAATTCCGCTTCACACGGGCAGGCACAGCGCGTTGTAGACCAGAAGGTTGTCGTAAACACACTTCCGTTCGGCGAGCTTTAGTTCGCCGTTCACGCGTCGAAAGACGTCGTGATAAACGCCCACCTGGTGAAGCTTGGCGTCAGGCCGGTCGTACAGCACCTGGATAAGCGCGTAGTTCGCGCGGGCGCGAATGCTCGGTTGTCCACTCTGCTCCAGCACCTGCAGGTTGCCGATGATGTGCCGCAGATAACGCGGGGCGAACATTGCGGTCTTCTCGAGCGCAAAGGCGCGGTCGTAAATCATCGCCTTGCTATCGCAATAGATCAGTCCGACTGGCAAGCCTTTGTCCGCATTCTCGCGGGAGATGACGACATAGAAGGCGTCATCCGTGAACATCTCTACCCAGTCCGTCAGCCGTTGCTCGTCGAGCGCCGCCGCATAGGTAGCGTTGAAATTATGGATTTCGTGGTGGAGCAGGAGCGCGGCCAGCCGCGGATCGCTGTCCAGCGATTGCAGTCCCTCGTTCATCGTCAAGGACTCGGAGGGCTCGCCCCCGCCGAAGGGGCAAGGATTGCGGTGGGGGTTGACCCCACCCGACCGGCTTCGCTGGGCAAAGCCGATCCTGTCGTTTCAGGGAAGGTATGCGCCCGCGGGTGCCTCACACGCCCATTTCCCGGCGCCAATGCTTATACATGGCGCGGATTGCCGATTCTGAGATCAGCGTGTCGGAAGTGCCGGCCTCGATCGCAGGGTCGAGTTTCACCAAGTGCCGTTTGTTCGGGACGCGCCGCATGCCGTCCTGCACGAATTTCATCGCTTCATTGTCTTCCAGTCCGAGAAAGCCGGCCGGCCCCATCAGGTTGCCCTGGCGCAGGCGATGGCGTGTCGTCTCTTCGTCATCGCCTTCAAATCCAAACATGGTCCACTTCATCAAGAACTCGTGTGGCCCGTTCGGTACGATCTGCCGGACGCCAAGCGTATTCATTTCCCGCTGCACAATCAGGTTGGGCCAGATCGTAGCCATGGTCACCGACCAGGGGCTGTCGAACTCCTCGACAAAGTCCATGAAGCGCTCCTCGCGCAACCGCATGCCTTCCTTATAGGAGCGCATTTCCTTCTTCGCGTCGGCAGAGATTTTATTGGCGTCCGACTTCGCCGATGCCATCACCCCGTGCCGCCCACTCGTGTCGCTGAGCATCAGCGAGCGATTGCCAGCCACGAGCAGCCCAAAAGTAACGAGAAACGTGTGCAGGAGCGTGGCGTGATAGGGATCCTTCAGGTTCTCGTGGTAAAGCTTCCAATTGCCGGGCAAAGAGTGGCGGTAATGACCCAGTACCTTCAGCTTGCGGCCATCAAACGTCGCCTCGAATTCGCGCAGAATGTCAGGGCCCAGATAATCGGGTAGCGACTCCATATCCTGGCGATAGGATGCAAAGATCACGCCCCGATGCGTCGTGACATTGAGGCGGGTCAACCCATGTTTACTTTGATCGAAATCGCGCGGCATCCCGCCCTTGCCGCCCACCCCGCGCTTGAAGGGGATGCCGATCAGATTTCCTTTAAGGTCGTAGGTCCACTGGTGATACGGACAAATGAATTCGTTGGCGGTGCCGGACAGCTCCCGGCAGAATTCCGCCGCCCGATGTGAGCAGCGGTTCTCGACGACACTGATCGAGCCGTCCTTTGCGCGCGCCACCACGACCGGAGTGGGACCGACATTGGACCTTATATAGTCGCCGCTGTTCGGGATCTCAGCCTCGAGCGCGACGTAGTTCCAGGTCGGGCCATGGAAGATGCGCTCGACTTCGCGCTGATAAATAGTTTCGTCAGTGTACACCCAGTCCGGAATTTCGGTGAGATCGCCCGGCCACACATATTGACGATCGAGCAGCACAGATTCTCGGCCCTGGGTTTCGTTTACTCTGCGGTCTCGCTCATCGTGGCTGATTGTCGTGTTTGTACTCATGTCTTTTGATGAATTGCGGCAGAATACCTGAGTTTGACAGCTCCACGTCGCCTCAGCAGTATAGCCCCTCGATCAAAACATGCGACGACATTTTGCTGCAGTCCTTGACTGCCGCTGCCCCGCCTGGTCAGGCAAGGAGGACTCATGAAACGCCGCAGGTTCCTGCAACGGGCGGCGACCGGCTTGCTTGCGGGCACGGTCATGAACCCGGCCGTCGCACAGAGCAACCCGAGTATCCGGTGGCGCCTGGCAGCGAGCTGGCCGAAGAGTCTCGATACGATCTACGGCTCCATCGAAGATCTGTGCAGGCGCGTCGCCCAGCTCACGGAACAAAAATTCACGATCCAGCCGTTTGCCGCTGGGGAGATCGTTCCTGCGCTGCAGGTGATGGATGCAACCCAGTCCGGGACGGTGGACTGTGGTCATACCCTTGCCGCCTTTTACATCGGCAAGAACCCGGCTTACGCTTTTGATTCCGGCGTCGCCTTCGGGCTGAACAATCGGCAGCAGAATGCGTGGATGTATTACGGGGGCGGCCTCGAACTGCTGCGCGAAGTCTATCGCAAGAACGGAATGCTGCAGGTTCCCTGCGGCAATGTCGGTGTGCAGATGGGCGGCTTCTACCGCAAAGAGATCAACAGCGTCGAAGATCTGAAGGGTCTGAAATTTCGCATAGGGGGACTGGGCGGCACCATTCTCAGCAAGCTTGGTGTCGTGCCGCAGCAGATACCGCCTGCCGATATCTATCCTGCGCTCGAGCGCGGCACCATCGATGCGGCAGAGTGGATTGGCCCCTACGACGACGAAAAGCTCGGGCTCTACAAGGTCGCCAAGTACTATTACTATCCCGGCTGGTGGGAAGGCTCGGCGATGATCACGCTGATGATCAACCAGCAACGCTACGAGAACCTGCCACCGCTCTACAGGGATGCGCTCGATGCCGCCTGCGCCGAGCAGAATCTGCTCTTGATGGCGAAATACGACGCCAAGAACCCCGAGGCGCTGGTGCGGCTCGCGGGCGCGGGCGTGCAGCTTCGGCAATTCCCGCGTCCGGTGCTCGACGCCTGCTACAAGGCCACTTTTGAAACTTACGAGGAACTCGCCGCAAAAAGCGATGACTTCAAGACGATCTATGCCTCCTGGCGCAAGTTTCTCGCCGATTCCAATCTTTGGTTCCGGCTCGCGGAGAGCAATCTCGATAGCTATCGCTACATCATGTCGGCGCAGCAGCGGTGATCTGCCGTAGCTGCACCGGCGAGGAATCGTTCTCGTGAGCGGGAATGACATAAGCGCTCAGGGCATCGGCGCGCGCGTGCGGCGTAAAGAGGATGCGCGGCATCTGCATGGCCGCGGCAGCTTCGTCTCCGACATGATGCTGCCCGGCCAGAGCGAAGTCGCCTTCCTGCGTAGCCCGGTGGCGCATGGACGCGTCCTGCGGATCGCGAAGCCGCCCGGCAGCGAGGGATCGGTATTTGTGCGCACCGATCTCGAAGATCTTCCCGACATCGTCGCCCCCAATACCATGCCTGGCTACCGCATCTCGGCGTGCCCGCCCCTTGCTCATGGGAAGGTTTGCTTTGTCGGTGAGGCGGTCGCGATGTGCGTGGCGAGCACGCGCGCAGAAGCGGAAGACTTCTGCGAGCAGGTCGAGTTGGAATTCGAAGAGCTCCCGCCGCTCACCGATGCGCATGCGGCGCGCGCAAACAAAGAGCTGCGCGTTCACGAAGAATGGCCGGACAACAATTTTCTTACGCTCAATTACGAAAGCGGATTCGCAGCGGCAATCAAAGACGCGACCGTTGTCGTCAAGCGCGAGCTCTCGCTTTCGCGCCAGGCGATGGTGCCGCTCGAAGGCAAGGCCATGCTCGCCTATTGGGACGAGCGCCTGGACCAGCTCATGCTCTACACCTCGACGCAGGTCCCTCATATGATTCGCGTAGGGATCGCGCAGTTTCTCGGCCTCGACCAGGGTCGCGTGCGCGTCGTCTCACCGGATGTGGGCGGAGGGTTCGGATACAAATGCGTGCTGCACCCAGAAGAGCTGTGCGTTGCCTGGCTCGCGCTCAAGTACCGCCGGCCATTCCGCTACATTGAAGACCGCCGCGAACATCTGGTGGCAGGTGCCAATGCGCGTCAGCATCATTATCGTCTCACGGCTTACGCCGATGCGCGTGGCCGCCTGAAGGCCCTCGACGCAGAAGTCATCATCGACGGAGGCGCCTACTCGAACTGGCCATTCACTGTCGCACTCGAGCCGGGGCAGGCGACCGGAAATTTGCCCGGCCCTTACGATTTCCGCGGCTATCGATGCCGCACCGAATGCGTTGCGACCAACAAGCCCGGTTTTCTGCCCTATCGAGGAGTGGCGCGAACCGGCGTGTGCTTTGCCATGGAACTGATGATGGATGCCATTGCGCGGGAAGTGAAGCGCGATCCGTTTGAAGTGCGTTATGAAAATCTCGTCCCTGCTTCGGCGATGCCGTACAACAATGTGACGCGCAAACACTACGACAGCGGCGATTATCAGCAGAGCCTGAAGCTCGCGCGCGAGAAGCTCGACGCAAATGCCTGGCGGGAACGCCAGAAAAAGGGCGAGCCCGACGGCCGCCGCATCGGCATCGGCTTTGCTACCTACTGCGAACAATCGGCACACGGCACCAGCGTGTTTTCCGCGTGGGGCCTGCCCATCATCCCGGGCTATGACCAGGCGACCGTGCGGGTGACGCCGGACGGCGGCCTCGAAGTGCGCGTCGGCGTGCACTCGCATGGCCAAGGCATGGAGACGACGCTTGCGCAGATTGCGCACGAGGTCACCGGCGTCGGGCTTGCGAGCATTCGCGTCGTGCACGGCGACACAGGGACCACGCCGTATTCCACCGGCACCTATGCATCGCGCTCCATAGTCATGGCAGGTGGGGCGGTAGCGAATGCGTGCAATGCGTTGCTTCCCCGGTTCGTCACGATCGGCGCGCATCTGATGCAATGCGCGGTTGCCACCGCACGCTACGAGAAAGGCGCCATCGTCGGCCCACAGCGCTCGGTGACGCTGCGCGAGGTCGCGGAGGCGTGGTATCTGCGGCCCGAGCGGTTGCCGCCCGACGTTGACCTTGGCGGGCTCGAAGCCACGGTCGGCTTCCGACCCAAGGTTGATACGGGTGCCTTCTCGTATGCCTCTCACGCGGCGGCGGTCGCGGTCGATACCGAGCTCGGGGAAGTAGAGATTTTGGACTACGTCATTGTCGAAGACTGCGGCACGCTCGTGAACCCGATGGTCGTCGATGGGCAAACCTTGGGAGGAGCCGCGCAAGGTATTGGCACTGCGCTCTACGAGGAGAGCCCTTTCGACGCAAACGGACAGCCGCTCGCTTCCACCTTTGCGGACTATCTGTTGCCGGGTGCGACTGAAATTCCATCGATGCGCATCTTCCACATGCAAACTCCGTCCCCATACACGGCGTTCGGGATCAAAGGGATGGGCGAGGGGGGCGCTATTGCGCCGCCCGCCGTGATCTTCAACGCCGTCAACGATGCGTTGGCATCTCTTGGAGTGGAGCTGACGCAGACGCCTCTCACACCGCGTCGACTTCTCCAGGCCATCGAGCATGCGAAACTGAGATCCCCGCGCGAGCCGACTAAGGTCGTCGCGGGATGAAGGCGGCTCGTTTCGATTACGTCCGCGCGGAAGACGCGAATGATGCTGTGCGCCTTCTTGCGCAAAATAACGGCCGTGCCCGGCTGGTCGCGGGCGCCCAGTCACTCGGGCCCATGCTCAACCTTCGCCTCGCGCGTCCGCAGCTTCTCATCGACATCGCGCGCATAGAGGCCCTTTGCCGGATCGAGGACTTGGGGAGCAAATGGCGGATCGGCGCGGCCGTGACCCACGCTCAGCTAGAGGACCGCTCACTCGATGGCGCGAGCTTGTTGCGCGAAGTCGCCGCGACCATCGCGTACCGTGCCATTCGCAACCGCGGCACGATTGGAGGCAGTCTGGCGCACGCGGATCCTGCGGCGGACTGGCCCGTCGCATTGGCCGCCATGGGCGCAGCGGTCAACTTGCACAGTGCTCGGGGAATGCGGCCGATGCCTGTCGAGGACTTCATCGTCGGCGCTTTCACAACGGCGCTCACCGAAGACGAGATCATTGAATCCGTCGACGTGCCTAAACTGTCGCGTTCAGGCCGCTGCGGCTATTACAAATTCTCGCGCAAGACCGGTGACTTTGCCGAGACAAGCGCGGCTGCGGTGTTCGATCCGCAAACAGGAACCGCGCGGCTTTTCCTCGGCGCGCTGCGAAGCATGCCTAGCGCGCTTCCGGCTTTGGCGACCAAAGTGGCCACGGAAGGGCCGGGCGCTCCAACCCAGGATGCAGTGCTTGCGGCAATAGCGGCAGCGTTACCCGATCTTGATCCGGTCGAGCGTCGGATGGCATGCGCAACCGTCATTCGGGTCATTCGCCAGACGTTGCAGGTATGACGCCGGCGACTCTAATCGTGAATGGGCGGCGCGTCAGCGCGATGATCGAGCCGCGCATCCATCTGGCTGATTTTCTGCGCGAGCATTGCCGTCTGACAGGCACGCATCTGGGATGCGAGCACGGTGTGTGCGGCGCCTGTACGGTGCTGCTCGATGAAGAGCCGGTACGCTCTTGCATTACATTTGCTGCTGCGTGCGAGGGTCGGAACGTGCGCACCATCGAGGATTTCGAAACCGATCCCGTGATGGAGGAGCTGCGCGAAGCTTTTGCACGAGAACACGCCCTGCAGTGCGGGTTCTGCACGCCGGGCATGCTGATTACGGCGCGCGATATAGTGCAGCGGTTGCCGGGAGCGGACGAGGAGAGGATCCGGCGCGAGCTTGCGGGCAATCTGTGCCGCTGCACCGGCTATCTCGGGATTGTGCGTGCCGTGTGCAGCGTCGTAAATATGCAGGCGCGGGCACCCCTCGCCGCGCAGACGCAAACACCGGCGGCAACTCCCATGCCTGCATTCTTCCCGGCAAGCGAGGCCGCGCCGTTGTTGCGCAGCAATGGCCGTCGGACAGAACCGGACCTCACGCTTGAGCGCCAGGGTTGGTCGCGCTTCGAGGAGAGCTTTGTCGTCAACCGTCCGGCCTCAGTGGTGTGGAGGCTCCTCGACGACATTCCGGCCGTTGCAGCATGTCTCCCCGGTGCCCGATTAAGCGAGCAGGATGGCCACGCGGTGAAGGGGAGCATCGCCGTGAAGCTTGGCCCAATCACGGCTCAGTTCGCAGGCTCCGCCACGATCGAACGCGACGAGCATGCCCAGCGGGGGCTTATCCGCGGCGCGGGAAGTGACCGTGGCAGCGGCTCGCGTACCCGCGGCGAGGTTTCTTACCAAGTCATACCCGAGAACGAGCACACCCGCGTATCGCTCGTTGTCGAGTACAATATTCAGGGAATGCTGGCGCAGTTTTCACGCCCGGCACTTGTGCAGGATTTGGGTCGCCGGCTTGTGCGGGAGTTCGCCGCAAACCTCGATCGACGCATGGCGGGCCAGGTCCTCGATGTCGAACCGAGCGCACCGCTGAATGCAGGCAAGCTATTCTGGCACTTTTTACGCGAGCGCCTGCGTCGATTATTAGGCCTTAGCTCGGATTAAGCGACGAAAATCCCGAACGAGCCTTCCCGCATCCGCAACTCATCTGTCAACGGCAGGGGGAGATGATGCCGACCCAGCACATCCAAACGCTACGAGACCTGATCGGCCGCAAGAACGGCGTGCTGTTGCCGGGCGCACCAAACGCATTGGCAGCCCGCGTTATTGCTGACCTTGGTTTTGAGTCCATTTATTTGACCGGTGCAGGACTGACAAATATGCATCTCGGCCTGCCGGACCTGGGTTTCATGGATCTGACCCAGCTTGCCGAGCACGCCATGTCCATTCGCGGCGTGGTCGACCTGCCGCTGATTGTCGATGCAGATACGGGGTTCGGCAACGCGATCAATGTTGCGCATGCGACGCGCGTTCTGGAGCAGGCGGGTGCGAGCGCCATGCAGATCGAGGACCAGCTTACACCAAAGCGCTGTGGCCATTTCGCCGGCAAGGAGTTGATCCCTGCGGAGGAAATGGCCGGCAAGGTGAGAGCCGCCGTCGACGCACGCCGGGACGGACTGGTCGTGATCGCACGGACAGATGCCTGTGCGGTGGAAGGCCTTTCGTCAGCAATTGACCGCGCAAGCCAATATATCGAAGCGGGCGCCGACATGACCTTCGTCGAGGCGCCTGAGACGCTTGATGACCTGCGCGCGGTGCCAAAGCTTCTGCCCGCGCCGCAGATGCTGAACATGGTGCTCGGCGGAAAGACGCCGATCGTGACCCAGACTCAGGCGGGGGAGATGGGATTTGCGCTGGTCGTCTATGCGAATGCCGCGCTGCAGGGCGCGATCAAAGGGATGCAGACTGCGCTGCGTTCGTTACGCCAAACTGGCGTGCTCGACGAAGGAGCCGTGACTTCCTTCGCCGAGCGTCAGCGTCTTGTGGACAAAGCCACGTTCGATGCAATGGAGCTGCGCTACGCGGCCGGAGCGGGCTGAGCGGCCGAAAACGGCTTTACTGCCCCATCCCCGCCTTTGCTGCTAATGCGCCGAGACGCTGCCTTTCGCTCGTAATAAAGCCGACGAAATCCGCAATCGAGCCGCCGGCTGTCTCGATTCCGGTAGGGGCGAGCTTATCGTGCACCTCGGCGGTCTTTAGCGCCATCTGCAATTCGGCGTTCATGCGCTCAATGATCGGCTGCGGCGTGGCGCTCGGCGCGAACAGTCCAGCCCAGTGGCCGATCCGAATGGTCGGGAATCCCTGCTCCGCCGTAGTCGTAAGCGATGGATAGGCGCTCATCCGCTTTTCGTAAGTTGTCGCGATCGGCTTCAGCAGCCCGGCTTGAATCTGCGGCAGCACCACGATGCTTGCCTCCGAAGTAGCCGGCACGCTGTTGGCCAGCACGGCATTCACTCCATCATTCCCGCTCCGATGAGGAATGATGTTGAGCGAGATGCCGGTCGCCTCCTTGATCATCTCGGCTACAAAGTGCGGGGTGGTGCCGCTGCCGGCGGTGGCCCAGTTGACGCCTTTGTCTCCTTGCTTCTTCGCCCAGGCGACGAACTCGCCCATGTTGCCCGCCGGAACGCTCGGATGCACGACGATGACGGACGGCGCGACAGCAACCATGCCGACGGGTACCAGCTCGGAATCGGCGTAGGGCAGATTCTTCAAGATCAGGCTGTTGGTGATGACACCTGTCGAGCTGACCAGGAATGTTTGGCCGTCGCCCGCGGCCTTGGCAACCGCCGCAGTGCCGACCACGGCGCCCGCGCCGGGCCGATTTTCAATAACCACCGGTTGTCCCAAGCGCTTGCTCACGGCGTCGGCCGTAACCCGCGCGATCAGGTCATTTGCACCGCCGGGCCCGAACGGCACGACCCAGCGGATGGGCCGATCCGGCCAGTCTGCGCGTACTGTGCCTGCGCTGCCGATGCAGACGAGAAGATAAGCAGCAATGAATACGACGCGGCTCACCACGAGCAGCCTTGCCTGTATGCGTGACCGTGACAACCTCCGATAATAGCCTGTTGCTCCCCTCACCGGTGTGGGATTTTTGTCACGCTCCAGAGATCTTTTCATTTGGCCATGTTGCTGGAAGCAGTTTTGTGCTTGTTGTCGCTCGGGAGCCACGCGAGTCGGGCGGGGAGCGTCGCGCGGGATACAAGAAAAAGCCGAGCCACGTTCATGCGCGGCTGACGAAGGGGGCCACGAATTCCAGGTTGGGTCTAGCGGCAGACCGCGCTCGTGCGGCTGCGTGACCGCTTGCACATCGGAGAAGCCGTTGCGGCATTCTCATCAGGCGAGGGCGACATGACTCTTCCGTTTGACCACGGCACGCACACTACCTTGGCACCGCGGCCGTATGTTCCTCGATCCGAGAGACTAAAGTGGCTGCGGCGTCATTGGCCGCTGGCGACCATTACAGCGGCCGTGTTCATCATGCTCATTTGGATGGGCGCGCTCATGTTCTTTGCCCTGATGTTCGCGCGCCACATCTGAAAATTAGAGCATGATCCCGAAAAAGCATGCCCTCGGGCTTTACCCGAGGGTGGAAACCGGTTTTCGGAAAAGGTCGTGCGCCACAATGCTCTAGCCCGCAGGGGGTAGTGAAATGCCGGGTAGATATTCTGCCGCCAGCTCCGCGGCGCGAAAGCGATGCATTTCAGGGTTACTTGACCTCACTCTGCGGCTCCCAACGGGGTGGCACTGGCAGAAGGGCTGCACGATCCACCTCCGAGGACGCAAAATTTTGCGCATGTCGGATGATTCAAGGGCACCTCACGCAGGCTCTGTGTGAGCGTTGCGCCCAGCTCAAACTGCTGGTCATAGGGAATAAGCGTGCAGGCGAGCACAACTGGATGATCTTGCCCTTTACGTTTCACGACCATGCGCGAACTCGAACACATCACTGCGGCCGGTGACTTGCCGAGGACACCCCAGCAGGAATCGGTGATCTCGGGGACGTCCGAGCCCACTTCAATCTCGGGAAAGAGTACAAGCTCCCTCGGATTTTGCGCATTGATTGGTATGCCGTGCTTGGCGAAGAGTCGCGCGTAGCCCGACCGTTCGGTGTTCGGATCATCATCCCACATCGTGCGCCCCGCGACCGCTACCCTGAACCCGGAGCGTGCGAGCCAGATCAGGCCTTCCAGGGTCGGCCTGAACGTACCGGGCCCCCGCTCGTCCTCATGTCGCTCCGCCGAGAAATGATCGAGCGAGACACGGATGTTCAGCCTCCTTCCAAACCGACTCTGAAGCTCGAGAAGCTTGCGCTTTTTAAGCTGCATCGGACGCATCGCGTTCGTCAGCACGAGCACGCGGAAACCGCGCAAAAGAGCTTCTTCCAGCATTTCCATGAATTCGGGGTTCATGAAAGGCTCGCCGCCCGTGAAGCCGATTTCCTCCGTCCTCCAACGCTCGCACTCGATCTCGTCGAGATAGGTGACAACCTCGCTGCGCGTGAGATAAACGAGCCGATCATTTTTCGGGCTCGACTCGATGTAACAATTGCGGCAGGTGATATTGCAAAGCGTCCCCGTATTGAACCACAACGTGGTCAAATGCTGCAGCCTGACGCGCGCGCGGGGCTCGCCGCCCGCCGTTCTCCGGGGATCGCGAAACTTCCGCGGATCGAGTTTCTCGGACATGCGCGGATTCGGGCTTACAGCACTTTCTTGCGCAAATAGCTACTGATCCAGTCCGCCATCCAGACCAAGACAATGATCACCAGAATGCAGGCCGCGGTCTCGTGGTATTTGAACAATTTCATAGTCTTGATGAGCGAGAAGCCGAGCCCGCCCGCGCCGACGAGCCCGAGCACGGTGGCTGACCGAATGCTCACGTCGAACCGGTAAAGAATATAGCCGAACACCGCAGGCAATATCTGCGGCAAAATCGCAAACATGATGATCTGCGTGCGCCCGGCGCCTGCGGTCTGCATCGCCTCCACCTGGCCGCGGTCCACGTGCTCGATCTCTTCGGCCACGAATTTGGCCAGCATGCCCGTGGCATGGAGCGCAATGGCCAGCACGCCCGGGAAGGGGCCCAGACCTACGGCGCTCACCAGGATAAGCGCGTAGATCAGCTCATTGATGCTCCGCAAAAGGTTGAGGAAAATGCGGCTAATGAAATAAAAGAGGAAATGCGGGCTGGTGTTATGCGCGGCAAGGAGCGCGAGTGGCGCGGAGGCGAGGACTGCGAGCAGCGTTCCCCAGGCGGCGATCTGAACCGTCTCGATCGCTGGTTCGACCAGCAGTCCGAAGAACGACAGATCGGGCGGGAACATGCGAACAAAAAAGTCCCACATGTTCGGCACACCCTGAACCATCGCTGCGGGACTGAGCTTGATGCGCGCGGCGCTGGCCCATAAGACAACGAGAAGCAGCGCGGCGAGAGCGAACCGAAACGCGAGCTTGCGATGACGAAACGCTGCCTCGCGCGCGAGCGCGCCTTCGACCGCGATGGACAGCGCGTTAGCCAATGTCGGTCTCCTTGCGCCCGGCGTAGATGCGCTCGATCACTTCGGGCGTCAGCTCGTCGGGCCGGCCGTCGAAGATCACCTCTCCGCGCGCAAGTCCAATGATGCGTTGCGCATATTCACGTGCAAAATCGATCTGGTGCAGATTGCAGATGACGCTGATACCCAGGCGCTCGGAAATATCTTTGAGATAGCCAAGAACCTGGCGAGCAATCTTTGGATCGAGGCTCGCCACAGGCTCGTCGGCAAGAATCACGCTGGGCCGCTGGGTAAGCGCGCGTGCAATTCCCACCCGCTGCTGTTCGCCTCCGCTCAGGGTGTCGGCGCGCTGGAACGCTTTGTGACCGAGCCCCACCATTTCCAGCGCCTCGAGCGCAATGGCTCGATCCTCGCGGGTGAAGCTGTAAAAGAGGGTGCGCCACGCCGAGCGATAGGACAGGCGTCCGGCCAGCACATTCATCATCACCGAGAGCCGGGGCACCAGATTGAACTGCTGAAACACCATGCCGATGCCCTGACGCAGCTTGCGCAGCTCGCGCGCTGCCGCAGTCACCTCGCGCCCATTCACAAAGACCTGGCCGGACGTAGGAACGGCGAGCCGGTTGATGCATCGCATCAACGTCGATTTTCCGGCACCGCTTGGGCCGAGAACAACCAGGAATTCGCCCCGGCACACCGTGAAGCTCACATTGTGGACGGCGACGATTTGGCCCGCCGCAAAGCTCTTACAGATGTTTGCGAGAGTGACGACAGGCTCCGTTGCGCTGTTTGGAAGGACGGAAGGCTGGGATGCCGCTTTTTCGGAGCTGTCTATTATGGCGGTCACGAAACGTTATTCCTCGGAACTCATCGCACGATGCTCTTGCGCAAAACCGCCGAGGCCTGATCGATGATCGTGACCAGAGCCAGGATTACCAACAAGATCGCGGCGGTGGCGCGGAATTCATAGAGCCGGATCGTGGTAACCAGCTCAAAACCGATGCCGCCTGCGCCGATCATGCCCAGCACAGTCGCCGAGCGCACGCCCACTTCGAACCAGTAAAGATTATAGGAGACGATCTGCGGCATGACCTGCGGCAGCACGGCGAACAGGATCGTCTGCACATGGCCGGCGCCGGTGGCGCGCATGGCCTCAAGCGGCTTCGGGTCAATGTTCTCGATGGCCTCCGCATAGAGACGTCCGAGAATGCCGCCGAAATTCACCCCCAAGGCAAGCGCACCCGGGAACGGCCCAAGCCCAACTGCGGCGACGAAGAACACGGCCCAGATCAGCTCCGAGATGCTGCGCAAGACGTTGAGGATCGTGCTCGCGGATGTTCTGAGGATTGCCGAAGACGTGAGATTGCGCGCCGCGAGCGCCCCAAGCGGAAACCCGATGACCGTTGCAATGACAATGCCCCAGATCGCGATGCAGAGCGTATCGAGAGTGGGGCCCCAGAGCTCGTCAAGCGCGCGCCAGTCGGGCGGCACCATGCGCGCCAAATAATCCCCGATGACCGGCATTGCGCGCAAAAACCCGCCGGCGCTGAGCTCCAGATTGTTTGCACTCCAGCCCAGGAAGGCCGCGGCAATGATGAGAGCGGCAATGAATTTGGCCCGGCTTCGGAGAGACGCGTTATTCGTCAGCACGAGCTTCATCTGAAAGTGATGCGAACCCGAACTAGTCCCTCCCCCGGCAAGGGGAAGGGCTCGCGCAGGCGTGGGGCCGTCTGCGCCGGCCGCGCGACTATCACTTCATTTTCGTGAGGTCGAGATTGAGCGTCTTGGCGATGCCGCGGATGACGTCATAGGTCTGATCATTGGCAGGCGCAAAGCGCGAGACCATGCCCATCTCGCCAAACGTCAGATTCCTGATCGCATAAAACGCATCCGCGATCTTGGCCTTCATGGGTTGCGATATGGGCTTGCGGTAGAACAGGGGATCATTGGGGATGGGGGGCGACTTCCAGATAATCTTGATCTTGCTGCAATCGACCAGCTTCTTGTCGCAGGCGCCCTGGAAAATCCGATCGGCGACCGCGGCGGCGTCCACCTTGCCTTCCGCAACGGCAACGATGCTGGCGTCATGTCCGCCGGAGTAGATGACCTTCTTCAGATCCTTCTCGGGGACAATTTTGGCATCTAGCATGGCAGCCGAAGGCATCA
>JBEVJT010000090.1:0-14673 GCA_040510075.1 Xanthobacteraceae bacterium | reverse complement strand
AGCGAGACGTCCGGATCGAGGCCGGACACAAGACCGTCAATGCGCCTTACTGACCCTTCGGCTTGAACGCGAATGACTTCGAGTTCGAGCGGCGTGGCGGCGCCAGCGGCGCGTACCAGCGCCTCGAACGCGTAGCCGGCCTCCTGATGAATCTGCTCCAGAGGTGCGAGGTCGCTAAACGCCGTGTTGAGGCGATCGATAGCCGCCAGCCGATCCTCCGGAGTGCCGCGTGCCGCATCGAGCGCACGTTGGAGAGCTTGGATGTGGCCCCTCAATTCGTCAAATTTTGGAGTCCAGATGGAGCGGAACTGGTTGTAGGCGTCGAAAGTGTCGCGAACCAACGCTGCCTTGCGATCCGCGGCGGCGATCTTTGTCTGCACCGCCGATTTCAGGGTATCGAGATTGGTGGCAACTCGATCAAAGACATCGAGAATCTCGCGAAGCTTCTCGGCGGTCACTCCCTGGCCCGGCAGCTCGGATAACAGTCGCCTGGCTTCTTTTAGTTCCTGGTCGAGTACGGAGGAAACGGCGTCGAATTCCTTGCCGCTGGTGACACTCAGCAGCGCCGGTCCAGCTGCGACGATACGCTCGGTACGCTGCGCCAATTCCAGGGTCGCGATCGCCGGCGGGACCGACTTTTCCGTAACCTGGTGCAATGCCTCGCCGATAGCGTAGAACGCGTAGTTTCCAACCACCGCGGCGACCACGGCAAAGCTGCTGATCGCAATGAACGACAGCAGCAGTCGCGCGCGCAGGCCACGACCAATCGTGACCGATTTTGACCCATTTTTTCTCGACATTCGCGCGTGCCAGAAAGAACGTTCGCCAGTAATGGTGGAGCGATTCCCGCGTCGTACCGATCAATTCGTGGGAACGAGCGATTCCGGAATGCTGATGCCGATTTCGCGGTAGTAGCGGACTGCGCCAGGATGGAACGGCAGGAAGGTATTTTTATCGACGTTCTGCGGAAGGGTCTCGCTCGCCGTTGAATTAGTCTGCATAAGCCGAGGTTGATTCTCAAAGACGGCTTTGACCAGTTGATAGATCAGATCGTTTGGTAGGTCAGCTCGCCCGATTGCAAAATTGTACACTCCGAAGGTGTTATAGTCCTTATCTAAAGCGACGTAGGTCCCCGCCTTTATCTTTGAGAGACTGAACTCAGGCATCGCCTTGCGGATGGCTTCAATCTGCTCGGGAGACACACTGATGAAAGTGATCGGCTCCTTCGCCTCAGCCTCTCTGATCGCCGGCATCGGTGCGCCGGTGAGCGTCACGAAAGCGTCGTGACGACCGGCAAAAAGCTCGGTGACCATATCGGCGAATGATCCATAGGTGCTTTCAGCTGAAATACCGAGAACCTTCAGTATTGACGGAATGTATGTGCCGCCGGTGCCACCACGCGGTCCGATGCCGAAGCGTTTCTTGTCGAGTTGTGCAACGGTCGTAATACCGGATCGCCGCAACACCACGGCTTGAAAAGGCGTATCGTACATTGGAAACAGTGCACGCATCGTTCGGAACGGCTTACTGCCGGTCCAATCGCCGGTACCGTTCCAGCCCTGCAGGCCGACCCCCATCGTGATCATGCCAAGTTGCGCCCCACCGGTTTCGACGAGCTTCACGTTGTGCACCGGACCTTGGGTCGGCAGGGGATTAACCGCAACACCGAGCTTCTCGGTCAGGATGTGCGCAAGTTCTTCGCCATAAACGTAATACACACCGCCCGGGGAGGCCGTTGCCAGAGTGAGCGATTTCGGCCAATCGGGGCCGACAGCCGGGACGCTGGTTGATGTTGCAATGGCGAGCAGGCAAGCCGCAAACACGAAACCCACAAGTCTGGACATCAGTATCTCCACCCACTCAGGAAGCCCCCGTGATTACGCGGCAATGTAATGACAGGGCCTGGCGACCTCGGCGATACGAACGAACACCAATGCCGAACTCGATTTTGTGCCTGGCGACGGCAGCGGTCAATGGTCGGTTTGCGTAGCAGCAATCCAATGCGGCGAATGTCGGCTCGGAGTGAAAGCCGGCGGTTTGCGTTCGTCAAATCAGTGGTAGCTCTCACCGGGCTTGACCGCCCATCTGAGAAATGCGACCGAAAACTCAGGGAGTGGGAAGCGCGCCATGGATATGCAAGGACAAGCGGCGGTAGTCACAGGCGCCGCCTCGGGTCTTGGTGCGGCCAGTGCGAGCGAACTCGCGCGCGCCGGCGCCAAGGTTGCCTGCCTCGACATCGATCTCGATGGCGCGCGCGCGGTGGCGCAGAAAATCGGCGGCCAGGCCGTGCGCTGCGATGTCACGGACGGCGAACAATCTGCGGCGGCACTGGCGGAAGCGCGTGAGCGGTACGGAGCGGCACGGATTCTGATCCATTGCGCTGGCGTCGGACCGGCAAAGCGCATCGTCGGCCGCGACGGCCCGATGCCGCTCGCGGACTTCGAGCGCGTCATCAACATCAATCTCAACGGCACGTTCAACATGATGCGGCTTGCGGCCGCAGCCATGCAGGGGCTTTCCCCGCTCGCCGAGCAGGAGCGGGGCGTGATCATCACCACCGCCTCGGTTGCTGCGTTTGAAGGACAAATCGGGCAGGCCGCCTATGCTTCGTCCAAAGGCGGCGTCGCTGCGTTGACACTCCCGGCCGCGCGCGAATTCGCGCAATTCGGCATCCGCGTGGTCTGTATCGCGCCCGGCATTTTCGAAACCCCAATGCTGCGCGCGCTTCCGGAGGAGGCACAGAAGAGTCTTTCGGCCTCAGTCCCCTTCCCCAAAGCGCTTGGCCGGCCCGAACAGTTTGCGACCCTCGCACGGCACATAATCGAGAACAGCTATCTCAACGGCGAAGTGATCCGCCTTGACGGCGCTATCCGGCTCGCCCCCCGCTGAACCGGAGATGCTGGTCAATGTGCGCACGGTTCGCATCGAATGGGGCGACTGCGATCCCATGGGGATCATTTTCTATCCGCGCTACTTCGCTTTCTTCGACGCCTGCACCACCTCTCTGATCGAGCGCGCGCTCGGCATGCGAAAGCAGGATTACCTGCAGGCCTACGGTTGCAGCGGACATCCCGTGGTCAAGAACCACGCGCGCTTTCTCCTTCCCACGCGTTTTGGTGACGAGGTAACCATCGAGAGCGCGCCCACGCGCGTGGGGAGAGCGAGCATGGACGTGCGCCACCGCCTGACCAAGCAGGGCGAGCTTGCGGTAGAAGGGTTCGAGACGCGCGTGTGGGTGCAAGGACACGCCGAAAGCGATGGAATGAAATCGATGCCCATGCCAGCTAAGCTGGTCGAGGGGTTGTTGCAGGGGTGAGGACTGGAGGATCCGATGCGCATCGATGCCTGGACGCATTTTTTCCCCAAAAGATTCTTCGACAAGCTGCAGCAGATCGCCATCAAGGACATGGGAAAACGCGTGCGCTCCATCCCGGCGCTCTTCGATCTCGATGTCCGCAAGAAGATCGTCGACGGCTTTCCGGATTACGCGCAGATCCTGTCGTATCCGCAGCCCCCCCTCGAGACGATCGCCAGATCGCCGGCCGAGCTCGACGAATTCATGCGCATGATCAATGACGGCTTCGCGGAGCTTTGTGCGAAGGAGCGCAAGCATTTTCCCGGCTGGGTGGCGCAGATTGCTCTGGGAGCGCCGGATGCGGGCGTGCACGAAGCGGAACGAGCCATCAATGAGTTGGGCGCCCTGGGCGTGCAGATCTATACGAACGTGGATGGCAAGCCTCTCGACCGCCCGGAATACGAGGCATTCTGGGCGAAAATGAACGAGCTTGGCAGACCGGTCTGGATTCATCCTGCCCGCGGCGCCGAGATGCCCGACTACCGCGACGAGAAGAAATCTCATTACGAAATCTGGTGGACCTTTGGCTGGTCCTATGAAACGGCGGCCGCCATGGCACGGCTCGTGTTCTCAAAGACACTGGACAGAAATTCCAAGCTGAAAATCATCGTCCACCATTTCGGCGGCATTGTCCCGATGCTCGAGGGCCGCATTGGTCCGGGCTGGGATGTGCTCGGGGCGCGCACCAGCGACGAGGATTATGTCTCGTTGCGCAAAAGCCTGAAGAAGCGTCCGCTCGACTATTTCAAGCAGGATTTCTATGCGGATACGGCGGCCTTCGGCGGCGTGCCGGCAACCAATTGCGGATTGGAATTCTTTCCGCGCGACAAGGTCATCTTCGCCTCCGACTGTCCGTTCGACCCGGAGCAAGGCACGATGTACCCGCGCGTCACCCTGCAAATCCTCGAATCACTCAATCTATCGAAGGCAGACCAGGACAAGATCTTTTTCGGTAACCTGGAACGCATCACCGGCCGCAAGCTGGTGCATTGAATCGGCCCCGATATCGTCGCGCCTTTGCTAAGGTAAGCGAGCTTCATTCGCCCGTTTGATTGTCCCATGCCTGCACTGGCTGACTTTCCAGAACTCGTCGGGTTCTTCAGCTATTCGCGCGAGGACGACGAAGGCTCGCGCGGCGCTTTGTCGGCGCTGCGCGATGCGATCCAGCGCGAACTGAGCGCGCAGCTTGGCCGCTCGAAATCGAACGCGCAGCATAATCGCGCGGACGAGCGAGGTCGGGTTGGACCGGCAGCACGCTTCGATTCGGCGCGATTCCGAGTTGCCGCCGCACAGCTTGATTTGGTGTGCGGCAGAAATTGCGGCGCTGCAGCCGTGCTCGTTCTGGTCTGGCAAGTTTTCGCCAGCCTTCGCGGGAACCCATTGCTTGTGCCTGGACCCGCCGCCGTAATGTCAGAAGCATGGATGTACCCCGGTGAGCTCCTGAGCAATGCTGCGATCACTATCGCCAAGCTATTGGCCGCGTTTCTGTTGAGCGTTCCGTGCGCTCTATCTCTGGCCAGGCTCATGCAGGCGCGCCCGGCCCTTGCTGGCGTTCTGCTTCCTTTCCTGCGCGCGTGTACCGCCGTCCCCGGGGTTCTTTTGCTTCCTGAACGCTTCCGCAATTTTTGCTGCGGCTTGCGGCACCTTTTTTCCGGTTCTGACAGAGATGACGGAAAGGCGCTCCCTGTCGGTCGCGGTGCTGACGGGGCTGAGGATGGCGTTCCTCCTGGTCATCGCCGGTGAATTTTTTGCTGCTAATACCGGTCTCGGCTATCTCATGCTGAGAGCGACGGGGACATATAATATGCCATCGCTGTTGGCACCGATATTGGCGGCCGGCATTATTGGACTGCTGTTGGAAGGCTTGACGCGGTTGATCATAAACCGCCTCCTGCGCGCCTGATTGCGTCGGATTCGTTACATCCGGTCGTCCCCGCGAAAGCGGACCCAGCTCTTTTATTCTGGATTCCCGCTTGCGCGGGAATGAACGGAGCAAGGGGCATCAGCTACGGCACCCAGCGCTCCGCGCAGAAGATGCGCGTAGAAGCGTTCCGAGAGACTGGAAGTCTTGTCGAGGCGCATGCGAGCGAGTGCCTGCTGCAGGTCCGGCGACCCAGGAGATGCGTGCCAACCCTTCCACGCGAGCCGCGCAAGGCGCCCTTGCGAGGAGGCGCGCAAGAGCGCAAGAGCCGGCAGGAGCCGCTGCTCCTCCGGCGTGAAGTCGGTGCCGAACGGAAAGCGCGGCAGCAGTCCTCGTTCGCGAAAGGGCCGCAGCTCCGCTTCGATGCGATCGGGCGTATTGGTGCGGCATCGCGCCGGCAGCTCGTATTCCGGCTCGATCTTGCCGGCTGCCTTGGCGCGCGCGAGCAGGTCTTGCTGAAATCGGGAATCGGTGATCTCCAGCATCGCCGCAATGACACGCCGGTCCGGCTTGCCGCGCAGATCGGCAATGCCGTATTCGGTGATCACGACGTCGCGGAGATGACGCGGAATGGTGACGTGACCATAGCTCCAGCGGATATTTGACGTCACGCGGCCGCCGGCGGCGCGCGTCGCCGGCAACATGATGATCGAGCGGGCGCCGTCGAGCGCGAACGCCTGCGCGACGAAATTGTATTGGCCGCCGACGCCGCTGACGATCTTGCCATCCTCGAGCCCATCGGAGATTACGTCGCCGAGCACGGTCGCCATCATCGCATTGTTGATGAACCGCGCCTTGACGCGCGCGGCGCGCTTTGCCGGCTCATCGCCATAGATCTCGTTGACGAACGACACTGCGGTCATGCGCAGCTTTGCGAGCTCGGCGTCCGGCATTTCCCGCAGCGCACGGTAGAAACCGCGCGAGCCCAGAAAGAACGCGGCAGCCAAGACCGTGCCGTCTACCTCGCGGATCAGAATCCCGGCGTCGCGCAGCGCCAGAAAACCTTCCACGAACATTTCGCTCACCCCATGCACACCCTGCGCAAAGGGCGCGGTGTGCGAGAACGCAACCGGCGCTTCGCCTGGAGAAAGCGCGGCAATCATGCGAACGAACTCGGCATTCTGCCGGTGCCGCAGGATGAGTGCTTGCACCACCGCATCGCCGCTCGATCCAATGCCGAGCTGCAATGTGCCGCCGTCGGCAACGCAGCGCGCCGCATGCAGTGCTGAGGCATAATCGGCAAGCTCGATGGGCTCGCGCGGCGGCGCAAACAACTGAAAATCGGTTTTCTGCGACTCAAGCAGAAGGTCGAATTCGCTTGCCGGAAGATCGGGATCGCCGGGCATGAACGGCAGCTCGGAATTGACCTCCCCAACGAACAGAAAATCGGCCTGACCCTGGCGGCGGCGTGCCAAGAGGTCGAGCGTGATATCCGGGTTGCAGCTCAGGCTCAGGCGCGTCGCGCCATGGCGCGGCCGCTTCGCCACAAGCTGCGCGATAATGTTCACGCCGCGTTCGATCAGATAGCCAAGCACATGGGTGTAGTTGGCGCAGATGTGGCTCCGCTGTGAGATCGGAACGTTGAGCCGGGTGCCCGCCTGAAAGAAGAATTCGTCGATCTGAATGTTTGAAGGAAGATTTCCTCCATGCAGCGCCAGCGCATAGGCGAGATCGGGATAGCCGCCGAAAACCCGTCGCGATAGCGGCTCCAGAAATCGCCGCTCCAGCTCGGATTTACCGTGCGGTTTCTCCAGCGTCAGCCCCGTGAAGATGCACAGACTGATGGAAGGGTCGGCAGCCGCACGCGCAAACAACGCGTTGGCGACATGATTGGCTTTGCCCAGTCCGAGCGGCAGCCCCAGCACAATGTTCTTGCCCACGCGGTCGATCACCGCGTCCGCCAGCTGCTCCGGGTCGTCGAAGAGGATGGGAGGCCCGTTGCTGGGCATCATCGGACCGGCCCGTAGGTTGGGTTAGCGCAGCCTGTTCGGTTGCGATCATGCTCACATGTGAACGCCGCGCGTAACCCAACGAATCTTTTCCAAAGATTGAACATTCGGTGGGTTCGCGTGGATCGAATTCTCAGAACGGAGGCACGGTTGCGGGCCGCGCAACCCCACCTTACGACATCAATGCATCCCAGCCCGGGTCCGGCTTGAAACGATCGCCATAGCGACCTGCAAGCCTCTCAAGATCATGCCGGATGTTCAACGCGCCGCGGGCGCGGGCGTAATGCATGGGTCCGCCGCGAAACGGCGCAAACCCGGTGGCGAACACCATGGCGCCATCAATCGTATCCTCGTCGGCCACGATGCCTTCGCGGAGACAGGTCACGCACACATCGAGCATCGGCAGTATGAGACGCTCGGTGAGCTCTTTCGTCGGTTTTTCGGCGCTGCGGTCCTTGATCGCCTTACCGTTTTTCCATTGGTATAGGCCTTTTCCCGTTTTTTTCCCAAGCTCGCCCAACTCGATCTTGTTGCGCAGTACTGGAGAAATATCCGGCATCGGGCGCCCCAGACTTGCTTTCAGGCTTTCCGCCACGTGCAGGCAGATGTCGAGCCCGACCACATCGGCAAGCTCGATAGGGCCCATCGGCATGCCGAAATCTTCCGCGGCGACATCGATGATCTCGCGCTTGATGCCCTGCCCGAGCATGACCATGGCTTCCAGCATGTAGGGCGTGAGCGCGCGATTCACCAAAAAGCCCGGCGCGCTTTTCACCGGCGCAGGCAGGCGATCGATGCGACCGAGAAATGCCCGCGCATCCGCCAGGACCTGTTCGGTCGCCGCGTCATGGCTCACCACCTCGACGAGCTGCATGCGCGAGACCGGATTGAAGAAATGCACCCCGACCAGTTGCCCCGGCCGCTGCAATGAAACGCGCAGCTCCTCAAGCGGAATACTGGACGTGTTGGTAGCGAGAATGGCGTCAGGTCGCATACGCGGTTCAATCCGCGCATAAACTTTGCGTTTCAGCTCGAGCGTCTCCGGCACTGCCTCTATGATGAGATCGGCTGAGCGGACGCCATCGCCGTGCAGGTCGGGTGTAAGCCGGTCGAGCGCGTCGCGAATGTCGGTGCGCTTGTGCCCGATCTTGCCGAATAGGTCGGCGGCACGTTTTACGGCTCCTGCCAGCGGCTCGGCCTTCATGTCCGCAAGCGTGACGGCAAAGCCATGCCATGCACACCAGGCGGCGATGTCGCCGCCCATGGTGCCGGCGCCGATGACGTGCACATGGCGCCCGCGCCAGGATCCTGCACTCAACTTCTTCAGCTTGTCGCGCAGGAAGAAAACTCGGACCAGATTCCTGGAAGCGTCTGTGTTCAGCAGCCGCGCGAAGGAGGCGATCTCTGCCTTCTGCATGAGCTGCGGGTCGCCGCCGTTCTTCTCCCACAGCTCGATCAGAGCGTGAGGGGCGGGATAGTGCTCAACGCGCGCCTTCTTTGCGGTTTCCGCGCGCATGCGTTTGGCAGCAAGCTGGCGGCCGATATTGCTGTTTATGATGCTGATCAGCTGACCGCCGCGCGTGGTCTTTAATTTTCCGAATACCGCGGCCGTGGCCGCAGCCCGCACGTGACGCTCAGGTACGACCGCGTCAACAACTCCCAGCCGCTTTGCCTGGCTCGCGCGCAGAGTGCGCCCCGTCAGCATCATGCTCATCGCCTGCAGCGGATTGATCAGGCGGGGGAGCCGCACGGTGCCGCCGAGCCCGGGATGAAGCCCGAGCATGACTTCGGGAAACCCGAGCCGCGCGTCGTCGACTGCGATTCGGTAATCGCAGGCAAGCGCGATCTCGAGACCGCCCCCCAGGCAGTAGCCGTGAATGACCGCAACCGTCGGCACAGTAAGGCGATCGAGACGATCAACAATTGCATGCGCTTCGCGCAGGCGGGTCTCAGCCGCGCCAGGCCCGATCAGGGACTCGAATTCGGCGATGTCCGCTCCGGCGATGAAGCCGCTCGGCTTGGCCGAGCGCAGCAAAAGGCCGCGCGGCAGCTCGCGTTCCACGCGGGCAAGCACGTCGTTAAGTTCCTCAAGCACTTGCTCGGCGAGCGTGTTGGCGCTCGCCCCCGACTTGTCGAGCAACAGCCACGCAATGCCGGAATCATCATAAGCAAGCTTCCAATGCCGCCACGGCTGAACCGTGCCTGCGGCTTCGGCGGCACTTGGTTTCTGATGCGCCAGCGGTCCGAGCTCGAGCTGGTGTGCTTTGAGAACGTCCCAGACCTTCCCCATGCGCTCCCCTCAAACCGCCTCGATCAGCATGGCGCCACCTTGTCCGCCGCCGATGCATTGGGTGGCGATGCCTTGTTTGATGCCCAGCCGGCGCATGGCATTGACCAGATGCAGCACGATGCGGTTACCGCTCGCGCCGACGGGATGACCCAGTCCGATCGCGCCCCCATCGACGTTGAGCTTGTCGCGCGCGAGCGTCCCCGCCGCGCCATCGAGGCGCAAAATTTCGCGGCAGAAGGTGTCGTCCTCCCAAGCCGCGAGGCACGCCAGCACCTGTGCGGCAAATGCTTCGTTGAGCTCCCAAAGACCGACGTCAGCAAGCGCAAGCTTTTGCCGGCGCAGGATTGCGGTCGAGCACAGCACCGGTCCCAATCCCATGACCGACGGATCGAGTGCCGACCACTCGCTGTCGCGAATGACGGCGCGCGGGGTGAGCCTGTGATCGTTCACCGCCTTCTCGGAGGCGAGGATCACCCATGAAGCGCCGTCGGTGATTTGCGAGCTGTTGCCAGCCGTCACCTTGCCCCAGGGGCGCTCGAATGCCGGCTTGAGCTCGGCGAGCTTCTCCACCGAGCTGTCGGGCCTCACGCCGTCATCCCAATCGTAAATGCGGCCGTCGCGGGTGAATGCCGGCTCGAGCTCGCTGGCAAAAAACCCTTCCTTCTGCGCGCGAGCGAGGCGGTGATGGCTTTCGGCTGCATAAGCGTCGGCGCTCGTGCGCGATATGTCGAACACATGGGCAAGGATTTCGGCGGTCTGTCCCATGTTCAACTCGATCAGCGGATCGGTAAGCCCGCGCTCTAGCCCAATCACGGGCTTCATGAACGACGGGCGAAAGCCGAACACCGCGACCAGGCGGGACCAAATACTGCGCGCCGCGAACATGCGCGCGTACCAGTCAACAGCACTTTTCCGGAAAATGAGGGGCGCCTGGCTGAGCGCCTCAGCGCCGCCTGCCAAAATCAGATCGGATCGACCTTCGCGTATGTACTTATAGCCGATGTCGATCGACTCCATGCCGGAGCCGCAATTGCGGCCTACCGTAAATGCGGTCATCTCCTCGCCCATGCCCATGCGCATCGCGGCGATGCGCGCGGGATTGGCCTCATCCGCAAGCACGTTGACGCAGCCGAGGATCACTTCATCGAACGCATCGGGCGTAAACGGCTGGCGCAGGAGCAGCGGCCGCCCGCAGGCCACGGCAAGATCCGTCGGCGTAAACGGGCCCGGCCGGCCGCGCGCGCGAATGAACGGTGTGCGGCTGCCGTCGATGATGTAGACGCGACGCCCGTTCATTCTGCCGCCGTTCGTTGCACCTGCGACGTCGCTTCTCTCTCTTCGGCTCGCCGCGCCAAATCTTCGGGTGCGAAGTCGTCGACCGCAAGGGCGGCCATGACAGCCTCATGCGCCGAGTTCAACGAAGCGGCCTCCGCCTCGCTGATCAGCCCTTGCACAAGGGCTTTTGCCGGCTCGCTCACATGCGCCCTGCGCAGCCGCTCGCGCAGCGGCTGGGCTGCCACCGTCAACGCGAAGGCACGTTCAAGCCGTGCGACCGGATCATCGCCTGCGCCGTGAAAGATATCGACTGTGAGGCGATCGCGCGTCGCAGATGGGCTCAACAGAATCTCGGCGCAGGCTTGCGTCAAGCGGTCGGACGGCCCGCGGCGGCGCAGCCCAAAAGGCAGCACCAGAAAGCGCAGGAGCCACGCGGCAGGGCGGTTGGGCAGGTTGGACAGGATCTCGTCGAGGCGTACCTCGATGACAGCGCAGCCGGTTTCCATGCACCACGCGACAAACGGCAGGTCGCTGCGCTCGCTTCCCTCGTCATGCCAGCGCTTGAGCACGGCGGACAGAAGGTAGAGCTCGGAAAGAATGTCCCCGAAGCGGCCGGAAATCATTTCATGCCGCTTCAGCCCCGCGCTCATGGTCAGCAACGCAACATCGACCATCAGCGCAAAAGCGGACGCATAGCGGCCGAGCGGCCGATAATATCGGCGCGCCCTTCCGGCCTCGGGCGCATGCGCAAAGATTGCCCCCGTCCACGCATGCAGGAATGCGCGCCCTGCATTGGCAAAGCTATGGCGCACATGGGCCCAGAACAATTGATCGAAGCTGTCGAGCCCGCGCGAGCGATCGGGATCTTCTAGTGCGGTGATTTCCTTCAGCAGAAAGGGATGGCTGCGGATCGCGCCCTGGCCGAACTGAATCAGACTGCGGGTTACGATGTTCGCGCCTTCGACGGTGATGCCTATCGGCACCCCGCGGTAGAAGCTGCCGAGATAATTCAACGGGCCTTCCTGCACGGCTTTGCCGCCGTGAATGTCCATTGCGTCGTTGCAGGCGATACGCAACCGCTCGGTCGCCTGCTGCTTCATGACCGCGGTGATCACTGCAGGTTTGTGCCCGTGGTCAATGGCCGCGCAGGTCAGCCGCCGTGCCGCATCGAGCAGATAAGCGGTGGCAGCAATGCGCGCGAGCCGTTCCTGGATCGCCTCGAAGCGTCCGATGGGGACGTGAAACTGCTCGCGAATTCGCGCGTAGGCGCCTGACACGTGCGCGGCAAAGACCGTGCCCGCTGCCGAAAGAGAGGGCAATGAAATGCCGCGGCCGGCAGCGAGCGCGCTCATCAGCATCTTCCAGCCTTTGCCCGCCTGCGTCGCTCCGCCGATGATATGGTCGATCGGGATGAAGACATCGCGGCCAATGGTCGGGCCGTTCTGAAACATCTGCAACGCCGGCAGATGGCGCCGTCCGATCTCGATCCCGGGCAAGTTGGTGGGCACCAGCGCGAGCGTGATGCCAAGCGTATCCTGCGTGCCGATGAGGTGATCGGGATCGTAGAGCTTAAAGGCTAGCCCGAGCACGGTCGCAATCGGCGCCAGCGTGATGTAGCGCTTGTGCCAGTTAAGCCTGATGCCCAGCACCTCGCGTCCTTGCCAGATTCCGCGGCAGACAATCCCGGAATCAATCATCGAAGCGGCGTCCGAGCCTGCCTCCGGGCTGGTGAGCCCAAAACAGGGTATCTCTCTGCCGTCGGCCAGACGGGGGAGCCAGTAATCCTGCTGCTCCTTGGTGCCAAAGCGGTGCAACAGCTCGCCTGGACCGAGTGAGTTCGGCACCATCGCGGTCACCGCGCCGACAATGGAGCGCGTCGAAATTTTTCGGATCACTTCGGAATGAGCATAGGCGGAGAATCCCAGGCCGCCGTATTCCTTGGGGATGATCATTGCGAAGAATTTGCGTGTCTTCAGAAAATCCCACACGTCGGGCGGCAGATCACACAGCTCCCAATTGATCCGCCACTCGTCGAGCATGCGGCACACCTCCTCGACGGGGCCATCCAGGAATGCCTGCTCCTCGGCCGAGAGCGTTGCGGCGGGAAAGGCGAGAAGCTTTGCCCAATCGGGGTTGCCGCTGAAAAGATCTGCATCCCACCAGACGTTGCCTGCCTCGATTGCCTCGCGTTCCGTGTCGGAAAGCGTCGGCAGCACCCGCTGCGCCCCCCCGAAGATGGGCTTGCTGATTCGATCGCGCCGCAGCGAGGGAGCGCTCATGCTATCCGACAGCGCGGATTGCGGCGGCGAGCTTGCCGAAGATTGCGTCGATCTCGGGCTCGCTGACGATCAGCGGCGGTGTAAGTGCGAGGGTCTCGCCGCTCGCGCGTACCACCAGATCCTGCGTATGGAAAGCATGCTCCATGATGGCATAGGCGCGCCGGCCCACCGCATCAGGGCGCGACGCGAGGTCGATGCCAGCCGTCAGTCCCACAGTGCGGATGTCGAGCACATTGGGCAGGCCTTTGAGACTCATCGCCGCTTCTGCCCACATGGGCTCGAGTTTCCTTGCCCGCTCGAACAAGCCCTCGTCGCGATAGAGGTCGAGCGCGGCAAGGCCGGCCGCACAGGCCAGCGGATGTGCCGAGTAGGTATAACCATGGAAGAGCTCGACGACGTGCTCCGGGCCGCGCATGAATGCGTCGTAGATGGGCTTGCGCACAACGACGCCGCCCATGGGCGCGCTGCCTGAGGTCACGCCCTTCGCAAAAGTCATCAGGTCGGGCTGCACGCCATAACGCTCCGCAGCAAACGCGTGCCCGAGCCGCCCGAAGCCGGTGATCACTTCGTCGAAGATTAGGAGGATGCCGTATTTGTCGCAGATGGCGCGCAGGTGCTGCAGGTAACCCTTGGGTGCCGGCAGCACGCCGGTTGATCCCGCCATGGGTTCGATGATCACCGCCGCAATGGTGCTTGCATCATGCAGCGCGACGAGACGCTCGAGCTCGTCAGCGAGGTGAGCGCCCCAGTCCGGCTCGCCTTTGCTGAAGGCTTGGTGCTCGCGATTGTAGGTCGACGGCAGATGATCGACACCGGACAAATGCAACCCGAAATACTTCCGGTTCGGCGAGATGCCGCCCACCGACATGCCGCCAAAGCCGACGCCGTGGTAACCGCGCTCGCGCCCGATGAGCCGCGTGCGCGAAGCTTCGCCGCGCACATTGTGAAAGGCGAGTGCGATCTTCAGCGCCGTGTCGACCGCCTCCGAACCCGAGTTGCAGAAGAAAACATGATCGAGATCGCCAGGCGCGAGGGCAGCGATGCGGCTTGCCAACTCGAATGCCTTTGGATGGGAGAATTGAAAGGCCGGCGCGTAGTCCAGCTCCGCCGCCTGCGCGCGGATTGCGGCCACGATGGGCTCGCGGTTGTGCCCGGCATTGGTACACCAAAGCCCGGCGGTGCCGTCGAGCACCGCCCGCCCTTCGGGCGTGTAGTAGTGCATATCCTTGGCGCGCACGATAAGCCGCGGTGCGGCCTTGAAGGCGCGGTTCGGGGTGAACGGCAACCAGAAGGCGGAAAGATCGTTGGGAACGGCAGTCGCTCTGCCGGCGGATGCGGATGGCATGGGCACTGCGCGTTCTCCCTTGTGGCTGTGTAAGACGGGCTGCTACCAAGCCGCCGCCCGAAACGCTAGCGCCTAAATGGAACTCGCCATAATGCCTCAGGCGTATCGGCGTTAACAGTTTCCAGGTTCGCAGCGGCGAACCGGAATACCTAAACTGCTCGCGTCGAATATGGATTCCGGCTCTCGGCCTGCGGGCTTCGCTGGAATGATGGTCCGGGATTCAATTCCAGATGGCCGACAAATCCCGCAACAAAGCCAA
>JBEVJT010000089.1:0-3189 GCA_040510075.1 Xanthobacteraceae bacterium | reverse complement strand
GACGTGCTCGTCGTGGGCGGTGGTCCCGCGGGGATCTCCGCCGCGCTCGCGGCGGCAGGGGCCGGCGCCTGCGTGATTTTATGCGACGAACAGGCAGAATTCGGCGGCTCACTACTCTCGGAGACGAGCGAGCTCATCGAAGGCAATGTCGCGCAGACCTGGCTTGCCCAATCTGTCGCGGCACTCCGGGCGAACCAAGCAGTGACGCTGCTCCAGCGCACCCAGTGCTTCGGCTATTTTTCCGATAACCTCTTGGCTCTCGCCCAATCGCTTACCGATCATCTGCCGCCCGCTTCCGACGCAACCTTGCCGCGCGAGCGGCTCTGGCAAATACGCGCCAAAGAGGTGGTGCTGGCGACGGGCGCCATCGAGCGCCCGATAGTTTTCCGGAACAACGACCGTCCCGGCATCATGCTCGCCAGCGCGGCGCGCACTTACGCCATCCGATATGGCGCCCGAGCGGGAACGCGTGCCGTGGTGGTCACGACGGATGACAGCGCCTATGCCGCAGCGTTGGACCTGAAAGAAGCCGGCGTTGAAATCGCGCTCATAGCCGATCTGCGCACCCATCCAGAAGGGAAACACGTCGATGCTGCGGAAGCAGCCGGCATCCGCATCGATCCGGCAACCGCGGTGCTCGACACCCGCGGACGGCTGCGCGTCCGCGAAGTCACGATCAGTCGCATCGAAGCCGACGGAAACCTTCGCGGCGCGCACAAGGTCGAAGCCGATCTCGTCCTCATGTCGGGCGGATGGACCCCCTCAGTGCATCTCTTCTCGCAATCCCGCGGCACGCTCAAGTTTGATGGTGATCTCGCGGCCTATATCCCCGATCGCTCGGCCGAGCGCGAACGTTCCGCTGGCGCATGCCGCGGGATCTTCGGTCTCTCCGATGTGCTCGAGGACGGATATGCGGCGGGCGAGCGGGTCGCGGAAAATGCCGGGACTGCCACCAGGGTGGCGTCGTCTGCGCGAGCAAATGCCGAAGCGAAGGTCGAGCCGCCCAGAGCTCGGAAAGCCTTCGTGGATTTTCAGAATGATGTGACGGCGAACGATCTGGCGCTCGCGGCCCGCGAAGGCTTCCGCTCCATCGAGCACGTCAAGCGCTATACCACGACCGGCATGGGCACGGATCAGGGAAAGACATCGAACGTCAATGCCTTGCATCTGGTTGCTGAGAATCTTAGCAAACCAGTCGCCGATGTCGGGCTCACCACCTTCCGCATGCCCTACACGTCCGTGACCTTCGGAACCTTGGCCAACATGAACCGAGGCGCGCTCTTTGATCCCGTGCGCACCACCCCCGTGCACGAATGGGCAGAGGAACGCGGCGCCGCGTTCGAAGAGGTAGGGCCCTGGAAGCGCGTCCATTATTTTCCGCGCGCACGAGAGAATATGGACGCGGCGGTGCGCCGCGAGTGTCGAACCGTGCGCGAGAGCGTCGGCATCTTCGATGCATCGACCTTGGGCAAGATCGAGGTGGCCGGGCGCGATGCCGCCGAGTTTCTCGAGCGTATGTATGTCAACGCCTGGAAGAATCTCGCGCCGGCGCGCTGCCGCTACGGCATCATGCTCACTGAGGCGGGCTTCATTTTGGATGATGGCGTGGTCGCCCGCCTTGGGCCCGAGCGTTTCCATGTGACCACGACGACCGGTGGGGCAGGGCGCGTGCTCGCGCTCATGGAGGACTATCTGCAAACCGAATGGTCCGACCTGGAAGTCTGGCTGACTTCAATAACGGAACAATGGGCGGTCATTGCGGTCCAGGGACCCCGCGCGCGGGAAGCCATCGAGCCGTTTGTTGAAGACGTCGCCTTCGACCGTTTTGCTCACATGGCCGTACAGGAGGCGAAAATTTGCGGGGTTCCGTGCAGGCTGTTTCGTGTGAGCTTCACGGGGGAGCTGGGCTTCGAGATCAATGTGCCGGCGGATTTTGGCCGAGCGGTCTGGGAGGAGATCCACGGGCGCATCGAGGCGCTTGGCGGCTGCGCCTATGGCACCGAAGCCATGCACGTGCTGCGCGCCGAGAAGGGTTACATCATCGTCGGGCAGGACACGGACGGCACCGTGATACCCGATGATGTCGGCCTGAGCTGGGCCATCGGCAAGAACAAGCGCGATTTCGTCGGCAAACGCTCCCTCGCAAAACCCGATCTCGCGCGTCTCGGCCGACGGCAACTCGTCGGCGTTCTTACGCGCGACCGCACGACTTTGCTGGAGGAGGGAGCGCAGATTACGGTGGGCGCCGAGCCACCCACCGGCACGCCCGCGCTCGGGCATGTAACATCTTCCTATTGGAGCGAGGCCTTGCGACGGCCAATCGCGCTCGGTCTCGTCAAAGACGGCCGCAACCGGATCGGGAGCACGGCTTACGCCCAGGTGGGCCAGCACAGTGTGGCGATTGAGATCGTCTCCCCCGTTTTTCTCGATCCTGAGGGAGTGCGGCTGCGTGTTGAGGAACACGTGAGCCAAGTGGTCCGGCATCCCGCGCCTGCGGCCGCCAAACAGTCCAGTACGTTTCCTGAGGTGACTGTCGAAGCTGCGGCTCTCGCAGCCAAATTCGTGCTGCGCGGGGGCGCGGAAGTCGCGCAGGCAGCCGGGCGCGCGCTTCATCTTGATCTCGCGCTGCCGGCCTGTCGCTCCGTGCAGCGCGAGGGACTTGCCGCCGTATGGCTCGGGCCGGATGAATGGCTGTTGCTCGCTGCGGCTGAACAACAGAAAAATATCTCGGAAAAACTGCGCGCCGCGCTCGCGTCCCTGCCGCATGCGTTGGTGGATGTGAGTCATCGTGAGGCGGCCTTCCTGGTGCGCGGTCCTGCCGCCGCACTTGCGATCAACGCCGGATGCCCGCTCGATCTTCGTTTGACCGCATTTCCGGCAGGCGCGTGCACACGCACCTTGTTGGGCAAATCCGAGATCGTGCTCTGGCGACGCGAGCCGGAGCTGTTTCACATCGAGACGCCGCGCTCGGTAGCGGCTTATGTGCGCGAGTTTCTGGAGATGGCGGCACGCGACGCGAACTAGCGCATTTCGCTCGCGACCGATCCGGGCTACGCTCGACATCATGCAACCAGACCGCATCCAGAGCCTGGACGAGCGCCGGCTCACCGAGCTGGCGCGCGAATCCGCACTTGCCCCGCGCCGGCGCGCGCATCTGCTGCTGCATGACGGACCGCACGATCAGGTGCA
>JBEVJT010000088.1:0-5296 GCA_040510075.1 Xanthobacteraceae bacterium | reverse complement strand
GGGATTGGCGAAGCGGAACCTTTTTTACATTTTGAATTTGTAAGCGCGGGAGGACCCGACAGGAGATTGCCATGGGCAATTTTTCCTCGCCGTTGCGCACGCCGGCCTTTCGCCATTCCACATTCGACACGCCCATCAAGCAGGCACGCGTGGAGCCGGCGTTTTTTTTGCAACCGCGATTCCCCTGGGGTCCGATTTTTTCGAGGAGGACTCCATGATTCGTTTGCTCCTTGCGGCGCTTGTGATTTGTGCGCCGGCGCTGGCGCACGACAACGGCCAGTATGAGAGCGTTTCGCCCGAGGTTCGCGCCTGGTTCCGCGCACAGAAGTCCCCCAAGACCGGAGCCCTCTGCTGTAACGAGGCCGACGGCCTCTATGCCGAGGAAGACATGCGCGAGGGGCATTATTGGACGCGCTGGGCTGGCCGCGATTGGCAGCCCGTTCCCGACGAGGTCGTGATCCGCCAGCCCAACCCGCACGGCGCACCGGTCGTCTGGTGGTACGTTGATAAAGGCGAGGTCAAGATTCGCTGCTTTGCTCCCGGCAGCGGCGTCTAAAGCTTCATATTCTCGGTCGCCTCAGCTAAGCAGCCGTAGCCCGGATGAGCGTAGCGACATCCGGGACGGAGTTTCCCGCACGGCGCTTCGCTCATGCGGGCTATGCGCCTCAACTATGACGACGATAGTCAGAGCACAGATGCAATGGCTGCTCCCGTCGGCCGAACATGCACTCGCTGCCGACGAAGTGCATGTCTGGCGCGCGCGCCTTGCGCATTGCGAAACCTGCCTGGCCGAGCTCAGCGGCCTGCTCACGCCTGATGAACGAGAGCGTGCGGCCCGCTTCCATTTCTCCGTCGATCAGAAGCGCTGCATCCTCGGCCGCGCGCTGGCGCGCATCATACTTGCGCATTACCTGTGCCGGTCTCCACACGAGCTCGCCTTCAAGTACAACGCGTTCGACAAGCCTCGTCTGGCTGACCGATTGGACTCCCCGGTGGAGTTCAACATTTCTCATTCCGGCGAATGGCTTCTGCTTGCCTTTGCGCAGCGCCGCGCGCTGGGCGTCGACGTGGAGCGTATGCGCGAGGACATGGCGAGCGTGGAGATTGCCGCGCGGTTTTTTTCTCCCTTCGAATGCATGGCTCTGGCGTCCCTTCCTGTGGAGATGCAATGCGACGCATTCTTTGATTGCTGGACGCGCAAGGAGGCGTATCTGAAAGGCCGTGGAGATGGACTTTCGCTGCCGCTCGACCAGTTCGACGTGGCGTTTGTTCCCGGAGCCGAGCCCCGCCTTCTTGCGACCCGGCACGATCCGCAGGAGGCCCGGCGGTGGTCCTTGTGTGCATTGAACGTAGGCCCGGGGCACAAGGCTGCCCTGGCGGTCGAAGGATTCGATTGGCAGCTGAAACTCTGGGATTGGCCCGGTGCGGTAAATTTTCTCACCTGGCCAACTTGCGTTGCCGCAGCGTGCGTTTCAGACTCTCAGGATCTGCCCATCGGGCGGCTGATCTGAAGTGCACTCACGGTAGGTTAGGCGGCTGGATTCGGCAGGGAAATAGGCCTGGGCCGGGCTGTGAGCGGCCTTGCAAACAACCAGCTCTCGTCCTCGATTCCGTGGCTGCCATTCAAATTATGAACGACCGGGTTGGCGCTTTCGACAATTACGCCGTCCCGCAGCGTAATCACGCGACCGGAGGCGCGAATGGTCTCAGGTCGATGCGCGATGACGATGCGGGTCATCTGCTTGAGCCGCAGCGCGTTGTTGACGGCCTTTTCCCGTTCCACGTCAAGATGACTGGTCGCTTCATCGAGAAACAGAATTCCCGGCTGGCGATACAAGGCCCGCGCGATGAGCACCCGCTGTTTCTGTCCGCCTGAGAGCAGGGGTCGCCGATCAGCGTGCCAAAGCCCATGGGCATGGCCATGATGTCCTCGTGCACGGCCGCGGCTTTCGCGCATTCCTCGATGCGCTGGAAGTCGGGATTGTCGGCAAAGAAGCTGATATTGTCCGCAATCGAGCCGGCAAAGAGCTGATCGTCCTGCATGACCACGCCGAGCATCGCGCGGTAGTTGGCAAGGCCGACGCGCCTGATCGGCTCGCCATTCACCAGGATCTCGCCCTCGGTGGGTTGCAACAGGCCCGATAGCAATTTGAGCATGGTGGTCTTGCCGCCGCCCGAGGACCCCACAATGGCCACGGCTTCTCCGGCCGCGATGTGGAGGTTGATGTTTTTCAAGATCCAGGGTTCGTGCTCGCCATAACGGAAGCTGATATTGCGCAGCTCGATGCTCGGGACGAGCGGGGACGTCTGCCCGGGGCGCGCCGCATGCCGGGAGACTCCGCTGTGGTCAGCGCGATATCCGCCAGGCGCTCTGCCTGCAGCCTCAGCATCGTGAGGTCGACGGCCTTGTCGATCAGCTCGCTCACGCGACCGAGGAACTGGTCCTTGTAGGAGAGAAAAGCAAAGAGCAGACCAATCGAGAAGGCGCCGTCCAGGACGCGCTGGGCACCCAGCCAAACTACGACGATTGCAAGCGTGCCGAGCAGGAGCGAATGGCCGTCTTGAATACAAGCTTCAGCTTATCGGCCGTGAGCGATCGGTTGATGGTCTCGACCAGCAGATTGAGCCATTGCGCCCGCCGGTCTTCCTGCGCGTTGAACAGTTTGATCGTGCGGATGCCGCGCAGGGTTTCGAGGAAATGGCTGTCGCGCCGGGCGGCCCAGACGATCGCCTCCGACGAGGCATGGCGCAAAGGCGTGTAGGAAACCCAGCGCAGCAGGTCGTAGAGCAGCGTACCGAACACCACCACCAGGCCGAGATCCGGCGCAAAGAGCATCATGATCACGAAAGTGATGACCGCCATCAAGCCGTCGAGCATGGCCTCGACCAGCTCCGTGGTGATGGCCTGCGGGATCGTTTCCTGCGATCCGAAACGCGACATCATGTCGCCGAGGTGACGCGCCTCGAAATAGGAGGCGGGGAGATTGACCAGATGCGAGAATAGATTGGCGCGCGACTCCACTTTCAACGAGGCGCTCATCCCCATCAGCAGCCACCGGCGCAATGTGCTTACGGCCGTTCGCAGCAGCATCAACAGAAAGAATCCGATTGCGAGCGTCACGAGAAGATCGCGGTCCGCACTCACCAATGCGTGGTCGACCACCCAGCTCATGAAAAACGGGCTCACCATGGCGAAGATTTCGATGGCGAGCGCCAGTGCGAGCATATGCGCAAGCGAGCGCTTGATCCCCTTGATCCTGCCGATCGGCTGGGAAGCGCGCACTCGCGGCGCAGGGGTAGCGGGCTGGTACGGATTGGTAGGCGTGAGCTCGAGTGCAACCCCGGTGAAGTGACGCGAGATCACGGCCATGGACAGGCGCCGGATGCCCATGGCCGGATCGTGGATCACGGCGCTGTCCTGGCCGACGCTCGCGAGCACCACGAAATGGTTCAAATCCCAATGCAGAACGCAGGGGAGCCGCAGCTGTCCCAGTTCGGATAAATCGACGCGCAGGGGCCGGGCGGCAAAGCCGATCTGGTCGGCTACCCGGATCAGATCCTTAAGCGTCGCTCCTTTGAGCGATATGGCAAAGCGCCGCCGCAGCTCCGAGAGTCCGGCGCCATAACCGAAATACTGCGCAATCATCGTCATGCTTGCCAGGCCGCATTCGGACGCTTCCGTCTGCAGCACCAGCGGAACGCGCTTGCTCCAACCGAGATTGAGGTTTTGTCGAACGTTCATGCCTGCATCTTTCCGGTCACTGAGAACAGCGGCTCGAGCATCCACTCGATGAGACGCCGCGATTCGATGAGCACGTCGGCTTCGAGCTGCATGCCCGGCTGCAACGGGACTGGGCCGCCGTATGCGGTTACGGTCTGCTGCGCGAGATCAACCGTGACGCCATAGACCGGCTCGTTCGAGCCGAAGAGACTCGTCAAGCCGGTGAGCTGCTGGCCCAATTCCGAGGTGCTGACCGCCGAGCGCGACACACTTCTGATGGTGCCCTGGTAAAAGCCGAATTTCTGATACGGAAACGCCTGATATCGCAGCAGCACGCGCTGCCCGGGCCGCACGAAACCGATCGCGCGCGTAGGACTGAACAACTCAGCCTGCAGGACGGCGTCTGCCGGGACGATGCTCATGAGCGGCACGTGCGGATTTGCGTTGCCGCCCGGCTCGGTCTGGATGCCGGTCACGGTGCCGTCTTGCGGCGCGGTAATGACGATTTGCCGGCGCGCCTCGGCCTCGGCCAGCTCTTGGTCGAGCGCGGCGACATTGCGTTCGTATTCGGCCATCTGCGTGCGGCGCCGGAACGGAAGCTCGCGCAACTTGGATTCGAGTTCCAGCAGTTCGCGCGTATGGGCGGCCTGTTGGCACTCCAGCGCCCGTAGGCGCGCGGTCTGCTCGATACGCTCCTGCTCCGGCTGATTCGGACCATTGAGTGTCATTAGATCGCGATTGCGCATGGAGCGCGATTGGCTCGCCTCCATGAGCTGTACGCGGCTGCGTTGCAGCTCGATTTCCCGCGACATGGACCTGCGCTCCGTGCTGAGAATGGCGAGGCGGCGCTGCATATATCGCTCGTCTGCTGGTCGAAGAGGCGATCCTGCACCTCCTTCGTCCCGGCCACGCTATCGCGACGATCGTGTAGTCGGCGGATGATCTGCGCTTGGGTTGCACCAATCGCGTCGCTCTGCACTTCTGCCGAGAGCACGACCAGCGGAGTGCCTTTCTCGACATGCATGCCTTCCTGCACCTGCATGCGGATGGCGACACCCGCCTGCGGGGCAAATATGCGCACCAGACCCTGCTGGGGCACGAGCCACCCGTGGACGCGCGCTTTGCGGGTGAACGAACCGAAAAAGAGAAGCGCGAGAACCGCAAGCGCCAACAACATGGCACCGGTGACGAGGAACGTGGATGAGATGCGCGGCTCGAGCAGCACCGTGCCGCGCCACTGATTTCTCCGCTGCTCCATCACTTCGGGACGGAACAGCGGCTCCGCTACTGCCGACGGCGCTTGTTTCTGCGGCGCCGGCACCTGGGTTCGGGTCGTTACCAAGGACATGCGTCAACCGGCATTCGCGAAGTCGACGACGTCCATTACGCTCGTTTCAAAGCTCACTTCGACCATCCGCAGCATCTTCGGGACTTGCAGTACTTTGCGGATTTTTGGATCGAAGAAGTCTTTCAGCACCGGCGGCCGCGCGGCCTTGAAATAGAACGCAGGCTCCTCCGCTATCTTCGAGCCGACGAGCCCCAGTTCTTCGCCACGCGTCACCGTCTGAATGATGC
>JBEVJT010000087.1:0-4753 GCA_040510075.1 Xanthobacteraceae bacterium | reverse complement strand
GCAAGCGAATCGAAATTCTTGCTCGAGCCGACAATCTTGCAGGCGCGGTCCAGATACGGAGCAAAATCGGAGACGACGATCGGATCGGCCTGTATGGTGCGCTTTTCCCGCGGCACGTAATCACCATCGGGATTACGCACGATCCACGCATCGGTCGTGTAGACCCATGTATCGGCCCCGCATCGCTCCATCAGCTCGAGACTTTGTCGCGCGGCGGATGGCGGAATCCGGTGTTGCTCGATTACCTCGAGATTGGGCGTCACCAGCGCGCCACCGCTGAACGCACCAATGGGAAGCGCAAGGCGCAGCGGCGCAACCAGCATGCGCATGCCCATGGGCGGGCGGCTGCTGACGATGCTGAACCCGATCCCGCGCTCATGCAGCAGCGCGACCGCGCGGATGCTCGCATCCGTCAGGCTTTTGTCGGGTGTGACCAGCGTGCCGTCTACATCCGAGATGACGAGCGAAATGGGTTTCACTGCCGCTGCTCCTTTCCATTGACGAATTCACCCGCTGACCGGTGGGGTCGGAGCGGCTGAGCATTTAGCACCGGCTGACTGGTCCATGTTAAACCGCTAATCTTCGCCCAATGGGAGACTATCAACTGAAGCGGCGTGATTTTTTCGCACTCCCGGCGCGGATTTCCTGTGTACGCCCATGAAGCCTGCTGAACTTCGCGCCATTGCGGGGGGCGGAATTCGTGCCGCCTTCACAGAGCTCGCCGCCGGGTTCGAGCGCGGCTCGGGGCACAAGGTAGTTGTCAGCTACGGCACCGCGCCGGAACTGATCCGCATGGCAACTAGGGGCAATCCGTTCGACGTTGCGGTGGTGCCCCGGGATGTCTTGAAAGATGCGGCCGCGCGCGCGGGGTTTGCAAAAGAGCCGGCGCGCGACATTGCGCGTGTTCGTCTCGGCATCGCGGTGCGCAGGGGGGCGCCCAAACCCGATATCAGTACACCCGCGGCACTCAAGCAGGCGCTGCTCGACGCAGACTCAATTGCTTCCATACCGGCAAGCGCCACCGGCACTCAGCTTGCCGATATATATGAGCGCCTGGACATCACCGAGGAAATGAAAGCGAAGACGAAACCGCAGCCATCGCCGCCCCGGCTCGTCGAGGCTGTGGCCAATGGCGAGGCCCCGCTCGGTGTGTTCGGGCTCAATATTCTGATGGACCCCCGTTTGGACGTGGTGGGTCCCATGCCAGGGGAACTGCAGCGTGAGGTCGTCTACGCAGCGGCTATTGCTGCGAACAGCACAAATCCGGAAGCTGCGCAGGCATTCATGCGCTATCTGCTGTCCCCGCCCGCTGCCGCGGTGATCAAGGCGAAAGGCATGATCCCCGCCTGATGCTAAGCCTCGGCGCCACGACCGAGGGCGAATTGGCCCACCGGGCCCTCGATGTGGAATTCGATGCCGGTCATTTTCGCGAACAGGTCGATATTGGCGATACCGATGGCGCACGCGCCGAACCCCATCTCGGTCGCCATCAAATAGAACGTCTGCATCAGGACGCCGGCATCCTTGAGAACGAGCGCATAGGCAAGGGCGCTGTATTTCCATGCAAGCCGGCCAAACCGCGCCGCTATCGTAATCACGATCTGCGGCGGGGCCGCGGCGCCCATCGCATATTGAGCTCCGATCACCAGCCCTTGTACCTGGCCCGAACTGACCTCAATAGCGACGAGCACGTGCGCTCCGGCGTCGTAGTGGTAGAGCCCCGGCTCGAGGCCTTCGCAGTTGTGAACCGCGAGATACATCTCGAATTCGTATGCCGCGCCCGCGGATGGGTAAGGCCGCCGCGCATGTTCGACCTCCGGGAACTCTCGCGTTCCGGGCCAGCTCTGCGGTTTCGTTTGTACGCGAGCAGTCGCATCGAGAAAACGCGCCAGCTCGGCAAGTGTGATCGGCCGCCGGTCATCGAAGATGCGCGTCGAGTGCCGCTGCCGCAGGAGGGTGCCGAGGAAGGAGCGCTGCCCCGAGAATTTGTCCAAACCGATTTTCTTCCCCGGCCAGCACGGTCGCACAGCGGGGAGCGGAGGCAGATCGCCCGCATATGCATAAGTCCCGCCGATCGGGTTGTTATGACGGCCTTGCGTGCTGCGGGCGTGGAACAGAAGATCGTGAAAATCCCAGAGCACGAGATCGGCGTCGCCCTCATCCCGCCGTTGCCCCTTGCTGCGACGCGGGTCGATTTTCAGGAGAATGCTGCAGTCGACCAGAAGCGCGAGAAGCTCAAGCCCGGGAAAACCTCCGCGCCGCCGTAGCTGCCTAATACTTTGCGGTTGCGCCAGCATCGCAAGCGCATGCGCAACTTTTGCATCGCCGATCTTGAACAATGCACCGGCGCGTGGTGATTCCAGAACCAGATCATGGCCGCGGCGCCGCATGTATGCGAAACGCGAGAGGACGAGCGCATCGGCATTGTCGAGGGGCGGCGTGCGCGGCCAGTAATCGGGCATCTGCGGCTCGATGACGGCCTGCTCCACGCCATCGCGCGATTTACCGAGACTAAACTCCAAGAGGCCCGCTCTCGCCAGTTGGCGGACCAGCCGGTCCGCGTCATTGCCAGCCCTGGAACGGCCCGATGCCAACGAGCGCAACGGCAGGCCACGCCGAAGCGTCCGCGCGCATTGCGCTGCGCGCGCGCTGAACTTTCCCAAGGGGAGCGAATGGTCGCTGAAGGAAGCGACGATATTTCCGTCCGGCTGCGCCTGCAGCGTGACGTGCTCGACTAGCCGGGCGGCCAAACCTGCGGGCGCCCCGCCTCGCTTCGTACCGGATGCGCGCCCCTTTGCCTTCCCCTGTAAGGGGGAGGTCGGCGAGCGGAGCGAGCCGGGTGGGGGTCCGATTCTCACGTCTGCGGATGCAGCGGATTGAGTTCGTTTTCCGAAATCGGTTTTTTACGCAAACCGAGCTTCACTGGGACATCGTAGAGCCGCCCCGGCGCGAAGCGGCGATAGAAGTGCCGCAATGCCGGGACGATGACCCTAACCACGGGAGCCCCGATGTCGGGGCGGGTCTGATCGAGCACGAGGAAATCGAGACCCGCGCGCCTGGTGACATCGACGCACGCGGTCACCTGCTCGCGCGTGTCGAGCTGCCTGAAGTTCGTGCCCAAGTCCAAGTCTGGGTGCAAGTCCGGCTCTAGTTCGCGCGTTCCGCTCGGCGTCAGATACGCATGTTCCTGCAATCGAAACGGCGCTCCGTGGTGAGCCGCTTCGGTCACAGGATTTTGATTTCGCGCTCCCATGAGACCGATCGAAAGAAACTGATTGAGCTCCGTGAGAGAGCGCATGAGCGCGATCCGCGTATCGAAATGCGCGCCGGAGCCGAAATCGATGAATTCTTGCCCATCTTCGAGCCAATGAGCGACCGACACGAACGTCGGGATACCGAGATCGCTGGTGACATCCAGGACCCACACGCGGCGTCCGATGTCCGCAAGCTGCTGACGCAGGTCACGCACGTAGGTATCGTCGACCTGATCGAGGTCCACTTGCGCGCGCTGCAGCCGGTTATACCACCAGATCGCATAGGCGTCCCGCTCCACCAGCTCGAGGAAACCCTGCACGATTGCCTCTTCGAGCGTGTTGCCGGCCGCGCATCCATTTGAATCGGCAAGAAAGGGAAACCCCGCAGGACCGCGGTAGAAAAAATACAATAGCGTGGTGGGCAGATATCTGAATCGACGGTCGCGCAGCGACCAGAGCGGCGACCATTCGATTTGCGTCGACGAATCGAATGGTGCGGGGACTGCCTGTGCGTGATCCTCCTGTCCCGCGTTTGGCGGCTGTCGGTATTGCGCATCGCTGAACAGAAGCACGTTGTTCGGATGAATGGCCTCGCCCGAAGCGAAATCGTCAAATCGCCGCCGCCGCCGGATCTCATCGCCCTGAAAGATGCCGGAATAGCGCTCAATCGCCTCCATGAGCGCGCTCGCCTCCCCCTGCTCGGCGGTGCTGCCTTTGCCAAAGCTGCCGCCGCCCAGGCCGGCCCTGAGCTCGCCGGCCGTGCGCGGCCGCGAGGAGAAATTGTGGGTCGCGAAGTAGTTCGTGTTCAATGGCAGATCGGCTTGTATGCGCTCGAGACGCGATACCACCCCGGTGAGCGGGCTCACGTGTTTGCGAAAACGCTCGATCGTCGCCCGTGACGAAACGGTGCGATACCCGCCGCTCGTGGTCACGAGCTTCGCTCCGGCGCCAGGCTCGATGGGCAGCGGTGCGCGAGCGGGATCGCGCAATTTCTTGCGCCCACAGTCGGGACATTGCGGGCGCGCCGCCACGTAATGCCGCACGATGGTCGAGCCCAACAGATCCAAGCTGACGATGTGATCGCGCAGGTCGGTGCGAAAACCGGTCGCGATCGCCTTTGCGATCTCCATGGCCGCAAGCTCGATGCCGCTTTGACCCACCGGCTCGCGCGCGAGCGGAGAAATGGCAACGGGACGTGCCGGCGCGCGATCGAGCAGCGCCTTCACTTCACGGTTGCGTCGCATGCGTTCCGAAAGACAGGTCCAGCATGCACCCTCGGCTCCGCGGATTATTGGGCCGACCAGAGGAAAGATGCCCGAGGGTTGCACCAGCAGCCACGGTGTACGGTCCGCCAGACGCTGGCGGTTGAGCTCAACCAAGCGTCCGTCCAGATAGTCACCCACCATCGTGATGGTCAGATCGACGGAACGCCTGCCGATGCGAACGCCCAGGCCATCGAGGGCAGCGGTCAACTTCGCCGCACCGCTAACCTCGAGTGT
>JBEVJT010000086.1:0-8011 GCA_040510075.1 Xanthobacteraceae bacterium | reverse complement strand
GGCTGACGGCAACAGCCGCGATCAGGCGCGGCGAGCGCAAGGCGAGCCACAGGATGGTCAAGACAACAATGATCGTGGTCGTCGTGTTGACGAAAGCGCCCTCCTGCACGGTCCCGTATTCGTCATCGGAGATCGGCACCTCGCCGGTGAGCCTGAGCTTCGCGCGATACGCCGTGTCTAATTGCAGGTCGGCAGCAGCCTGCCGAATGGCAACGGTCGCTCGCTTGCCCGGAAGCAGTGCGGTGTAGTCAAGCACCGGTCTAAACTCGATGAAGCGGCGCTTGTCGCTCGCGCTGGGCGGAGCGCCGTTGAGCATCGCGCGCCAGGAGAAGCTCGCGAATTTGCCGTCCATCACCGCGTCCAGCGTATCCGCGGCCATGTTCAGCGTGCCGGACATGTCGTCGAGCGAATATCGCTTCGTGCGCAGACCGATGAGTCCGTAGTTGAGCGCCGTCGAAAGCCCACGCAGATTCGAGTCCTGTGCAAGGTCCCCAATCATGGTCTTCGCCTCACCGAGCATTTTGGTGGTGGCCGCAACCTCCGCAGTCGGCAGGAACAGCAGCCCATTCTTTTCAAACAGGGGCCCTCCGCCCAGCTCGGCTACGGCGTGGAAGAGTTCCTTTCGGTCGGCGAGCCGCGCCACAAGGGCAGCCGTCGCCTGGGAAGCCAGCTCGGAGGTCGGCGCTTCCACCACCGCCAGGATGATCTCATATTTGGAAGGGAACAGGCGCTCGAACTCCGCCTCGTGCTTGCGCCAAGGCAGATCATGCGAGATCAGATTGTTCGCGTCCGCATCGAGCGCGAAATGGGTGGCCGCATAGGTCCCGGCGACCGCCGCTACGAGAACCGCGACAATGACGGTTTGCATCGCATGCCGGACACAAAAACTGACGGTCGCGACGATCGCGTTGCGCAGCATGCCTCAGCCGATGCTTCTCGGGTTACGGAGATAGGTGAGTGGCCAGTCAAGGGGCGGAATAACAGGCGCGAACTGCATTGACAACGCTGGGGACGTATGCAGATCGGGTGCAAACGCCCATGGCAGCTAGGAACTGATCGGCGAAAAGCAAGTTGAAAACGGAGGAGGAAAGCGGCAGCAAGATGCGGTTGGAAACTGCCTCGACTTTGGCTCGCGGACAGGCAATATAGGGGCGTGACGAGTCCCTGCGCGGCGCGGCAAGAGCACAACTAAAGAAGGCAATCTGATGCAAATTCCCTACTTCAAGGAAGCGCGCATCGGCGCCTACATCTTCAAGCAGAAGATGCTCGGCCGTAAGCGCTACCCGCTGGTGCTCATGCTCGAGCCGCTATTTCGCTGCAACCTGGCTTGCGTCGGTTGCGGAAAAATCGATTATCCGGATGCCATCCTCAACCGGCGGCTCTCGGTGCAGGAATGCCTGAACGCCGCGGACGAATGCGGCGCACCCATGGTGGCGATCCCGGGCGGCGAGCCGCTCATTCATCGCGAGATCGGCGAGATCGTGCGCGGTCTCGTCGCCAAGAAAAAATTCGTCTCGTTGTGCACGAATGCGCTGCTCCTCGAGAAGAAGCTGCATCTGTTCGAGCCGTCTCCCTATCTGTTCTTCTCTGTTCATCTCGACGGGCTACGCGAGCATCACGATAAGTCGGTTTCACAAGAAGGCGTTTTCGATCGCGCCGTGTCTGCCATCAAGGCGGCGAAGGCGAGAGGCTTCACCGTCAATGTCAACGCCACCATTTTCGACGGGCATGCGGCGGAAGACATCGCGGCTTTCCTCGATTATGCGCAAGAGCTGGGTGTCGGCATTTCCATTTCTCCCGGCTATGCCTACGAGCGTGCACCCGACCAGGAGCACTTCCTTGGCCGGCGCAAGACCAAAGAGCTGTTCCGCAAGGTGTTCAGGCTGGCCGCCTGCAAGAAATGGAATTTCATGCATTCGGGGCTGTTTCTCGATTTTCTTGCCGGGAACCAGACCTACCACTGCACGCCCTGGGGCATGCCGACGCGAAATATCTTCGGCTGGCAGAAGCCCTGTTATTTGCTCGGCGAGGGATACGCGAAGAGCTTCCACGAGCTGATGGAAACCACGGACTGGGATTCCTACGGCACCGGCAAATACGAGAAGTGCGCGAATTGCATGGCCCATTGCGGATACGAAGCAACCGCGGCCAACGTGGCTTTCACCCGGCCGTGGGAGGCGCTGAAAGTGGCAATTTCGGGCATCCGCACCGAGGGCCCGATGGCCCCGGAAATCCCGCTCGACAAGCAGCGCCCGGCGGAATTCGTATTCTCACGGCATGTGGAGCACGAGCTCGCGGCGATACGCGACGCCGAGAAGAAGCGCGCCCAGGCCGCGGCATAAGAGCGTCTTCTGTTCCATGCTCTTACTGCGCCACAAACAAACACCCATCTCACTCCGTTATCCTGAGGCGCGAGCGAGCATAGCGAGCGAGCCTCGAAGGATGCGGCCCAGTCCTTGGCCGTGCATCCTTCGAGGCTCGGCGCCTTGCGCCGAGCACCTCAGGATGACGGGCAAGATGAGCGCTTGTGACGCAGTAGGGCTGCAACGCGCGCCGCAATGACGGATGACGGGATCACATCCCGTAGGCTACCGCGAGCGCGTTGGCGGATTTCAAATTGCGGTAGCGCGCAAGAGCCCATAGCGGGAAGAATTTCGCATAGCCATGGTAGCGCAGGTAAAACACGCGCGGGAACCCGGTGGCGGTATAGCGCGGCTCGTTCCAAAAACCGTCCTCGCCCTGCGTGCGCGCCAGATACGTGATGCCGTGTTCCACCGCGGGATGATCGCGCTCACCCGCCGCCATCAGGCCGAGGAGTGCCCAGGCCGTCTGTGAAGGGGTGCTCGGCGCGCGTTCATAGCCGCAATAATCGAGCTTGTAGCTCGAGCCGCCCTCGCCCCACCCGCCGTCGGCATTCTGAATCTGCACGAGCCAGGCGACGGCCTTGCGATACTCGGAGCTGCCGTGATCGAGCCCCACGGCATTGAGCGCGCAGAGCACCGACCAGGTGCCGTAGATGTAATTCATGCCCCAGCGGCCATACCAGCTGCCGTCCGGCATCTGCGTGCTGCGCAAATAGTCGATCGCCTCCTTCATGGCGGCATCGTTTCGCCCCTGTTCGCCGATCTGCGCCAGCATGGACACGCACCGCGCAGTTACGTCCTCCGTGGGTGGATCGAGTAGCGCTCCATGATCCGCGAAGGGAATGTTGTTGAGATAGTAATATTCGTTGTCGGCATCGAAGGCGCCCCAGCCGCCGTTGCCGCTCTGCATGCCAAGTATCCATTTCTCGGCGGCATCTATCGATGCGCGGAACTGCGGCTGTGCGCTGCGGTCCATCGCCAACACAACGACTGCGGTGTCGTCAACATCCGGATAATGGGGATTGGCATATTGGAATGCCCAACCCCCAGGCGGAGTGTTGGGGCGACGCGCAGCCCAATCCCCCTTCACGTCCAGCACCTGCTTGGTGGCCAGCCATTCGAGTGCCTTGCACGCCTGCGTGCGCGCCATCGCATCGCCGAGCTCGAACAACGCATGACAGGTGAGCCCGGTATCCCAGATCGGAGAAACACAAGGCTGGCAATAAGCCTCGTGCTCATGAACGACCAGGAGCTTCTCGATAGATCGGCGCGCGATCGCGCGATGCGGGTGACTGTCCGGATATCCGAGCACGTCGAACATCATCACGCTGTTGGCCATGGCCGGAAATATGGCGCCGAGCCCGTCCTCGCCGTTGAGATGCTCGACCACCCACGCGCGTGCCTGCTCGATTGCGCGCGTGCGCACGCGCCGAGGGGAATGCGGATCGAGCGCACGCAGCACTACATCTACGCCCCGGAAGAACCAGAACCAGGAGGTTTTCTGTTGCGCCGCCTTGGGCGCGGGACCAACCGTGTGCGGCGGCTCGAGAAAAAGCTCATCGATCGCGACCTGCCGCGGATTGCGCGCCTTGGGCTTGAGCGCCTGCAGCACCAGGAGCGGCACGATCACGGTCCGGCTCCAGTACGAAATTTTGTCGAGATGAAACGGAAACCATTTCGGCAGCAGCATGATCTCGATCGGCATCACCGGCACGGCGCGCCACGGAATGAATCCAAAAAGCGCCATCAGCACGCGCGTGAAGACGTTCGCTCGGGCAGCGCCGCCGCGCGCGCGAATGACCTCGCGGGCGCGCGCCATGTGCGGGGCCGAAACCGGGTCGCCGATCATCTTGAGCGCGAAATAGGCCTTCACGCTTGCGCTCATGTCGAAGGGCCCATCGTGAAAGAGCGGCCAGCCGCCGTGCTTTTCCTGAATGCGGCGCAGATACACGGCAATCTTGCGCTCCAGCGCGGGATCATCAGGCTCGGCCAAATACTGGCGCAGGAGGATGTACTCCGCTGGAATGGTCGCATCCGCCTCGAGCTCGAACACCCAATGGCCATTGGGTTTCTGCAGGGCCAGTAGCGCTGCCGCCGCCTTGTCGATCGCCCGATCGAGTACAGCGGAGCTTTCTTGAACGAACACTTGCGTCACGACACTCCCATCAGCTTTGCGACGAGATCAGCCGCGTGATTACCCGATCGAATGGCGCCTTCAATGGTTGCAGGCAGCCCCGTCCTGGTCCAATCACCGGCCAGAAACAGATTGCGCCACGCCGTCCTCGCAACGGGGCGCTTTGATTCCTGTTCCGGCGTTGCCGCAAAGGTTGCGCGGCGCTCACGCACGATCTGCCACGCCGGCATGTCCGTTGAAAGATGCGCCACGGCCGCAACTTCGCGCCAGATCTGCTGCGCGAGCTGTTCGCGCGGCACATCGACCAGGCGGTCGGCGGCGCTGATGGTGACGGACAGCCGGTCTGGAAAGGCAAACAGCCATTCGATGGTGCCGTTCACAATGCCCAGCATGGGGGGAAACGCGGCAGAAGGTTTTACTCGGAAATGCGCGTTGACGATCGCGTGAAACCGGGAAGGAGGCGCAAGCTTCGGGACAAGATCAGCGGCCACGGGCGGCGGAACGGCAAGCACGACGGCATCATCGGGGCCGAGGGTGATTGTCTCCTCAGCGAAGTCCAAAACCGCGACTCTGTCCTGAACGAACTCCAATTTGCGCAACCGGCGACCAAACTCGATGCGTGCCTTGCTCGCGCCAAGAAACCGCACGGCGGGCTCGATCAATGCTTGGCTCAGTCCGCCGCGCGCGATCAAAGGGCGGCAATATTTCCCGCCCTTGGCGAGGGTCTCGCGCGTGACAGCACCCGCAAGGGCTGCGCTTGCCTCTCTCGGATGGGTGTTGAGAGCTGCCAGCCAGAACGGACGCGCGAGCCGCTCGTAAAGCGGACCGGCACAGCTAACGACCTGGCAGATCGTTTTTGCCTGCGGTGCTACGAGCAATCTTGCAAATGAGAAATACTCGGTGGCGGCGGTGCCGGGCACGCGCCGTTTTTTGTCAAATATCCACCAGGGCAACGGTCCATCATTAATGCGGAGAGTCCAGCGCTCGCCGCTCGCAAGATCCAGGAAGGCAAATTCGGCGCACGGCGGACCCGAAAGCTTACCGGCAGCCCCGATGCGTGCCAGATAGGCGAGCGTGGCGTGATTCCCGGACAGTACAAGGTGATTGCCGTTATCGATCGTCATCCCCAGGGCGGGATCGTGATAGGACCGGCAGCGGCCGCCCGCCTGGCTCGCAGCTTCGTGCACGATAATGCTTGTCGACCCACCCGCGAGGCGGACCGCAGCTGCAAGCCCGGCCAGACCTGCGCCGATCACGTGCACGCTGCGCGGCATCAGATGAAAGCGCGGCGCATGATGATCCAGACGAGCCGCGCGCGAGGAATGTGGATGGGCTGGCGCGGAGGACACCAGCCCCGCTCCACCAGCCGTTCCAGGATGATGCGGTAAGCATCCGCCATGATGCGGGGGGCGCGCACCGTGCGACGGGGGCTGCGCTCCATGATGCTCTCGGCCTGTGCAAAGTGCGCGCGAGCGCGGGCCTCGATAGCGGAACAGACGCTGCCAAGGGCGGGGCTCGCCAATACAGCCGCTGGGTCCCCCGCGTCGATGCGCGCCTCGTGCAGCAATTCTCTTGGCAAATAGAGGCGGCCGACGCCGGCATCCTCGTCGAGGTCGCGCAGGATATTCGTGAGCTGCAAGGCGCGACCCAAATGGTGCGCGAGCAGAAGCCCATCCGCTTCATCCATGCCGAAAATGCGCACCGAAAGCCGCCCCACTGCGCTCGCCACGCGATCGCAATAAAGCTCCAGCGTCGCCTCGTCAGGAGCGCTGATGTCCGCGTCCACATCCATTTCCATGCCGTCGATGACGGCATGGAAATCCTCGCGGCGCAGTCCAAACTCGCGTACGCAGGAGATGAGGCCCTGCGTGCGCGCGCCTGGCCGGCCGGCATAGAGCGCGTCGATGTCTTCGCGCCAGTCCTGCAATTCTGCGCGGCGCGTCGCGCGCGATCCTCTCGAATCGGCGATATCGTCGACCTGCCGGCAGAATGAGTAGATCTCGAACATCGCCTCACGCTGCGCGCGCGGCAGGATGCGCATCGCGTTATAGAACGAACTGCCGGAGGCACGCCGCGCGGCTGCCCTGGCTTCACTAAGCGCCAATGCTCGCGCGTCCTGTATTTTTCGGCGGCCGGACCATCGCGGTCGCCCGCCCGGCTAATCCCCGCACAAGGCCGAGCATGCCAAAAACTGCCACCCCGCGTTTGCCAAGATGCACGCGATCCTGCAGCGGATCGCGCCGTTCCAGCATGCTGACGAGTCGACCGGCCAATCTTTGAATGACGGCCACTTCCAAAGACAACCGCGTGTCCGCGATCATGGCCGAAAACGGCCGGCTGCTGCATAGAAGTCCGCCCGTGCGCGCCGCCAGCTCGTGGATGGATCGAACCAGCGCCGGAGAAGCGCGGCTCTCCGCCAGCGACTCTACGGCTGCACCGTTTCGGTGTAAAATGTCGAGCGGGAGATAGATTCGGTCGAGACTGCGATAGTCCCGGCCGCAGTCCTGAAGATGATTGATGATCTGCAGCGCAGCGCAGAGCGCATCATTTGCCGGCCAGCTGGACCTGTTCTCGCCGTGCACGTCGAGCACGAAGCGTCCCACCGGCATGGCCGAGTAGCTACAGTAATGCATCAGCTCGTCCCAATCCCGATATCGCAACTTCGTTACATCCATGCGAAACGCGGTGAGCAAGTCCTTTGCGTGGCGCGCTGAGAGTCCGCGCGTGTGCAACTGCGCGCGCAGTTCCACTCCGACCGGCTCGTCATCGCTTTGTCCAGCGAGAGTCGCTTCCAGTCGATCGAGCAACGCGAGCTTCTCGGCAGGTGCGAGCGTGGAGTGGTCGGCGATATCATCCGCCGTACGCACGAACTCGTAGAAAGCCAGTACCGGCGCGCGGTGGCGCGGATGAATCAGACGAGACGCAACGGGAAAATTCTCGTCCCGATGCCCCTTGCCTGAGCGCGCGGCAATGGCATTGGTGCTCATTATCTCGACATCTCGGCTTGCATGCGCCCCTTCCAGGCTCCGCCTCGCTTTTTTGCATGTTGATAAGCGGAATCGAAAGTGGACACGAGATAGAGCATGGCCACCACCGGCAAGGCGAGCGCCCAGAGCGGCGATAGTGCGTAAAATCTCAGTACCGGCTGATACGCCATGGCCATGAGCGCCCAGGCGGTCAAGGCCATGAGCCTCGCTGTTCCAGAGCCCAGGATCGCGATTAAGGGCGGAGCGAGGAAGACCAACAGCAGGCCTGCCGCAGTGGCCGCTAGAAACACGGGCGAATATCGGAGCTGAGCATAAGCGGACCGCGCGATCATGTGACGAACGGCCTGCGGCGAAGCGTAGGGGCGAATGCTGGTGACTCGATCGGTCAGCGCGAGCCAGATCGCCCCTTGCGGTTTAAGGACCTTCGCCAGGGCACAGTCGTCGATCAGCGCGTTGCGAATGACCGCGATCCCGCCGACGCGGGCGAGGCTGTCGGCGCGCAGCAGCATGCACCCGCCCGCGGCCGC
>JBEVJT010000085.1:0-3776 GCA_040510075.1 Xanthobacteraceae bacterium | reverse complement strand
GGCACGACCACGGCAACCTCGGCACGACGCCGGTGGTCTGGCTCGACGGGCTCGACACGCCGTTCGCGCGATTTTTCGGCGCGGCGTTCCGCGAGGAGCATGCCGACGACAAGCAGCCGATCGACCGGCCCGAGGGTGAATCCATTTCCGTGTACGGCATGAATCTCATTCCCGACGCGTACCAGTCGGACGGGCACTCGACGCCGGTGCTGATCTATCCATATGACCGCACCCGCGCGGCGCTCGACAGCATGGCGCGCGCCGGCAAACCGCATCCGGCGCACGGCTTCCGGCTGCGCTACGCTAATCCGGCGACCGGCAGGCATCCGTTCCCGACGATGGCGGTGTCGATGCAGCGGCTGCCGAAGGGATTTGCCGGCAAGACCTATCGCTCGACCGGCAGCGCGGTGTTCGCGGTGCATCGTGGCACCGGCGCGGCGCAGATAGGCGACAAGACGTTTGCGATTGCGCCGCACGACGTGTTCGTCGCGCCGCCGTGGCAACCCTACAGCTTCCACGCCGACAGCGAGATCGAATTGTTCAGCTATTCCGATCGCGCCGGCCAGGAGGCTCTAGGATACTGGCGCGAGCAGATCGGATGATGCGCCGTCTGCAGCGCGGCGCGCTGGCCGCGCTCGCTGTCATTCTCGGCGTTGCGCAGCTGCAGGCGCAGCCTGCCGAAGATGTGACGATGGCGGTGCCGGCGACAGGCTTTCCGTTCGTCGCGGGCTACATCGCCGACGGTCTCAACCTTTGGGAAAAGCACGGCCTCAAGGTCAAGACCATCGTCATCGCCGGCGTCGGCTCCACCAACGCGGTGATCTCGGGCAGCGCGGAGTTTGCGCAGATTTCCGGGCTGTCGCTGACACGCGCGGCGGCAAGCGGGCAGCGGCTGCTGGCGATCGCCAACACCACCGACAAGCCGATCACCGAGATCACGATCCGCAAGGACATCGCGACTGCTGCAAGCTTCGACGGCAAAGCGCCACTGGAGAAGCGCGCGCAGATTCTCAAGGGCCACACCTTTGCGATTGGCGGCGTCAACACCGTGGTGCATGCGTATCTACGGATTGTCGCGGCGATCGGCGGGCTCGATCCTGAGAGCATCCGTGTTGCGCCGATGGCAGGCGACAACATGCTCGCCGCGATGCAGACGCGGGCGATCGACGGCATGTCGACGGTGCTGCCTTGGACGCGAAAGGGCACGGTCGAGGGCAGCACGGCGCTGGTCGCGAGCGGCGCCGAGGGCGATCCGCCACATCTGACGCCGCTCGCCTTCAATGTGGTGGCGACCAAGCCCGACACCTGCGAGAAGCGCCAATCGCTGTGCGTGAAGATGGGCCGCGCCTTCGCCGAGGCGATGGCGTTCATCCGCAGCGACGCGAGGGGGACACTCGCGATCCTGAAGAAGACCTTTGCGAATTTCGACGACGCGGTGCTTGTTGACGCGATCGATGTGGTGCGGAAATCGACGCCGGCCTCGCCTGCCGTGACCGCCGAGGCGCTGGCGAATGCGGAGAACTTCAACGTCGAGGCGCGGCTGATGAAAGCCGACGTGAAGCTAAAGAGCTATGACGGGCTGTTCACCGACGCTTATGTGAAATAGCTCACGCGGCGCGCCGGACTTCATCCGTCAGCGCGCGCTAACTCAAAGCTTCTGCCAGATATCCCGAGCGAAAGCGAGGGATGCAACCGTCAGCTTTCGTTAAAGCATTAGCCGTCAACTAGCGCCCGTGATTCGGGAGTAAAGCATTGACGGCTCGCATAATCAGGCTTTGCGACTACAGGCGTTCTGACGACGAGAGGCCGGTAGTAGACCTTGTGATGGCTGCGGACGTGGCGATCCGGGACCTGGACGATATCCTGTCCGCATGGGGCTCAGACAAAGCTAAGCTACAGGCGATTCAGTGTCGCGAGCTGCTGCGCGCAGCCCTTTCAGCGGCGCGTCAGTGCGGCTAGCCATTCGGCTCTAGAGCCGCCATCAGCCCCATGAGCGTAGCGTTGTAGCTGGAGCCATCAGCTCCCGCATGGACGCGCCTGTGGCAGTTCGGGCATAGAGCGATCACGTGTGCAGGGTGATCTGGCCCCCCGTCGCTCAGGCGCTTGAGGTGATGCGGCTCCAGGTACGGCGTTCCATCCGGGCGAGAGAACGGAGCTGGACCTGAGCAGCCCTCGCACTTCCCTTTCGATCTCGCCAAGACGTAGCGCCGGACGTCTCGGCTGCGCTCATAGACATTCTTCGTGCTTGTAGTGGCGGCCTTTGCGACGCTGGCCGAAGACGCGATCGCTCGTACTCGTAGCTCTGATAGCGGTGCGTTGTCCGTTATCGGCTCTGCTTCCACGTGCTCAGCGATCGCATCGAGCGGTCGTAGCTCGAAGACGATGGCCTGTCGTTGGTTGCCTTCGCTATCGGGCGCCTGTTCGCTGTGGTATCCCTCGCAGACCATCTCGCCCTCGAAGCGCACGCCCTCGGGAGTCTTCCGAAACAGGAGGAGACTCTTGCCCGCAGCGGAGTGCTCAGCGAGCGCGCGATTGCCTCTGATCAGCTGCATGTCGCCCAGCTGACCCTCGCCGAAGTATTCGAAGATGCCGTCGGGACGGTAGCGGTCGCCGTAGCCGTGCTCCAGCCCCTCTTCGCCGGTAATGATGATGATTGCCGCGTGGTTGGCGGGTGTGACGATGCCGCCCTGCTGCTGACCGCCGAAGCGCGCGTGGATGTCAGCGCGACGGTTGTAGACGCGGCCTGGTTCGAAGCCCCAGCTCATCTCTTAGCTTTCGCGGTAGGCCAGCATCGCCTCCTAGCCTATCACCATTCAGAGATGGCGATGTCCGCTTTACCCTCAAAAGCGGACATCAATGGGCACCTTCTGCATGTCGGCTAAGTGCCAATAGCAGACATCAACCTTCTGCGATTTTGGTAGGTAGCGTAATCTCGAATCGCGCTCCGCCATACTGCGTGTCGGATGACGCCGACAGTTTGCCGCCATGCTGGTCAATTATCATTTTGCAGATCGCCAGGCCCAACCCTGTTCCTTGTGCCTTCGTGGTGATGAACGCATCAAAAATGCTGGTGAGTTTGTCGGGGGCAATTCCGGAGCCTGAGTCTTGCACTGAAATCGATACTGCGTTCGCTCCATGACGTGAGGTCACGACGCTAATGATCCGTCGTCCCGTGACCCCGGTCATTGCTTCGATAGAATTTTGGACCAGGTTAAGGATGACCTCCCGAAGCTGTCTTCTGTTCCCCTGGATAGTCGGCAAGTCTGATTTCAACATTGACAAGAACATTTGCAGAACAAAACGACTCAATTACAGTGCCTGAGCCATTTTCCAGCGACCGCCCAAAGACGCAAAAAGGACCCGCCATGATCGATCTGAAGACATTGGAAATCGAGCTGCACCACGCCCGCCTGGCCCGGATCGACGCGCAGGCCGCCGGCTGCGAAGTCGAGGAGCTGATCTGGGAGGTCGCACATTTCGAACCCGGCAAGTAGAGCATGGTGTTCATGATCGACGTCGGCGAGCAGGACGGCTTTCGGCCGGCGCACTAGCGTTACCGTTTCGCGAGGCGCTCTATGATGCGCGCGGAACGCCGGAGGCATCATGGTTCAGCTCGTCGACAGCGACATCAAGACCCGCGAGGTGCTCGGCTGGAAGGGCGTGCATGTGCTGCATTTCGTAGGCTCGTCATGCTCGCAGAAGGTTCGCATCTTTCTCAACCTCAAAGGCATCCCCTGGGAGTCGCATCCGATCGATCTGCCCGGCAACGAGAACTT
>JBEVJT010000084.1:0-2699 GCA_040510075.1 Xanthobacteraceae bacterium | reverse complement strand
GCAGAATCGCGAATGTCACCAATCAACTGCTCCACGCCGAGCAAGCTCGACGGATTCAAATCGAGAATGCGGACCACGTCGCCGCGCGCCAGCAATTGCCGCGCCAAAACCTCGCCAAAGTAACCTGCACCGCCTGTAACGAGAGATCGAGGCATCGAATACTTGTAGGCCGATCTTGCGAAGCGGCAAAGGCGCCAATTATCGCTGCTGCCTCCAGGATGCCCGTGGCGGCACCTGCATCCCCAACTCTCGGCTGTAGCCCATCGCGTTGCAAAGTAGCGCAATGCCGAAAAATCAAGGGGGTGCAGTGTCAAACCTACGATCGCCGCACCTCTGAACCGCAAATGTTTTTTGGCGTACTGTCAAACCCAGGAGATAGGCTATGACCGGCACGACAAGGCGCTTTTTTTCCGGCGCTTCCATCCCGCGGCAGCGTCACAAAAGGTGACGATGTTCGCGCCCCCGATACGGTAGCGGCGGCACGCTCTGTGCAAAATCTTTTGAGAGTCCTCGGACGCGCGGTATTCTGACAGCGTTATTTCGGGCCGCTTTGTCTGAAGTTGAAACAAGTGGTTACCATCTCCAATTTGCGCTTCCGGTGAAACATCGTCAGTACGTTGGCTGAGCGCAATCTTGCAGGTGTCGGAAGCGCGCAGCCCGAGCTTCTCCTCCTTGCGCATCACGCGATAGCCCGGCGTTTCGGTGGGCACGATGAACTGTTTGGTGCCGGAGATAACGTAACGCTCTCCCTTGCGGACTGCGCGCGTGCGCATCTTCGCGGCGTTCGAGCCCGCATGGGGCTCGCTCATGGCAAAGCAGGCAAGCGTTTTTCCGCTCGCGACCTGTGGAATGTAGTGGGACTGTTGTTCGGGCGTGCCGTAGCGCAGGAGGGTTAGGACGGAGAGCGAGTTGGCCATGCTGAGCACGAGGGAACAGCTCGCATCCGCCCGCGCAATCTCCTCGACCGCGATCGCGAGCGCCACCGAATCCGCGCCGCTGCCGCCGAATTTTTCCGGCGCCGTCATGCCGAGCAGCCCGGCCTCGGCCATGCGCTGCACCGCCTCCTTCGGGAAGCGCGCCTCGCGATCCCATTGCGCCGCATACGGCGCAATCTCCTTTTGCGCGAGCTCCCGCGCAAGTTGCCGCACCTGCCTCTGCGTCTCCGTCAATTGCACGGTCCGGCTACTCCGGGCTATCGTTTCAGGAGGCATACTATCATCATTGCCCGCGCGGCGTTCGAGTCGCGTACAAGAACCCAGAGGAAACGCCATGCATCGACGAGGCTTCGAGCTTTCCCCATCCCGCCGCCAGTTCAGCAAAGGCGCGTTGGCGTTGGCCGGCACAGCGGTGGCGGCGGCCACGCCGCTGCGCTACGCGCGCGGCGCCAATGCGATCAAGATCGGGCTCGTGCTACCCTATTCGGGCGTCTATGCCAATTTTGGCAAAGGCATCACCAACGGCTTCGAATATGCCCTGAAGAAGCGCGGTGGCCAGCTCGGCGGCCGGCCCGTTGAGATCCTCAAGGGCGATGATCAGCTCGATCCCAAGATTGGCGGTGAGGTGACGCAAAAGCTCGTCACCCGCGACAAGGTGGATTTCGTCGTTGGCACGGTGGGCTCGAATGTCGTGCCGGTGATGGAGAAAATCTGCATCGAAAACGACACGTTCCTCGTTATCCCGACCGTCGCCAGCAACGAAGTCACGCGCGCGCGCTGCCACCCGCTCGTCTTCCGCACGTCGCACTCGAACTGGCAGATCACCAGCCCCGCCGGGCCCTGGCTGTTCAAGCAAGGCAAGAAGCGGGTCATCACCATGGGCATGAACTACGCGGCCGGCAAGGAGGAGATCGAAGCCTTCGTCGAGACCTTCAAGGCGGCGGGCGGCGAGGTGCCCGATCAGAAATGGCCGGGTATCCCGGAACTCGACTACCAGGCCTATTTCGCCGACGTACTGCCGAAGCAGCCCGATGCGGTGTTCACGTTCTTTGCCGGATCCAATGCGGTCGAGTTCGTCAAGCAATATGCGCAGGCGGGGCTGAAAGAGCGCGTGCCGCTCTACGGCGCCGCATATCTGACGGATACAACCCTGCTGGCCGCGCAGGGTGCTGCCGCTGACGGCGTGATCACCAGCGGGCACTGGGCACCTTCCCTCGACAATCCCGTCAACAAGGCGTTCACCGCCGAATTCAAGCAGACAACCGGCAAGGATGCGGATCTCAACTCCATGCACGGTCACGACTCGCTCACCGTCATGGCGCTCGCGCTCGATAAGGTGAAGGGAGAGCTCAAGGACAAGAAGGCATTGAGCGCGGCCCTGCAAAGCGTTGAGTTTCAGAGCCCCCGGGGACCCTTTCGCTTTTCACGGGCGCGCAACCCGATCCAGAACATCTACGCGCTCGAGGCGAAAGGCGGGCAGCTGCGCGTCCTCGAAGTGATGAAAGAAAACGTGGAGGACCCCGGCACGGACTGCAAGGCCTGATGCTCAATACTTCGTCATGGCCCGGCTTGGCCCGGCCATCCACGTCTTCATTGCGGTGTCTTAGACGTTGATGCCCGGCACAAGGCCGGGCATGACGGGCTCCGAAATGCTCACGGTGATCCGCCTCGGCCTCGGTCTGCCTGACCAATTGCGCCGTTCGCTCAGCTGCACCAACGCGATCGAGAGCTTGGTGGCCGTGCTGCGGCGGGTCTGTCGCAACG
>JBEVJT010000083.1:0-6873 GCA_040510075.1 Xanthobacteraceae bacterium | reverse complement strand
GGCCCTCGAAGGTCGCAAGCCGGTATTTGCCGTTTTGCAATACGCAATGCGCGGCCGTGAGCACGAGATCGGACGCAATGGCCACTCCGCTGCACAGGCTGTGTTCCCCCATGACCAGGACCACATGGCGCGCCACGGTCCGATCAGCGGGGCGCGCGCCCCCGACCATGGCAGCAGCCGGCAAGCACGAACATCCGATCCACAGGAGAGCGTTGAATGTGCGACACCGCCGCGAAAGAATAAAGCTCACCATTGATCCAGCAGCCCGCTTGATCCAGCAGCCCGCAGGCCAGGCGCTTCATTCGTCAGCGCCGGGACCTTCACTGGCGTGACGATTGCCGCGGCTCTCGGTCCTTCTTTTGAAAGAACGTCTGTTCAACTTCCTTATAGATGCGCAACAGCCATGCTTCCGCGCGGGCGGCGCGGTCGCGAAAATGGGCCGCCTCCGCTTCGAGTTCTCGCGCGCGTTCCTCCGCGGCACGCAGCTGAAAAGAAAGCTTGTGGGCCAGATCCATGGCGCGCGCACAGTCCTCCTTCGCCATATCTGCGGCCTTTTGCAACATCGCTAGGATGGTGCGCCCGGAATCATCGGCCACAATGCTTGCGTCCGCCTGCCCCCTAGGTGATGGCGCAAACTGGATAACGGTATCGCGCTCGCTCTCCAAGCTCATAACGCACACTCCCATAGCCCGGCTGAAGGACACTCTAGCACAGCTGCCGACCGAGAGATTGCTATTTTCGGCATGCCTGTGAACCGCTGGTCGCGAGGCCGCCACAATCCTGACGCTGCGGACAGAAGCGGGACTCGACCCGCCGTTGACAGCGGTCAGGCGAACTCGCCACTGTTGCGCAGATGCTCGCGCCAGACTTGCTGAAGGCGACTTTGGAATATATCCCGCTTATCATTATCGGCATCTTTCTGCTCGTTCGTCTGATCAAGGCGAAGCGCCAGCGCAAGCAGACCGCGAGCGAATCCCAGGCAGCGCCGGCTCCCGCGAGCGAGACGCCTCAGCAGGTTACGGTCCCGGAGATCATCGGGCCGCGCGAACCACTGCCCATCGCGGCCGCACTGCATCAAATCGAAAACGCATTCGCACCTTTTGCCGCCAACTCGGCACATCCAAGCGAGTTGCGTCAGCATCCAGAATTCAAGCATGGGGTAGTTCTCCTGGCCGATGCTGCGACACCATTGGAAACGGTCATGCAGTACGCGCTCGGAGCAAATTGGATGCTTGCCTGCGTCGCGCTCGCGGCTTTGGCCGAACGCAACGACAAAGCTCCGGCGGTGGATCAGGTCCTTGCCCATATCGACCGCATGGCTGTGTGGACAATGTACTATGCCCTGGAGTTTTTTCTGACTGCCGATCCAAGGCCGGCTGCCGGGGTTCCGGCAGTGTTGGCCAAGGATTGGTGGCGTGAGAATCCGATTTTGCCGCTTATCTTCCGTGACTATTTCGCGCGGTGCTCCGCGCTCGGAGATGCCGCGTCCTTTGGTCATGCGCTGCAAATGTCGTTTGCATCGCCTCCTGCGCCCATTCGCGCATTCCTGGAGCGGGTTAATCATCCTTTCGCGTCTATCCTGATCTCGCAACTCGATGAGCTCCAGCAGGCGCACGTTGACAGCGCTTTTCTCGCTACATTCGGCCGTTTCTGGTCCGAGACGCGCGAGAAGGAAATCCTGATCGAGCCCGAGGCCTGGCAACAGTCCCTATCAGCGGCAACGTCAACGCTGCGGCAGAGCGTGCCGCGATCGCTCCTGCTTACGGGAGAGCCTCTCGTGGGCAAGACCGCTTTCCTGCGGGTACTCGCGGGCCGGCTGCGCGAGGAGGGCTGGAACGTATTCGAGTCGAGCGGCGCGGATCTTATGGCGGGGCAGATATGGTTCGGGCAGCTCGAGGGACGCATTCGCCAGGCCACACAGGAAATTACCGTTGTCAAGAAACTCGTCTGGTACATTCCTGATCTGCTGCAGTTCGCGCGGAGCGGCACGCATCAAGGGCAAAGCGCAAGCATTCTCGATCAAATACTCCCTGCAATCTCCTCCGGGCGCATCGTGATTTGGACCGAGGCGAGCCCGACCGCCGCGGCGCGTCTTTTTCAGGTTCGGCCGGCGCTGCGCGGCCTCTTGGAAGCGATTCAGCTCGAGGCCGCAAATGAAGCAGGTACGCTCACGTTGGCGCGCGAGCTGCTTGACGAGCTGAGACTTACGAACGTTCAGGAGTTCGATCCCGTCTGTGCGGAAACAGCGCTCGCATGTGCGCGCCAATACCTTGGCTCGAGTAGTTTCCCCGGTGCGGTACTGCATATCATCAAGCTCACTGCTGCGCGCAGTGATGAGCAAACGACATTTAGGCCGCGTGACATTCTGAATACGGTATCGCAGCTGACCGGTCTTCCCATCGCGGTCCTCGACAACCAAGAGCGCCTCGACCTCCAGGCTGTGCGGGAGTTTTTCTCTCGCCGCGTCATCGGGCAGCAGGAGGCCGTCGGCAGCATTGTCGACCGCATCGCGATGCTCAAAGCCGGGCTCACCGACCCCAACCGGCCGATAGGAGTGTTTCTGTTTGCCGGCCCTACCGGGACGGGAAAAACGGAGCTCGCCAAAGGTACGGCCGAATACCTGTTCGGATCGATTGACCGTCTGATCCGGCTCGATATGAGTGAATTCCAGAGCGCAGATGCAATTCCAGCTCTGCTGGGAAGCTCGATCTCTGAAGAGAGCGAGAGCTTTATTCAGAGAGTGCGCAAGCAGCCATTCTCGGTGGTGCTCCTCGACGAGTTTGAAAAGGCGCATCCGCGCATCTGGGATCTGTTCCTGCAGGTGTTCGATGCCGGACGCCTCACCGATACCATGGGTCAGGTCGCCGACTTCCGGCACTGCCTCATCATCATGACCAGCAATCTCGGCGCGACCAGCCACCAGACCGCCGCCTTCGGGTTTGCGTCGGCGCCGGATGTTTTCACAAGCGAACAGGTTATGCGCGCCATCAGCCAGACCTACAGGCCCGAATTCCAGAATAGACTGGACAAGATCATTGTGTTTAAGCCGCTCACCCGAGATCTGATGCGTGTCATCCTCGACAAGGAGCTGAAGGAAGTATTGGACAGGCGCGGTCTGAAAGAGCGGGCGTGGGCGGTCGAATGGGAGGCTTCGGCCTTGGAATTTCTGCTCGAGAAGGGGTTTTCCCCGGAAATGGGAGCGCGGCCGCTCAAACGCGCCATCGACCAGTATGTAATGGCACCCCTGGCCGAGACCATTGTCGAGCACCGGTTTCCGGAAGGCGAGCAGTTTGTGTTTTTTCGCAGCGATGGCCGGTGCATCCGCGCCGATTTCGTCGATCCGGACGCGGAGCCGGCACTCGCTGTGGCGACTCAACCAGAAGAGGGCCGTGCGAACTCACCCAGCCTGGCCTCGATGATTCTGGCCGCGAGCGCTACTCGTGCGGAAACGGAAGCCCTCACGGCCGAATTGAAACACGTCGAGCAATCCTTGGCGTCGGCAGAGTGGGATGAGCTTAAACGCGGGCTGTCGGCCGAGATGTCCGTTGATAGCTTCTGGAAAAAGTCGGAGCGCTACCAGACGCTCGCGCGCCTGGCGCTGATGGACCGTGTCGCGGCAGCCACCGAGACCGCGCGCGCGCTGCGGCGGCGCCTCGACCGGGGCCAGCCCGGACATTACTCGCGGGAACTGGTCGCGCGACTTGCGCTGCAGCTCTGGCTTCTGAGGCATGGAATCCGTGATGTTTTCGAAGACGCTCCCGTCGAGGTGGCGCTCGAAGTGCGGGCCGCGCAGGGGATGTTCTCAGGCGAGCCGGGCGAGTTGCACGCTTGGTGCAGCGAACTTTGGAAAATGTATCGTGGCTGGTGCGAGGGGCGTCACATGCAGGTCGAGGAACTCGCAAATACCCCAGATCAGGAAACTCCCATCCTGTTGGTCACCGGCTTCGGCGCGCATCGCGTACTGACGGCAGAATGCGGGCTGCATGTTCTCGAAATTGCGGGGACAAACGGCGCCCTAAACCGCGCAGCCGCGCGCGTTCGCATCGCAATTCCGCCGATTGAGGAGTTGCCAAAGCCAAAAATGCACAGCGCCCTGGTGAAAATGCTGCGCGATGCTGCCGGCCCGAGCACGATCGTCCGCCGATATCGGCGCGAGCCGTCGCCGCTGGTCCGTAGTGCCGATGGAAGTTGGCGCACCGGCAAGCTCGAAGCTGTCCTGCGTGGGGACTTCGACCTCCTTGCCGCGCACGCCGCTTCAGAGCCCCAGTTCCGCGCAGGATAGGGCGATCCCTCCCACCATCGAAAAAATGCGACAGCTTACCGATGAGGGTTCCGAAAAGCGCGTCGGCTCACTTAGCGGTTATTGGCAGTGCGGGCGCAGTTAAAGGCGTGTGCGCAGCGCCCGGGCCAGTTCCCCGACGATGCCGCGCCGTAAAATAAGCACACAGAACACGAAGATCACGCCTTGGACGACGAAAACCCATTGACCGATGGTGGTCAGGAAGTTTTCGAGCGTCACCATGAAAAAGGCCCCGGCGACCGGCCCGAACAGCGTCCCTAGCCCGCCGACGAGGGTCATCAGAATGACCTCACCGGACATCGGCCAATCAACATCGGTCAAGGAGGCCAACTGAAAGACGAGCGCCTTGGTTGATCCGGCTAGGCCTGCGAAGGTAGCGGACAGGATGAAGGCGAGAAGTTTGTAGCGATCTGTCTTGTAGCCGAGCGAGATGGCGCGCGGCTCGTTCTCGCGTATGGCCTTGAGCACTTCGCCAAACGGCGAGTTGATGATGCGGTAGATCAATAGAAAGCAGGCAACAAAGATGATCAGCACGACGACGTACATGTTGAAATTATTGGCGAGATCGACGAGGCCAAGCAATTTTCCGCGCGGCACGGCCTGAATGCCGTCCTCGCCGTGCGTGAAAGGAGCCTGCACGGCGAAGAAATACATCATTTGCGCAAGCGCGAGCGTGATCATGGCGAAATAGATGCCTTGGCGGCGGATCGCGAGGGCACCTACAATCGTGCCGAACAGGGCAGCAACTGCCGTCCCGCACAGGATGGCGAGCTCGGGAGGTAGGCCCCATACTTTGGCCGCGTGCGCGCAGACATAGCTCGCCCAGCCAAAAAACAGAGCATGCCCGAAGGAAAGAAGCCCGACATAGCCGATCAGCAAGTTGAACGCGCAGGCAAACAGCGCAAAACAAAGCCCTTTCATCAGCACGACGGGGTAAACGAAGATCGGCGCCACAACGAGCGCCACAAGCATCAGGGCGAATGTGACGAACTCGGCACGGGACGTTGAGGTCCGCGCCAAGGTTGCGGCACGTTGCACGCTACGCCGCCCTTCCGAACAAGCCCGCTGGCCTGATCAACAGTACGATTGCCATGACGATGAAGATTACGGTGTTGGACGCTTCCGGGAAGAAGACTTTGGTCAGGCCTTCGATCACGCCCAGACCGAAGCCCGTGACAATCGCCCCCATAATCGAGCCCATGCCGCCGATGACCACCACGGCGAACACCACAATAATCAGATTGCTGCCCATTTGTGGGCTGACGTTGTAGATCGGCGCGGCCATTACGCCGGCGAGCGCGGCAAGCGCGACGCCAAAGCCGTAGGTCAATGTGATCATGCGCGGTACGTTGATGCCGAAGGCGCGCACTAGCATCGGGTTCTCGGTGGCGGCCCGTAAATAAGAGCCGAGCTTCGTCCACTCGATCACGAACCATGTGCCAAGGCATACGAACAATGAAAACACCACCACCCAGGCGCGATAGTTGGGCAAGAACATGAAGCCAAGGTTCTGACCACCCTGCAGTTCTGACGGCACCGAATAGGGCAGGCCCGATGAGCCGAAGAAATTGCGAAACATGCCCTCGATAATGAGGGCAAGCCCAAACGTGAGCAGCAGACCGTAAAGGTGGTCAAGCTTGTAAAGCCACTGCAGGAAAAGCCGCTCGATCAGCACGCCGATTATGCCGACCGCCAGCGGTGACAGCACGAGCGCCCACCAATAGCCCAGCCCATGTTGCAGCAGAAAGAATGCGACGAATGCGCCCAGCATATACTGGGCGCCATGGGTGAAATTGATGATGTTGAGCATGCCAAAAATGACGGCAAGCCCCAGACTGAGCAGCGCATAAAACGAGCCATTGATCAGGCCGATGAGCAGCTGCCCAAACAGTGCCTGCGAAGGAACGCCGAAAATTTCGAACATGACGCGCTACCGCACCCGCGCCGCGCACGGCTTCCTGCTGCCGCAACAGGCAGAGGTGAGGCAAGCGTTGAGTCCGCGCCGATCGGCTTCGCTCTGCGGAGCCGATCGGTACTCCACACTCAGGATTAAGTGCGACTTCACAGGTTAGATCACCCGCTTACCAGCGGGCATCCGCCTTCTTTCTCAGGACGGAAAGCTTCCGCCGCAGGAATCGTGGCGCGCAGCTTGTAAAGGTCACCGGTATACTTCGATTCGGCGGGCGGCTTCGCCTCGTAGAGATACGCATCATGAATCTTGCGCCCGTCAGCGCGAATGGTGCCTTTGCCGAAGAGCGGATCGTCCGTGGGCGTTTCCTTCATCTTCGCTACGACCGCCTTGCCATCGGCAGCGCCGTTGAGCGCGGTCGCTGCCTTCAGATAGTGCGTGATGCCGGAATAGACGCCCGCCTGAACCATGGTGGGGACTTTATTCGGACGCTCTTGTTGCCAGCGTTTGGTCCAGGCCTGGTTGTTGTCGTTTGCGTCCCAGTACCAGGTTTCCGTCAGGGTGAGGCCCTGCGCCGTCGGCAAGCCGAGGGCCGCCACGTCACTTGCAAACACAAGCAGGCCGGCAAATTTCTGTCCGCCGCGGACGATGCCGAATTCGGCGC
>JBEVJT010000082.1:0-32093 GCA_040510075.1 Xanthobacteraceae bacterium | reverse complement strand
TTTTCTGCTGCATCGGTATCTACTCTATCAACAACTCTCCGACGGATGTGGTGATCTCCGCGATATTCGGTATCGTGGGCTTCTGGCTGATCAAGCATGATTTCGAACCCGCGCCAATGCTTCTCGGATTCGTGCTGGGGCCGTTGATGGAGGAAAATCTCCGCCGGGCGATGTTGATCGCGCGCGGAGATGCGTCCGTGTTTTTCACCCGTCCGATTTCCGCGGTTCTTCTACTCACGGCTATCGGGTTGCTCATTATCGCCGCGCTTCCCAAGGTCCGCCGTCGTCGCGACGAAGTCTTTGTGGAATAAGCGGCCGCAGCCGAGGCATCGAGGCCCGTAAAGCACGGCGGGCGTTTCACCGCACCCGGGATGGCGCTAGACTCCCGTCGAATCGGTCTCTCGCATCACGGTTTTCCATGCGCCAATACCAGGAGCTGCTGCGACGTATTTTGGCCGAGGGCTTTGCCAAGCCCGATCGCACCGGCACCGGCACGCTTTCCATATTCGGACATCAGATGCGCTTTGACCTTGCGGAAGGATTCCCGCTGCTCACCACCAAGAAACTGCACGTGAAATCCATCGTGCATGAGCTGCTCTGGTTTCTGGCCGGCGATACCAACGTCAGTTATCTCAAGCAGCACGGGGTTAGCATCTGGAACGAATGGGCGGACGAGCTGGGCGAGCTTGGGCCTGTTTATGGGCGGCAGTGGCGATCATGGCCCACGCCCGAGGGCAGAACCATTGATCAGATCGCCAGCGTTTTGTCGGCCATTCGCCGCGATCCCAACTCGCGCCGGCTCATCGTAAGCGCGTGGAACCCGGCCGATATCGATAAGATGGCACTGCCGCCCTGCCATTGTCTTTTCCAGTTCTACGTCGGCAATGGCCGGCTCTCATGTCAGCTTTACCAGCGCTCGGCCGATGTTTTCCTGGGCGTTCCCTTCAACATCGCTTCCTACGCATTGCTCACTATGATGGTCGCCCAGGTGACCGATTTCGAGGCGGGTGAGTTCGTTCACACGTTCGGCGATGCCCACCTGTATCAAGATCACATCGAGCAGGCGCGGCTTCAGCTCGCGCGCGAGCCGCGGTCGCTGCCGAGGATGCTGCTCAATCCGAACGTGCGAGATCTGTTCGCATTTCGCTATGAGGATTTCATTCTCGAGGATTATGACCCGCACCCGCACATCAAGGCGCGAGTGGCGGTGTGAGCATCGATGAAACGCCGCGGCATCGTCCGATCGCGCTCGTTCACGTGGTCGCTATGTCCGAGAATGGCATCATCGGCAATGCGGGCCGGCTGCCCTGGCGCGTGAAATCCGAACTGAGTCATTTCCGCAGCGCTACCATGGGCAAGCCGCTGGTGGTGGGTCGCAAGACGTTCGCTTCCATTGGCAAGCCGCTGCCAGGGCGCACCAACATCGTGCTGAGCCGCGATCAAAGCTTTGCCGCAGCGGGGGTACTGGTGGTCGGCAGCCTTGATGCCGCACTCGCCGCCGCCCGCGGCGATGCCCTGCGGCGTGGTGTCCATGAAATCTGCATCATCGGCGGAGCAGACATCTACATGCAGACCATGCCTGTGGTTGATCGCCTGCTTATTACGAAAATCCATATTAATGCAGAAGGCGACGCTCGATTTCCCGAAATCGATAGAGCTATTTGGGACGAAGTAAGCCGGATGCATCATCCCGCCGCACCTGGTGAGGATGCCAGCTTCACCATTATCGTCTACGAAAAAAGGGCTGCCACCAGAGCATGATTCCGAAAAGTGAGAACCGGTTTTCGGGAAAGATCATGCTCCACAAAGCTGCATGATCCCGAAAAGTGAGCACCGGCTCTTGGCAAAAGATCATGCTGCACGAAAAGCTAGAGCCGACTGGCTCTTCGAAGATAAAGTCATGCGGCACTAGCGGCTAGCCGAAAGTGCGCGCCGATGCCGTCGCTGCGTTGTAACCCCAGGAGGGCTCCCGTATAACCCAAGCGCGGGCGCTCGAGTTGCGAGGAGATTTAGATGCCGTGGAGCAATCAGGGCGGCGGACCTTGGGGAGGTTCCGGAGGAGGCGGCGGCGGAGGAGGAGGCAAGGGTCCGTGGGGAACTGGCCCGCAGCCTTCGGGAGGTCCGACACCACCCGATCTCGAAGAGTTTTTGCGCCGCAGTCAGGACAAGCTGCGCAATGTGCTTCCGGGTGGCAATCTCGGTGGTAAAGGGCTCGGTCTCATTGTGCTTGCGGCCATTGCGATCTGGGGATTTTCCGGCTTCTTCCGCGTCGATCCCGACGAGTTGGGCGTCGTGCTTCGTTTCGGCAAATACGTCCGTGATGTGAAGCCAGGACTGAACTACCATCTGCCGTATCCGATCGAGTCTGTGCTCACGCCAAAGGTGACGCGCGTCAACCGCATTGATATCGGCATGCGACTTGTCGAGGACCTGCGCCGCGGCACCACCATCCGCGATGTGCCGGAAGAGAGTCTCATGCTCACCGGCGATGAGAACATCGTCGACGTCGATTTCTCGGTGTTCTGGGTCGTGAAGACGGGCGGGGCGGGCGATTATCTGTTCAATATCCAGCAGCCTGAAGGCACGGTCAAAGCGGTTGCCGAAAGCGCGATGCGCGAGATTGTTGGACGTTCCAACATTCAGCCGATCCTCACCGGCGCACGTCAAAACATTGAGACCGCCGTCCACGATTTGATGCAGCAGACCCTCGACAACTACGGGTCCGGCATCACCATTACTCAGGTTCAGCTACAGAAAGTCGATCCGCCCTCGCAGGTGATTGACTCGTTCCGCGATGTTCAGGCGGCCCGCGCCGATCTCGAGCGTGCGCAGAACGAAGCGCAGACCTATGCCAACAAGGTGGTTCCGGAGGCACGTGGCCGGGGCGCGAAGATCACGCAGGATGCCGAGGCCTATCGCGAGCAGACGGTCGCCGAAGCCAAGGGCTCGGCGTCGCGCTTTCTTAAAGTGTATGACGAGTACAAGAAAGCGCCCGAAGTCACGCGTCAGCGCATGTACTTGGAGACGATGGAACGCCTGTTCGGAGGCACCGACAAGATCATCCTCGATGCGGGACCCAACAGTGGGGTCGTACCATACCTGCCCCTTGATCAGCTCGGACGCAGGGCGCCGAGCGCGCCGCAATCGGGAGGCGGACGATGAAACTCAACATTTTCGGTGGAATGGTAGCGGCCCTCATCATCGTCGCCTTGATCATCGCCTATGGGACTTTCTTTACGGTTTATCAGACACGACAGGCTTTGGTGGTCAGGCTGGGCCAGCCGGTGCGCATCGTCACCGAGCCGGGCCTCAACTACAAGATCCCGCTCATCGACAGCGTCATCTATATCGATAAGCGCATTCTCGACCTCGAGAATCCAGCGCAGGAAGTGATCGCCTCCGACCAGAAGCGTCTCGTCGTGGATGCGTTTGCACGCTATCGGATCAGGGAACCGCTTCGGTTCTATCAGACCGTGGGGACGGTCGATGGCGCAAACTCACGACTGTCTACGCTGTTGAACTCGGCGCTTCGTCGCGTGCTGGGCGAGGCCACGCTCACGCAAGTGGTGCGGGATCAGCGCGAGCAGCTCATGGCGCGCGTGCGCGAGCAGCTCGATAATGAAGCGCAGGCCTTTGGCATATCGATTGTGGATGTGCGTATCCGCCGGGCGGACTTACCCGAACAGAACAGCCAGGCCGTCTATCAGCGCATGCAGACCGAACGCCAGCGCGAGGCGCAAGAATTCCGTTCGCAAGGCACCCAGCGCGCGCAGGAGATCCGCGCCAGGGCGGATCGGGACGTTACCGTCATCCTGGCGGAGGCGCAGTCGAAGGGCGAGCAGACCCGGGGCGAGGGTGACGCCGAACGCAACCGCATCTACGCCGATGCGTTCGGGCGCGATCCCGATTTTTTTGCATTTTATCGGGCCATGCAGGCATACGAGAATGGGCTGCGTTCGAACGACACGCGCATGCTGCTCAAGCCCGACTCGGATTTCTTCCGTTTCTTCAATGACCCCTCCGGCAAGCCGCGCGAGGGGACCGCTCGCGCCAACGGCCCGAGGGATGCGAATACCGGGTCTTCGACCGGCAGGCCTGCGCAATAATAGTGGAGCGAAAGAGTCGGTGATCGCGGCCGCAGTCGGGGGAACATGGGCCACTTCCTGGTTGCACTTGGATTGGTGCTCGTGATCGAAGGCTTGCTTTTCGCCGCTTTCCCGGCCGCCGCCAAGCGCCTTGCTGCAACCGCGCTCGAAAGCCCCGAGAACTCGTTGCGTATTGCCGGCATTGTATCAGCGGTGCTTGGGTTAGTTCTCATTTGGCTGGTGCGGGGGTGAGCGCAAAGCGCCGGTCACGTCGCGTTTCCGCCCCAATCGGAACTTCACTTTGAGGACACGGCTCTTGCCTCTGCTTGGTGACGAGAGCACTGTCCGCAGCAAGCTTCAGGAGGCAATCTCGATGCTAGGCACCTTTGCTCAACCTGCCGTACGCCGGCGCTTCCTGATCGCGATCCTGGCGGGATCGCTGGTGTTGCCGGCTTCCGCTGCTTCCGCAGCGCGCGGTCCCGATAACATCGCCGACGTGGCGGAAAAGGTAATCGAAGCGGTCGTGAACATCTCGACGACGCAGAAGGTCGAAACGCGCAACTCGCCCGTCCCGCAGTTGCCGAATGATCCGCAGCTCGATGAGTTGTTCAGAGACTTCTTCAATCGGCGTGGCGAGCCGCAGAATCGTGAGCGCGGCCCGCGCCGCGTCAGCTCGCTGGGTTCAGGCTTCATCATCGATGCCTCGGGAATCGTGGTCACGAACAACCATGTGATCTCTGAAGCCGATGAGATCAATGTCATTCTCAATGACGGCTCGCGACTGAAGGCCGAGATCATCGGCAAGGATCAGAAAACCGATATCGCGCTCCTGCGCGTCAAGCCGGATAAGCCGCTGAAAGCCGTGAAATTTGGGGATTCCGACAAGCTGCGGCTGGGCGAATGGGTTATCGCCATTGGCAATCCCTTCAGCCTCGGCGGCACGGTCACGGCGGGCATTGTTTCCGCTCGCAATCGCGACATCAATTCCGGTCCCTACGACAACTACATACAGACCGACGCTGCTATCAATCGCGGCAATTCAGGTGGCCCGCTGTTCAACCTCGAGGGCGAGGTCGTCGGGGTCAACACCGCCATCATCTCACCATCGGGTGGCTCGATCGGCATCGGCTTCGCCGTACCCTCGAAAACCGCAATTAATGTCATCGATCAGCTCAAGGAGTTCGGCGAAACCCGCCGCGGCTGGTTGGGCGTGCGCATTCAGCAGGTGACGGACGAGATTGCCGAGAGTCTCAACATCCGACCCGCGCGTGGCGCACTGGTAGCCGGCATCGATGAAAAAGGCCCGGCCAAGCCCGCCGGCATCGAGCCCGGCGATGTGATCGTCAAGTTCGACGGCAAGGAGATCAAGGAAATGCGCGACTTGCCGCGCGTGGTCGCCGATACTCCGGTAGGCAAGCAGACGCCGGTCGTGGTCATCCGCAAGGGCAAGGAGCTGACCAAGACGGTGACGCTCGGCCGGCTCGAGGACGGGGAGAAGCTGGCCGCAGCCAATGCGAAGAATGACGGCGCGCCGGAACGCACAGTCGTGAAGAAGACGCTCGGCATCGAGCTCTCAAACCTTTCCGACGACCTGCGCCGCCGCTACAGCATCAAGGACACGGTGAAAGGAATCGTGATCACGGGCGTGGACGCCAATTCGCCGGCCGCCGAGAAGCGCCTCTCTCCCGGAGACGTCATCGTGGAGATCGCGCAGGAGGCAGTCGCGAGCACGGATGATTTCCAGGCTCGGATCGACAAGCTGAAAAAAGAGGGCCGCAAATCGGCATTGCTGCTCGTGGCCGGTGCTGACGGCGAGCTGCGCTTCGTGGCGTTGATCCTGCAGTAAGGTGTAGCCTGGATGGAGCGAAGCGACATCCGGCACAGCAAACCCGGATTTCGCTGCTGCTCAATCCGGGCTACGGCTGCGCACTCTCGAGCTTTGCCACGAATTCCCTGTGCGTGTAGCCCTGAGCATACAGAACCGCGGTGAGGTCGCCGTGCTTGATGCGCGCCGCGGCGGCGGCGGCGACCTTGGGCTTCGCCCGATAGGCAATGCCGAGACCGGCGGCCTGCATCATCGGGATGTCGTTGGCGCCGTCTCCCACCGCGAGCGTCTCCTCGGCGCCCAACCGCAGGCGCGCCTGTAAGGCGATGAGCGTCGCGAGCTTGCCCTCGCGCGCAAAAATGGGTTCGCCGACTTCGCCCGTCAGTTGCTGTTGCGCATTGAACAGCAGGTGGTTTGCGTGATTCTCTTGAAACCCGATCATGCTCGCCACCGGCTCGCTGAAGGCGGTGAAGCCTCCGGTGACGAGACACGTAAAGGCCCCATGCCGGCGCATGGTGGCGACCAGCGTCAGCGCTCCGGGATTGATTCGAACACGGAGTTTGAGCACTTCGGCCAGTGCGGAGGCGGGCAGACCTTTGAGCAGGCGAACGCGCTCGCGCAACGCTCCTTCGAACTCTATGTCTCCGCGCATCGCACGCTCGGTGATGGCGGCGACTTGTTCTTTGACGCCTGCATGAGCCGCGAGTTCGTCAATGCATTCCTGCTCGACCATGGTGGAATCCATATCCGCGAGCAAGAGCTTCTTGCGGCGGCCTGCAGCGCCTTGCACGACGACATCGATGCGCTCATCTGTAAACGCAGCCTGCAGCTGCTCCCTGACCTGGCCAAGCTCGTTTGGCTCGACGTCAAGAAAAATGTCGACCGCAACTCCTTCCTCGAGCCAGACGACCCCGCCCGCAACGCGTGCCCCGCTCGCAATGAGAATGCCGCGTGCCCGGTCTATGAGCTGTTTGCTGATCGCGGGCTTTGCCGGATCTGATATCAACGTCGCGACGAAGGACATGGAGATTTGAGCGCCACAGCAGCATCGAAGCGCGTGGTGCTTATCGCAGGGCCTACCGCGAGCGGCAAGTCGGCGCTCGCGCTCGCCTTGGCGCAGGAGCTTGGCGGTACCATCATCAATGCAGATTCCATGCAGGTCTATCGCGATCTGCGTATCATCACCGCGCGTCCGGGCCCAAGTGAGGAAGCGCTGGTGCCGCATCGCCTCTATGGCCATGTGGACGCGTCAGAAAACTATTCGGCGGGCAGATGGTGCCGCGAAGCGGCTCAAACATTGATGCAGCTCGGCGACAGCTTGCCCATCATCGTGGGCGGCACTGGCCTTTACTTCAAAGCCCTCACCACCGGCCTTTCTTCGATTCCCCCTGTTCCATCCGAGTTGCGTGTCAGTCTTCGCGACCGTTTGTGTCGCGAGGGAATTAGCCGCCTCTACGCGGACTTGCGTGATCGCGATCCGGTCATGGCAAACAGGCTAATGCCGGGTGACCGCGCCCGTGTTGTGCGTGCCCTCGAAGTGATGCTTGCAACCGGCCGGTCGCTTGCCGATTGGCATGCCTTCGGCATGAAGCCTTTGATCGATGTGCGCGGAACGCTGCGCGTCTTCCTGGACGTGGACCGGAACGAGCTTTATCGCCGGATCAATGCTCGCTTCGATGCCATGCTTGCGTCCGGCGCGCTCGAAGAGGTGGAGGCCCTGCGCTTACGCCACCTAGATCCCCAGCCCCCGACTCTGAAGGCCCATGGCGTGCCCTGGCTGATGCGGCATTTGCAGGGCGAGATCGATCTCGCCACCGCGGTGGAGGCGGCAAAACGCGATACGCGGAGATACACCAGGCGGCAAGCAACCTGGTTCCGTCATCAGCTGCCGGACTGGACCTGGGTGGCTTCGGAAAAGGCGGCCGACGTGATCCGGCGCGCCCTTTCCCGCTGACGCGGGGCTCGGTAGCGCCACGCCCCGGCGATCGCCACGACAATGCCGGCGGCCAGCACCCACCATGCTGGCCGTATCTCCATGTCTGACGCGAAATGCGCGAGTAAAATGAGACGCGCGTCGACGCCGGTAGTGAGCAAATAGAACAGCGCTTCCCCGAGCGCCGTATTCACCGCGGCCACACAACCCAGGAGCAGAACCGCAAGTGGACCGACCTCACCTGTGCGCTTCAACAACACCCGATATCCGAGCAGCCAGACGAGGAACCCGGCCATCAAGACCGGCTGGTACTCGTCCAGCTTCGACTGCATGAAGAAATGCGCAGTCGCGAGCGGGGCGATGACATAAACCAGGCGATGCAGCGCATGCCAGCGCTTCGCCGTTAGTCGGCGGACCATTGCATCCGTCGACGTCACGGCAAGCGCGCTGAGGCCCGCCAAGCAGAGAAAGCCGATCGTGAGGTAAATGCGCAGCACGATTTCGCTCGCGACTTTGAAGAAATCGAAATGCTGATCGAGGATGTAGAGTGAGAAGTGCAAAACCGCATACATGGCGGAGGCGACGCCGAGCGTTCGGCGGCAAACGATCAGGCGCGGGTAGCGAAGGATGCGCTGCGCCGGCGTGACCGCAAGCGTAATGAAGAGAAGACGCAGCGCCCAGTCGCCGCACTGATGAATTGCTTCGGTAACCGGACGCGCACCGAGGGAGCCGGTCACGGCCTGCGCGGCAATCCACAGCGCCGGCAGCACGGTGCCTGTGAAGGCAACGATTTTGATGGCCGACCACCCGCCGGACCGCTCGCGCAGAAAGGGCATGCTCTGTGAACATAAGTTGTTCAGCGACAAGGCGAAATCAATTGGCCGTATACCCCCCAACCAGAAGGTTCGACCGCGGCCATGCTTGACGGCAAGACGCCCGTGCTGTAAGGCACGGCAATGAAATAACTGAAGAGCTCGGCTTTGAGCAATTTTATTACCAAAGTACGAATTGTAGTCGGAAGGCGCACCGCTGCCGCGGGGCGATAACCGCGGCGACGGCGGTGCGCATCCGGGCCCTTGCGGCCCTTTTTTGTTGCCCGTTACGCAAGTCGAAGGAACGCTTTCCATGAACAAGGAAATGACCGGCGCCGAAATGGTGATGGCCGCGCTCGTCGATCAGGGCGTCGAGCATCTCTTTGGCTATCCCGGAGGCGCGGTGCTGCCGATCTATGACGCGCTCTTCGAGCAGGACAAGATCAAGCACATTCTGGTGCGGCATGAGCAGGGGGCCGTGCATGCGGCCGAGGGATATGCGCGCTCGAGCGGCAAGCCTGGCTGCGTCCTGGTGACGTCGGGGCCGGGTGCAACGAACGCGGTGACAGGGCTCACCGATGCGCTGATGGATTCCATACCCATCGTCTGCATCACCGGACAGGTCCCCACGCATTTGATCGGCAATGACGCCTTTCAGGAATGCGACACGGTCGGGATCACCCGACCCTGCACGAAGTACAACTATCTGGTCAAAAGCATCACCGACCTGCCGCGCGTGCTACACGAGGCGTTTCACATCGCCACGAGCGGCAGGCCGGGCCCCGTCGTCGTCGACATCCCCAAGGACGTCCAGTTTGCGCGCGGGCTGTATTCCAAGCCACGGGAATTCCAGCACAAGGGGTATCGCCCGAAGCTCAAAGGTGATCTCGCGCAGGTCAAGAGCGCCGTTGACCTGATGCGGCACGCGAAGCGCCCGCTGTTCTACACGGGTGGTGGGGTGATCAATTCCGGCCGCGAGGCCAGCCACCTCCTGCGCGAACTCGTCAAACTGACTGGATTTCCCATCACCTCGACGCTGATGGGACTTGGTGCCTATCCGGCTTCCGATCCGCAGTGGCTTGGGATGCTGGGCATGCACGGCACGTACGAGGCCAATCTTGCCATGCACGATTGCGATGTGATGATTTGCGTGGGCGCACGATTTGATGATCGCATCACCGGCCGGCTCGACGCGTTCTCGCCCGCGTCAAAGAAGATCCACGTCGACATCGATCCGTCCTCGATCAACAAGAACGTCAAAGCGGACGTGCCGATCATCGGGGATTGTGCGCATGTGCTCGAAGACATGTTGCGGCTGTGGGGCGCAAGCGCCAAGCATGCGAACAAAAAGTTCCTCGACGCTTGGTGGCAGGAGATCGGGAAATGGCGCGCACGGAAGTCGCTCGCGTATAAGAACTCGAACGAGGTGATCAAGCCGCAATATGCGATCGAGCGCCTCTACGAGCTGACCAAGGGCCGCGATACCTACATCACCACCGAGGTCGGCCAGCACCAGATGTGGGCGGCGCAGTTCTACCGCTTCGAGGAGCCGAACCGTTGGATGACATCGGGCGGGCTCGGCACGATGGGCTATGGTCTGCCGGCGTCGGTCGGCGTGCAGCTTGCGCATCCCGGCTCACTGGTCATCGATATTGCCGGCGAAGCCTCAGTGCTGATGACCATGCAGGAAATGTCGACTGCCGCGCAGTACCGGCTGCCCATCAAGATTTTCATTATCAACAATAAGTACATGGGTATGGTGCGCCAGTGGCAGGAGCTGCTCCATGGCGGGCGCTATGCGGAGAGCTACATGGATGCTCTGCCGGACTTCGTGAAGCTTGCGGAGGCCTATCATGCGGTCGGCATTCGCTGCGAGCGGCCTGGCGACCTCGATGCGGCGATCAGGGAAATGATTACGATCGACAAGGCCGTGATCTTCGACTGCGTCGTCGACCCTGCGGAGAATTGTTTCCCCATGATCCCGTCAGGGCGCGCGCACAACGAGATGCTGCTCGGGGACAGCGCCGTGAGCGTCGAGGAGGCGATCACGGAAGAAGGCAAGGTGATGGTGTGACCGCCACGACGCATTATCCGGCCGCCACCCGGTCCGAGCAAATCGAGATGCATACGCTGTGCGTGCTCGTCGACAACGAGCCCGGGGTCCTGGCGCGCGTGATCGGCCTGTTCTCAGGCCGAGGGTACAACATCGACTCTCTCACCGTCTCCGAGACCGAGCACGAGAAGCACCTCTCCCGCATCACCATCGTGACCCGCGGTACACCCATGGTGATCGAGCAGATCAAGAACCAGCTTGAGCGGCTCGTCCCCGTGCACCGCGTCATCGACATGACGGTTGCGGGCCCGCACCTCGAGCGCGAGCTGGCCATGGTGAAGGTGCGCGGCAAGGGCGAGCATCGCATGGAGGCGCTGCGCCTGGCCGACGCCTTTCGTGCCCGCGTGATCGACGCTTCGACCGAAAGCTTCGTTTTCGAGATCACCGGCGCGACCGACAAGATCGAAAGCTTCGTTGCGCTGATGTTGCCGCTCGGTCTGGTCGAGGTCTCGCGCACCGGCATCGTGGCGATCGCCCGCGGCCCCGAGGGGATGTGACGGATTACGCTAGTGTTCCAGTCCCACAAACCATAACCTTGATCCGTCAGCCTGAGGTGTTCGGCGCAAGGAGCGGGCAAGCCCGACTTGAGGTGGCTAACTCGCTTGGCTCGCTGCACCTCAGGATGATGGGGTGAGCTTGAGGAGAAATCATGCGCGTTTATTACGACCGAGACGCCGACATCAATCTGATCAAAGGCAAGAAGGTGGCCATCATCGGCTATGGCAGCCAGGGTCATGCCCACGCGCTCAATTTGCGCGATTCCGGCGTCAAGGACGTCGCCGTGGCATTGCGCAAGAACTCTCAGGGGGTGCAGAAGGCGGAGCGCGAAAAGCTCAAGGTGATGGAAGTCTCTGCCGCGGCGAAATGGGCCGACGTCATGATGATGCTCACGCCGGACGAGTTGCAGGCCGACATCTATCGCGAGCATCTCGCAAACAACATGAAGAAAGGGGCGGCCCTCATGTTCGCCCACGGCCTGAATATTCACTTCAATCTGATCGAGCCGCGTTCCGATCTCGACGTGATGATGATCGCGCCGAAGGGGCCTGGTCACACCGTGCGCTCCGAATATCAGCGCGGCGCTGGGGTGCCCATGCTCATGGCGGTGCATCGCGACATTTCCGGCAATGCCCACGATCTTACTTTGTCGTATGGCGCGGCCATCGGCGGCGGGCGCGCCGGCATCATCGAGACGACGTTCCGGGAGGAATGCGAGACCGATCTGTTTGGTGAGCAGTCGGTGCTCTGCGGTGGACTGGTCGAGTTGATGAAGGCCGGTTACGAAACGCTGGTTGAAGCGGGCTACGCGCCGGAGATGGCCTATTTCGAATGCGTGCACGAGGTGAAGCTGATCGTGGATCTCATCTACGAAGGCGGCATTGCGACCATGAACTACTCGGTTTCCAACACCGCCGAATTCGGTGAATATGTCTCCGGCCCCCGTGTGGTAAACGAGGCGACGCGGGCCGAGATGAAACGCATTCTTGCCGATATCCAGAGCGGTCGCTTTACCCGCGACTGGATGCTGGAGAACAGGGTCAACCAGACCTCGTTCAAGGCCATGCGGGCCAAAATGGCGGCGCATCCGATCGAGGAGATTGGTGCCAAACTGCGCGCCATGATGCCGTGGATCAAGCAGACGGCGCTCGTCGACCGCAGCCGGAACTAGACCTTGGATGGGAACGCGCGAGCGGTCGCATTCGCGCAAGTTGCCGTCAGTTTCCGCCTGTCGGATGGCGGCTCCTATCCTGCGGTCAGGCCCACTTCCCTGGCGGTTCTCGACGGCGAATTTGTTACCGTCGTCGGACCGACCGGCTGCGGCAAATCGACTTTGCTCAACGTGGCCGCCGGGCTGCTCGCTCCTTCTGGCGGGCGCGTCGAAATCTTCGGCAAAGCGCTTTCCGGCCTCAATCGGGAGGCGGGATATCTGTTTCAGGCGGAAGCTTTGTTTCCCTGGCACACCGCCCTTGAGAACGTCGCGTTAGGTCTCGAGATTGCAGGTCTCCCGCGTCAAGCGGCGCACGCGCGTGCGCAGGAGTGGCTTGCGCGCGTCGGCCTCGCGGAATTCAGCGGCCGCTATCCTCACATGCTCTCGGGCGGTCAGCGAAAGCGGATCGGCTTGGCGCAGGTGCTCATTCGCAATCCAAAGATACTGCTCATGGACGAGCCGTTCGGGCCCTTGGATGCGCAGACGCGGCAGATCATGGGAAATCTCCTCCTCGATCTTTGGACCGCGGATCGAAAGGCGGTCCTCTTCGTGACGCATGACCTCGAAGAGGCGATCGCGCTATCAGACCGGGTAGTGATCATGTCGGCGGGCCCTGCGGCCGGCGTCATCGGCGAATGGCCGGTCCTGCTTCCCCGGCCACGCGACATTTCGGAAATCAGGCTCGATCCCGCCTTCCAGAGACTGCATGCCGAAATCTGGAGCATGCTGAAATCCGAAGTGCTCAAGGGGTACGCGCAGACCGATCGCGGTTGATGCGTGGCCCGCGCTAGCATACGGTCGAAGTCGAAGCTTCTGCTGTGCGCGAGCTTTTCATCCAGGGGACAAATAGAATTTCAGCCATGCGGCGTGACTTAACGCAGCCTCACGGGCACTTATTCTGAACCGATAAGCAATTGAAAGAAGACTCCTGTGTCCCGAACCCATCTTATTGCGCTGCAGTTGCTCGTCGCCCTCATTGCCGTGCTGCTCTGGCACGTGCTGACATCGCTGCCCGACGCTCAACATCCGATCCTGCCGCCGTTCTTCTTCTCGACCCCGGCGGATGTGGGAGCGAGATTGGTGAAATGGGTAGGCGATGGCACAATTTGGGGGCATCTGTGGATTACGCTGATTGAGGCCGTGCTCGCGTTCGTGATCGGCTCGGTTTTCGGCATTGTTGTCGGCTTCTGGTTCGCGCGTCAGCCCTTCGTGGCGGCGGTGTTCGATCCTTACGTGAAGATGGCCAACGCACTCCCTCGCGTCGTGCTGGCGCCGATCTTTGCGCTCTGGTTGGGGCTCGGCATCTGGTCGAAGGTCGCGCTCGGCTTCACGCTCGTCTTTTTCATCGTGTTCTTCAACGTGTATCAGGGCGTCAAGGAGGTGAGCCCCACGCTGTTGGCCAACGCCCGCATGCTGGGCATGAACGAGGGCCAACTGATGCGCCATGTCTATTGGCCGTCCGCGCTCTCCTGGATGTTCTCTTCCCTGCATACCTCGGTCGGCTTTGCCGTGGTCGGTGCCGTTGTCGGAGAGTATCTCGGCGCCGCCGCCGGTCTGGGTTATCTCATTCAGCAGGCGGAGTCGGTATTCGACGTCGCCGGCGTATTTGCCGGCATGCTTGTGCTAACTGCGTTCGTGATCTGTATCGACTCTCTCGTGACAATGATCGAACGGCGGCTGCTCGCCTGGCGCCCGGAAGCAGTAGCCGGACCGGCGTGAAGATGCGCTGAATAAGAGCAATAGGAGAAGGAGACCGCATGGCTCGACTGAACCGGATGATACTAGCTGTCGCGCTCGTCTTTACGACTGCGACCGCCGCATCCGCGCAGGCGCCGGAGAAGAAGCAAGTCACCCTGGGCGTAGGCGGCAAATCGGCGCTCTACTACTTGCCGCTCACCATTTGCGAGCGGCTCGGCTATTTCAAGGAGCATGGCCTCGATGTCTCGATCAATGATTTCCGCGGGGGCTCGCAATCGTTGATGGCGCTCGTCGGAGGCTCCGTGGATGTTGTCACCGGCGCCTACGAGCACCTCATTCGCATGCAGGCCAAGGGCCAGGACATCAGGGCGGTGATCGAGCTTGGCCGCTTTCCCGGCATCGTCGTCGGCGTGCGCAAGGAGAAGGCCTACACCTCGGCAGCCGATTTGAAGGGGATGAAGGTCGGCGTGAGCGCACCGGGATCATCCACCAATTTTTTCGTCATGTACATGATGTCGAAAACCGGCCTCAAGCCTACCGACGCCGCCTACATCGGCGTGGGCATCGGTCCCTCCGCCGTTGCCGCAATCAAGAAGGGCGAGATCGATGCGCTGTCAAACCTCGATCCCATGATCACCAAGCTCGAGCGTGATGGCGACATCAAAGTTGTGGCAGACAGCCGCACCGAGGAGGGGACGCGCACGCTCTTCGGCGGCTCCAATCCTGCCGCGGTGCTCTATCTCAAACATGACTTCGCCGAAAAATATCCGAACACGGTGCAGGCGCTGGTAAACGCGTTCTACAAGACGCTGAAATGGATGCATGCAGCGACGCCCGAACAGATCGCCGCGACCGTGCCGGAAGAATATTTTCTCGGAGACAAGGAACTCTATTTGTCCGCGCTCAAGGCGAACAAGGCTGTCTATTCCATCACTGGAGTCATTCCGCCCGGGGGCATGAAATCGGCTGCCGATATGCTGCTTGCCTTCGACGAGGAGATCAAAGGTGCAAAGGTCGATCTCACGAAGACGTTCGACGATCGGTTCGTCAAACGAGCGGCGGACGGGAAATGAAGCTGACAAAACTGCTCAAGCGGCTTCGCATCGATAACCCCGAGCGCTTTCGGCTTGCGGATTTTGATCCTGCCGACGACCATGGTCTCAATTGGAAAGGAGCGCCCGCGAAAGCTGATCTTGCGGCCAATCAGGAACTGCTCGCCGGATTGCAGAAACGGCTCTACGCCGACGGGCACTGGGCAGTGCTGATCGTGCTGCAAGGCATGGACACTGCGGGCAAGGACGGAATCATCAGCCATGTGATGTCGGGCGTCAACCCGCAAGGTTGTGAAGTGCGCGCCTTCAAGGCGCCCAGCGAGGAAGAACTCGCGCATGATTTTCTCTGGCGTTCGTCGCTGCGGCTGCCGGCACGCGGCCGTATCGGTATCTTCAACCGTTCGCATTACGAGGAGGTGCTCGTGGTGCGCGTGCATCCGGATCTGCTCGACCGGCAGAAGATTCCAAAAAAGCTCCGCGGCGGAAAAGAATTCTGGAAAGAACGCTTCAGCGACGTCCGCGCGTTCGAGCGTCACCTCGCACGCAACGGCACCGTCATCCTCAAGTTCTTCCTGCACATTTCCAAGGAGGAGCAGCGCAAGCGCCTTCTCGCCCGGCTCGAAGAGCCCGACAAGCGCTGGAAGTTCTCCACACAGGATGTGGTCGAGCGCGCACTCTGGAACAAATATATGGCGGCCTATGAGGAAATGATCCAGGCCACCAGCCGGCCGGAAGCCCCATGGTATGTCATTCCCGCCGACCACAAGCCGCTCGCGCGACTCGCAGTTTCGGCGGCACTGGTCGAGGCGTTGCAGGGGCTCGACCTGCACTACCCGAAGATCGCCGGAGAAGCGCTCGACGAACTCCGCAAGGTTGACGCAGAGCTTCGCGGCGCGGAGAGTCGGGCACCGGGGCGAAAAAGGGCAAAGAAACGATAGCCTCGGCGGCGGGATGATCAGCTTGCGCAATCGCACAGTTCCGCTAAAAGAGGGATTCGTGAATGGCCATGATCGTGCATGGCCGCAGCGAGGGCTTCTGATGATCGTGCGCCGCTCGAGCCGCGCAATCAGGCCGGCAAGGCAAGACCTTGCGGGCATCGCCCTCATTGGCGCGCTCCTGCTTCTTATCGTCCCCTGAGGGCCGGCCGGGCGAATCACGCCTGGGCGCTCAGGGGTGAGAGAAAGAGCCGCGAAGCGCCGGAAGGCGCGCCGATCACGAGAAGGATTTCACGATGACCACCCCTGCACAGTCCGAACAGGACCGCGTCTATATTTTCGACACCACATTGCGCGACGGCGAGCAGTGTCCGGGTGCAACGATGACGTACGAGGAGAAACTCGAAGTTGCCGAGCTTCTCGACGACATGGGCGTCGACATCATCGAGGCCGGATTTCCCATCGCCTCGGAAGGTGATTTCTCCGCGGTTCACGAAATCGCCAAGCGCTCGAAGCGCGCGGTAATCTGCGGTCTTTCGCGCGCCGCTTTCAACGACATCGACCGCTGTGCCGAGGCGATCAAGCCGGCGAAGCGAAGCCGCATCCACACGTTCCTGTCCACCTCTCCGGTGCATATGAAATACAAGCTCCAAAAGGAGCCGCACGAAGTCTACGAAATGGTGATCGCGCAGGTCACGCGCGCGCGCAACTACACCGAAGACGTCGAATGGTCGGGCGAGGACGGCACCCGCACCGATCCCGATTTTCTCTGCCGCTGCGTCGAGGCCGCGATCAATGCGGGCGCGACCACCATCAATATTCCCGATACGGTGGGCTATTCCGTGCCTGAGGAATATTTCGGGTTGATCGCGATGCTGCGCGAGCGCGTTCCGAATGCGCACAAGGCGCGCTTTTCGGCGCATTGCCATGACGACCTTGGCATGGCCGTGGCGAACTCGCTCGCGGGCATTCGCGCCGGCATCCGGCAGGTCGAGTGCACCATCAACGGCATTGGGGAACGTGCCGGCAATGCCGCGCTCGAGGAGATCGTCATGGCGATCAAGGTGCGCAATGACCGGCTGCCCTATTGGACCAACGTGGACAGCACGATGTTGACGCGGGCTTCGAAGCTCGTCGCGGCGGCCACGTCGTTTCCGGTCCAGTACAATAAGGCAATCGTCGGCCGTAACGCCTTTGCGCACGAATCCGGCATCCATCAGGATGGCATGCTCAAGCACAACCAGACCTACGAGATCATGATGCCGGAAAGCGTAGGCGTGAAGCAGAGCTCGCTTGTCATGGGCAAGCATTCTGGCCGGCATGCCTTTGTGCACAAGCTGGAAGAGCTCGGTTACCGTCTTGCCGGCAATCAGCTCGAGGATGCCTTCGTGCGGTTCAAGGCGCTCGCCGACAAAAAGAAGCACGTCTATGACGAGGACATCGAGGCGCTGGTCGATGAGGAGATTGCGCATGCGCAAGACCGCGTGAAGCTCGTCAGCCTCACCGTCATCGCCGGCACGATGGGGCCGCAATCGGCCACGCTGACGCTTGACATGGAGGGGCGCCACAACACGGTACAGGCGACCGGGAACGGGCCCGTGGACGCCACCTTCAATGCGATCAAGGCACTGATCCCGCACGAGGCAACACTCGAGCTTTACCAGGTGCATGCGGTCACAGAGGGCACTGACGCCCAGGCGGAGGTTTCCGTGCGCCTTTCGGAGAACGGCCGTGCGGTAACGGCCAAGGGCGCCGATCCCGATACCTTGGTGGCTTCCGCGAAGGCCTATCTTGGCGCGCTGAACAAGCTCATTATCCGCCGCCAGATCGGCGAAGCCTCCGGTCGTCGCATCCATTCCACGGAAGCGGGCTGACTCTATCCCTCCCCCCGCAAGCGGGGAGGCCAGCCGCCGCAGACGGCCTGTCGGGGTCAATAGAGATAGGGGGCTTCTCATGCGATTGGGCTATTTCGCCATGCCTGTGCATCCGATGCACCGGAAATGGAGCGAGACGCTCAAGCAGGACCGTGAGGCGATAATTCTTGCCGACCGGCTGGGCTTTTACGACGCGTTCATGGGCGAGCACCTCACGGACGCCTGCGAGAACGTCACCAACAGCATGATGTTTCTCTCCTCGCTCATTCCGGAGACGAGGCAGATCAAACTCGCGACCGGCACCGCCAATCTCTCCCACATGCATCCGGTGCTGATTGCGGTACAAGCCGCGATGTTCGATCATCTCTCCGAGGGCCGTTTCATCCTGGGCATTAGTCCCGGCGCGCTAACCTCGGACGCCGAAGCTCTCGGCATTCTGGACAGCGACCGCAACAAGATGTTTGCCGAGGCGATCGACGTCATTCTTGCGATCTGGGAACGCGATCCGCCTTACGACATCGATTTTCCCGAGAACCGGTACAAAGTCTCAACCGCGCGCACCATGACGCTCAATCTTGGTGTGGGCCGCATGGGCAAGCCGTACCAGAAGCCGCGGCCCGAGATCGTGGGCACCGTGGTGGCGCCCTATTCCCCGGGGGTGGTTCTGATGGGAAAGCGAGATTTTCATCCGCTTTCGGCGAATTTTCTCCTTGCAATGCATCTCAAGTCCCACTGGGAGAATTATTGCAAGGGACGGGCGGAAGCAGGATGCGAGGCCAAGGTCTCCGACTGGCGGGTGGCGCGCGCGGTGTTTGTGCACGATGACGACAAGGTCGCCGCCCGCTATGCCCGCGAGGATGAAAACAGCCCCTACGTGTTCTACTATCAGCAGATGCGCGCCAAGATGAAGCGCGGCAAGCGGCTCTATGTCTTCAAGTCGCACAAGGACCAGCCGGACGAGGCGATCACGCATGACTATGTGATGGATCGCTGCGTGATCCACGGCAGTGTCAATAAAGTGGTGGAGCAGCTTCTGGCGCTGCGGGAGGAGATCGGGCCATTTGGCGAGCTGGTCTATGCGGGAATGGACTGGGTCGAGCCTGCTCTCCATAAACGTTCGATGCAGCTGATGGCGGAAGAAGTCATGCCGCGCGTGAATGCTGCCATCAAGGAAACCGCGGCCGCGGCGTGAGACTAACCACAAACTCGGTACAGTTCGCCAGGGAGGTTCAGGAGGGTGGCATGGCGATCCATGTGCGCTCCGCCATGCTGCGCTCACACGTCTCCGCAAAGGCCACATCGCGAATGCCGGCGGAGAAGTCGCTATGGAGCGGTGCATCGCCCGCGACGTGACGCAGAAACTGCTCCCAGCCGTCGCGATAGGGATTGATGCCTGCGGCAAGCGGCGGGAGCTCGGTCCAGTCGTCGCGGTAATCGACGCCGAGATCCTTGGCGATGTTGAAATGGGCGATGACGGGCGTCTGCGCTGCGCGCTGCACGTAACAGCGGTGCAAGGTGGCGAATGCGGAGGCGTTACTCCCATCGATCTGCAACGTGAACAGATCATCGCGGCGCACCCGCGTCGCCCATGAGCTCAAAATCGTGCCGAACGCGTGGCCTTCGATCTCGACCAGGGTGGCGGCGGCGTCTTCGACCGGCACGCGGTAGCGCTCGCCGTTTTCATCGACGCGCTCGGGTGTCGCGGTCCAATTCGCCGAGGCGACGCGCAGGACAGGCCCGATCAGACCTTCGATGACGTAGCGCCAGTGCGGGTACATATCCAAAATGAGCCCGCCGCCCTCTTTGTAATTCCAGGTCGGCCGCTGGGACGCTCGTTCGCTGCCGTCGAATATCCACCAACCGAATTCGAGGCGAAATCCTACGACGCGTCCGAGCGCGCCCGCGCGAACAACCGATTCGAGCTGACGTAGACCGGGCAAGCCGAGTTTGTCCTCGACGACGCCGTGCTTGAGGCCGCGCGCCTGCGCTTCTCTCAGCAGCGCCTTACCCTGAGCGACCGTGGGCGCGAGCGGCTTTTCCGAATAGACGTGCTTGCCCGCGGCGAGCGCCTTCTCCAGGATTGATACACGTTGCGCCGTGGCTGCCGCATCGAAAAAGATGGAATGATCCCTGGAAGCGAGCGCTCCATCGAGATCAGTCGTCCAGGCGTCGACGCGGTGCTTGCACGCGATCGCGGCAAGGCGCTCGGGATCTCGGCCGACAAGCAGGAGCCGCGGGAGTAGGCGATCCGACCCGACAGGCAAGCCGCCCTCGGCGATCATGGGAACGAGCGCATTGGCCAGATGCTGCGTCGAGCCGATGCGCCCCGTCACACCATTGACGATGATGCCGATGTTTTGCTGCGCCATCTGTTGAGCCCGCAACCGCTGATGCTACACCGTAGCGGGCGCTTATACCTCTGCTTTCAGGAAGGTATAAGAAAAAGGGAGGCGTGAGTGCCGCGCCATATCGTCTGCCTCACGTTCGACTTTGACACGCAGTCGGGTTTCATCGCGCGGGGGATGAGCACACCGACCGCGCTGTCGCGCGGCGAGTTCGGGCTGATCGGCGCGCGCCGCATCCTCGATCTCCTGCGTGTTCACCGCATTCGCGCGACCTGGTTCGTGCCCGGCTTCACCATCGAGAGCCATCCTCGCGCCTGCGAAGCAGTGGCAGGGGCCGGTCATGAAGTTGCGCATCACAGCTGGGCGCATGTGCCGCCGGCTCAGCAAAGCCGCGCCGACGAGGAGGCCGATCTTATCCGCGCCAACAAGGCCATCGCCCGGCTGACCGGGCGCAATGCGCGCGGCTATCGCTCGCCGTCGTGGGAGCTGAGCGAGAACACGATCGAGCTCCTGCTCGTGCACGGTTTCAAATACGATTCCAGCATGATGGGCGGGGATTACTGGCCCTATCGCGTGAGGCGTGGCGATGTGGCCGAGCTCGGCAAGCCATTTCGGTTTGGGGAAGAAATGCCGCTCATCGAGATGCCCATCAGCTGGTCCCTCGACGACTATCCCCATTTCGAATTCGTCCGCACCGCCACGTCCATCCTGCCCGGATTGCAATCAGCGCGTTTGGTCATGGAAAGCTGGTTCTATGAATTCCGCTACATGCAAAAGAGCGTCGAGTGGGGGGTGCTTACCTATACGATGCATCCTTTCGTGATCGGCCGCGGCTATCGCATGCTGGCGTTTGAAGAACTCGTCGAAAAGCTCGCCGCTGCGGGCGCGGTTTTCATGACCATGGAGGATGCCGCCGCGGAAGCAAACGAGCGCATGTTTGGGCCGCGATGACCCGATCACCGGGCACCGGTCTCGACGGCAGGCAGGCTTGGCGTCTGGGGTTCGTCGCATTCGAGGTGAAGGAAGCCGGTTGGTTGCATCGCCACGATTTTATTTTTCAGCTTCGCCGGAATGGCGCTGGGAGGTTGGGCGGGCGGCTACATTTTCGATCTTACCTCGATTGTCGTTGCTCATTCGCAATTGGTGCCGTCTTCGGCATGTGCACGGTCATTCTGATCGGAGGCCTTGTGCTTGCGCCGGCTGTGCGGTTACGTTTTCCGTAAGTCCTTCACCCGCACTGCCTTGCCCTGCGAGCGCGGCACTTCCCCCGGCTGCCTGACCGCAATCTCGCAAGAGAGCCCCATCGTCGTCTTGAGATGAGCGCGAATATCGCCTTGCAGCTTTGCGACAAACAGCTCGTCACGAGGAGCAACGGTCGCAAGCTCCACCTCAATCGTAGCCGCATCCATGGGGCCCTCGCGCGTCAGCACGATCTGATAATGCGGCGCAAGCCCTGGAAATGCCACGAGGAGCGCCTCGATCTGCGATGGATAGACGTTCACGCCGCGAACGATGATCATGTCGTCGGTGCGTCCCGTCACGCGCAGCATTCGGCGGTGCGTGCGTGCGCAACGGCACGGCTCGTCCGTGAGCCTCGTGATGTCGCGGGTACGATAGCGAAGCATGGGCAGCGCCTGCTTCGTCAGGGTTGTGATCACGAGCTCTCCGGCTTCTCCGGCCGGCAGTACTTGGAGCGTATCCGGATCGATGATCTCGCAATAGAAATGGTCTTCCCAGACATGCAATCCGGCCTGCGCCTCCGCGCATTCGCAGGCGACGCCAGGCCCGAGCACTTCCGAGAGGCCATAGATGTCCAGCGCCTTGATTCCGAGCCTTGCCTCGAGGGCGGCGCGCATGGCTTCGCTCCACGGCTCCGCGCCGAAACAGCCGTAGCGCAACGAAAGCGCACGCACATCGATGCCCATTCCGTCTGCGACCTCCGCGATGTTGAGCGCATAGGAAGGCGTTGCTCCGAGAATTTTTGCGCCGAGATCCTTGAGCAGCGTTACCTGACGCTCTGTCCCTCCTCCTGAGACGGGTACGGTGGTGAGGCCCAGCCGTTCGGCGCCGTAGTGAAAACCGAGCCCGCCGGTAAAGAGCCCGTAACCATAGGCATTATGAAAGATATCGCCGGGACGGGCTCCCATGCATGCGAGCGACCGCGCCATGAGGTCCGACCACACATCGAGATCGGCGCGCGTATAGCCCACCACGGTAGGTTTTCCGGTCGTGCCCGAGGACGCATGCAGGCGCAGCACCTGTGCGCGCGGGACGGCAAACAGGCCGAAGGGAAAATTGTCGCGCAGATCGGTTTTTTGCGAGAACGGAAGGCGGGCCACGTCGGCGAGGCTTTTGATGTGCTCGGCCGAAGCCTTCGCCTCCTGCAACTTGCGCTTGACGGCCGGAACATTCGCCTCGGCGCGCTCGACTGTTTCCTTCAGTCGCTGGAGCTGAAGTGCCGCGAGCTCGTTGCGCGGCATCATCTCTGCCGCGCGATCGAACACGTATGGCTCTTTGCCAGACAAGCCCTTCACTCCTTCCGTGCCGCAGAAACGCGTGCGGCCTTGGCCTTGAGGCGCTCGAACGTTCGTGCTTTCTCCACGACGAAACGCGTGTGCGTGCCGCTGCAGACCGCATCGAGGTCGTCCTTGACGCCCACTTCGAAAGAAACCTTCCGGCCATCCACGGATTTCACCTGCACATCGATGGTAACAGTCATGCCCATGAGCGTCGGCGCGAGATGCTTCACCGCGACCTCCATTCCCACCGAGTCCTCTCCCGCATCCGCCGTATGTTCCAGGATGAGGTCGCGGCATGTATGCTCAATGTCGCGGATCATGGACGGCGTGGAATAGGTCCGCGCCTCCTCGCCCATGAAGCTGATGGTCCGGTCGCGATCGATCGTAATGCGGTTGGTGCGGGACAGGCCTGGACGGAGAGTCGGCTTCATGGTGTTTGTCCGGACAAGTTGCGGAAGCGAGGATAGGAGAGGCTAGATGGCCGCGTCCACTGGCACCGCTGCAGCGCTGCGCAGCGTGGGCTTCGCCCAGGAGGAGTGGGAGTGCTGTCTCGCGGCAGAGCCGGGGCATGCGGACACGTTTACGCAAGATTGCAAACGCTTTTCCGAGTTCTGGGTTCGAGCAGAGGCGCTCTTGGAAAGGCTTCCGCCGAAACCGCGGCGCAGCGAGGCTGAGGCAGCAGCGGCGAACTTGCTGCAGGATCGTGCGCGTGCGGCGCGCGTGCGTTTCCTGCGGCGCCACGTTGATGGGGTGTACGATGCACTCACTGCACGCCGCTCGCGCTTCCTTCGCGTCGAGGAGCTTGTGCTAGGGGCCGCCGATCTCGTTCCAGGCCTCGTCCCATCTGCGGCCCAGCTGGTTACGGAGAACGCATGTCTGCAGCGCGACAAGCAGGGCTGCGAGATTGACCAAGGCCTGTTTCTGGCAGCTGTCCTGGAGAGTCCTCCCGCTGGCCGTCACCTCTGCCAGGCCATGCTGTTGGCAAGGCCCGAGGCGCAGGAGCTGCTGGCGCGTTTCGAGCGTGATGGTGCCATCGAGCTCACAGGCGCATCCCTGAACCGCCGCGACAAGGCTGCGGTGGTCACGCTGGCCAATCCGCGCTTTCTCAACGCCGAGGATCAGACCACGCTCGACGGCACGGAGATGTGTGTCGATGTGGCACTTCTTGATCGTGCGAGCGAGATCGTGGTCATGCGCGGTGGACCGGTCGCGCATCCCAAATATGACAATCGGCGCGTCTTCGGCGCGGGCATCAATCTCACTCACCTCTATCACGGCCGCATTCCCTTCCTTTGGTACATCAGGCGCGACCTCGGCTACGTGAACAAAATTTACCGCGGCCTGTCGCTCGCCCATGAGCCTCCGCCCGACGAATTTGGCGGCCAGACCATCGAGAAGCCCTGGGTTGCGGCGGTCGAGAAGTTCGCCATCGGTGGCCACTGCCAGATCCTGCTGGTGATGGATTATGTGCTTGCCGAGCGCGATGCATTTCTCACGCTTCCCGCGCGCAAGGAAGGCATCATTCCGGGCGCCGCGAACATGCGGCTGCCGCGTTTTACCGGAGATCGCATTGCGCGGCAGGCGATCCAGTACGAGCGGCGGTTGGAATGCGACAGCCCGGAGGGACGGCTTATTTGCGACGAAGTTGTCGCGGCGGGCGCAATGGATGCTGGGATCGAGCGGGTCGTCGGGCGTCTCACCAGTTCGGGCGTGGTAAGCGCGGCCGGCAATCGTCGTGCCATCCGCATCGCCCAAGAACCGTTCGATACCTGCCGCGCTTATTTTGCTGTCTACGCACGCGAGCAGGCGTACTGTCACTTCAGCCCGGCGTTGATCTCGAATCTGGAGCGATACTGGAACGCACAGAACCGCGCCCCTTGAGACCCGCGGCGCGGCTTCGGGTATGATCGGGGTTCATTTCTCATTCAGCAACCCAGGGAGGAACTCGCGCATGGCTAAATTCACTTACGACCACATTCACCTGCGCAGCATCGATCCGGAGGGGACGGCGCGGTGGTACGAGCACATGCTCGGGGCCGAAGTGATCCGCAGCATGCAGCAGGGAAAGCCGCGCATTGATCTCAAGCTCGGCGGTGCAAACATATTCATCGCGCCCGTCACGCCCGGTGACGGCGTCAATCCTCCGCCGACTACGCCCTATCAGGGCCTGGACCATTTCGGGCTATGCGTGACAGGTATTGACACCATCGTGGCCGAACTCAAGGCCAAGGGCGTCGAGTTCACGAAAGAGCCTACCACCGTTCGGCCGGGCGTCCGCATCGCTTTCCTCCGAGCACCCCAAGGTGTTTCCATTGAGCTTCTCGATCGCACGGTGGCTTGAGCGGATCGCGGGCAGGCACCACATCTGGGCGAACCAGGACAGGAACGCCATGCAAGAGAAGAAATTCGAGGTCACCCACACGGATGAGGAATGGCGGCGGCTGCTTACGCCCGAGCAGTATCAGGTCATGCGCCACCATGGGACTGAACGCCCCGGCAGCTGCGCGCTTAATTACGAGAAGCGGCCTGGCACGTTCTACTGCGCCGGATGCGGCCAGCGGCTGTTCGAATCCAGGAAAAAGTTCGAAAGCGGCACCGGCTGGCCGAGCTTCAACGATCCCGTTCCCGGATCGATCGAGACCACGCGCGATCACAGTTACGGCATGGTGCGCACGGAGGTGCATTGCAGCCGCTGCGGCAGCCACTTGGGTCATGTCTTCGAGGACGGTCCACCGCCCACGCACCTGCGCTACTGCATCAACGGCGTGGCGATGAACTTCGAGCCCACCACCGCGCAGCAAGTCATCAACCCGTCATCCTGAGGCGCGAGCGAGCGTAGCAAGCGAGCCTCGAAGGATGATCGGCCAATGCTCGGGCCGCATCCTTCGGGGTTTGGCGCGTTGTGCCGAGCGCCTCAGGATGACGGCTCAGGAGTTTTGGCCTCCTTGCTGAGAAACGCCGCGAGTGCAGCGACGTCGTTCTTCTCGCCGGAAAAATCGTTCGCGATCTGCTCGTAAAAATTCGCTGTGCCCGTATAGAGCGCCCGCGCTGCGGGATCGTCTCCCACGAAATCCGCAATCTCCTCCATCTCCGCAACCCACCGATAGGCCTTGGGCGGCATGCGCGAGAGGGACCGCTTCAGCCATGCGAGCATCCCCGCCTGGCTTTCGCTGAGTTCCGCGAAGAGCGCTTCCGCGGTGCCTGCGCGCGTTGCCGCAAGCAGCATGGCAGCGCCGACCGCCTGCGTGCCCTTGGTGATACCTGCATAGGACATCTTGAGCGCAGACGCCGCGCTCAACGGGCCATGGAGAATGCGCACGTCGAGGCCGTAATCTCGCAAACTCCCAAACCGCGCGGCGGCTGCGCCGGACGCATAGAAGCGAGGTCCTGGCTCGCCAGGCGAAGGCGGCGGTCCGATGATCCCGCAATCGAGGAAAGGCGAACTAGTAGGCGCAATGGTTGCGGCAATGCGCTCCACCGTTACCGGGTTCACCGCATTGCAGTCCACGAAAACAGGCTTGCTGTTGCTCGCGGTAAGCGCCGGCACAAAGCGTTGCGCGAGGCTCAGGGAATCGCCCGGCGGCACAATGGACAAAATGAAATCAGCCGCGGCGAGCTCTTCGTCGGTGACGGCGGTCATGCCCGCCGCCGAGGCGCGCTCGGCCGTTTCTGTGCTGCGACCGATGAGCGAGGTCAAGACCCTGACACCATGGCCAGTGAGCCGCTTTGCGACCGCAGCTCCCATATTGCCGGCCGCGATAATCGCAACGACGGGATTCATTGAGCTTCTCCACAATTCGCCGGATGCTTATGTCATGAACGGCCGGACCTTGCATCCCGCGTCCTGGCATGCAGGTTACGCGCCTATCGCGTGGAAGGAGAAAATGAATGAAGCTCTATTTTGCCCCCGGCGCCTGCTCGCTCTCGCCGCACATTGTGTTGCGTGAGACCGGCACGAAATTCGATCTCGAACAGGTCAATAATCAGGAAAAGAAGACCAAGTCTGGAAAGGATTACTGGAGCATCAATCCCAAGGGACAAGTCCCCACGCTGGAGCTCGAAAACGGCGAGCGCCTCACCGAAGGCCCGGCCATCGTGCAGTGGATTGCGGATCAGCACCCCGGCGCCGGCCTCATTCCACCTGCAGGCACGTTCGAGCGCTACCGCGTCATCGAGTGGCTCAACTTCATTACGTCGGAATTGCACAAGACCTTCGGCCCGTTCTTTCGCCCGACCACTCCGGAGGCCTACAAGGAGATTTCCCGCGAAAATTTGGGAAAGCGGTTCGACTGGCTCGACAAGCAGCTCGCCGGCAAGCAGTACCTCATGGACAGTCACTTCACGGTCGCGGATGCCTATCTGTTTACCGTCCTGCGCTGGAGCCCCCGCGTCGGCATTGATCTTTCTAAATGGCCGAACGTGAAAGCCTACGTGGATCGCGTCGCCTCGCGCAAAGCCGTGCAGGAGGCGCTCAGCGCCGAGGGCCTGACCCAGTAGCGGCTGTAGCCCGCATGAGGGAGCGATATGCGGGAAGTCCTTTCCCCGATGTCGCCGTCGCTCATCCGGGCTACACGTTTCGGCGCCGGCTTACGCGCGCGGCGGCGCAATGGTGATCGTAAGCCGACCGACGCCCTCGATCTCGCATTCGATCTTGTCGCCCGCTACGGTTGCTGCCACGCCGGAGGGTGTGCCGGTCATGATCACGTCGCCTGCCGCGAGCTCGATCATTTCGCTGAGCTTTGCGATCACTTCCGGCACTTTCCAGATCATCTGAGCAAGATCTCCATCCTGCCGGATCTGACTGTTCACCTTCAGCACGACCCGCCCTTTGCTGGGATGGCCGATCTTGCTCGCCGGCGCGAGCGCCCCGCACGGCGCCGAAGCATCGAAGGCCTTGCCGATTTCCCAGGGCCGCTTCATGTCGCGCGAGGCGATCTGCAGGTCGCGTCGCGTCAGATCGATGCCGACCCCGTATCCGTAGATGCAGTCGAGCGCGCGGTCGGCCTTGATGTTGCGCCCGCCCGACTTCAGCGCGACCACAAGCTCCACCTCGTGGTGCATGTCCTTTGTCAGCGGTGGATAAGGCGCTTGGCCCCCGTCCGGCACGATGGCATCGGGGGGCTTGGAGAAGAAAAACGGCGGGTCGCGCACATCGTGGCCCATCTCGCGGATGTGCTCCTCGTAATTGCGTCCCACGCACCATATGCGCCGCACCGGGAATTTCTTTTTCGTGCCGGCAACCGCGATGGCAGCCTGCGGCGGCGGCGGAATGACATAGTCGGTGCTCTCAGCGGTCATCGGGCCTTCCTCTCTGGCTCGTCATGCGTGGGCTTGACCCCGCATCCATCCTTTCGTCAAAATGATGGATTGCCGGGTCAAGCCCGGCAATGACGGTTAATTGTTCATCCCGAATTGACGACAGCGATGCGCGGGCTCGGCTCCTGGTCGCGCAGCTGCAGCCGGTAGAAGGACGCGTAACGCCCCCCCTTGCGCAACAACTCCTCGTGTCTCCCCGCTTCGACCACGGTGCCGTCCTCGATCACGAAAATGCGGTCGGCGTCCACCACCGTGTGCAGCCGGTGCGCGATCACGATGGTGCTGCGCCCCTGGCACAGATGCTCGATCGCAAGCTGCACCTGCCGCTCGGATTCGGAGTCGAGCGAAGCCGTTGCCTCGTCGAGCAGGATGATGGGCGCGTCCTTGAGCAGCGCGCGGGCAATGGCAATACGCTGGCGCTCGCCGCCGGCAACGCGTGCACCGTGCTCGCCGACCGGCGTATCATAGCCGCGGGGAAAGGCCATGATGAAATCGTGCGCGCACGCGGCGCGCGCGGCGGCTGTTATCTCCTCCTCGCTCGCACCCGGTCGGCCAAGCGAGATGTTCTCGCGCACGCTGCCGCGAAACAGAAACACGTCTTGGCCCACATAAGCGACCTGGCTGCGCAACGATTGCCGCGACACGGCGCTGATGTCCTGTCCATCGATGCGAATGGCACCGCCGTCGACTTCGTAGAGGCGCAGCATCAGTTTGACGATGGTGGATTTGCCGCCTCCGGAAGGGCCGACGAGCGCGACCACAGAGCCCGGCTCGGCCGTGAAGGAAAGATTGCGAATGACATTCTCGCCGGGACGGTAGGCGAATTGAACATTGGCGAACTCGATGCGGGCGCGCGCGAGCCGCAGCGGCGGCTTGTGCAGTTCCGGCTGCTCGGTGGGCGGATGATCGATGGTCTCAAACAGGATGCGCACACCGACGAGCCCGCTGTTGAGATCCATGTTCAGGCGCGCGAGCCGCTTCGCCGGCTCGTAGGCGAGCATGAACGCGGCGAGGAACGAGAAGAACTGCCCTGGTGTCGCTCCGGTGGCGATCACCCGGTAACCGCCATAGACGAGCGCAATGGCGATCGCGAACCCGCCGAGGCTTTCCATCAGCGGGCCCGAGCGGAAGGCGACGCGCGCCCACTTGTTAGACTCGTGCTCGAGCTCGGCGACGTGCGTGTCGAAGCGCGCACGCATGGCGTCTTCGAGCGTGTAGGCTTTGACCACGCGGATGCCCTGCACGGCCTCCTGCAGCGTTTCGAGAATGCGCGTATTGCCGGTGAACTGCTGGTGCGCAATCGCCTTGATGCGGTGAATGAGCCGGCGCAGGACAAGCATGGCCGGGGGCACGACGATGAAGCTGAAGAGCGTCATGATCGGGTCCTGCACCGCCATCACCGTTGCGAGCCCGATCAACGAAAGAAGATCGCGGCCGAGCGCAGTGATCAGAAGATTAAGCACAGCGCTCGCTGCCGTGGTGCCGGTGGTCAGTCGTGCGATGAATTCCGAGCTGTGGCGGTCGGAGAAGAAGCTGAGGTTCTGGCGCAGCATCTGCGCAAACAGGCGGCGCTGATTGTCGGCGACGATGCGGTTGCCGATGCGCGCGAGCGTAATCGCTTGGCCGTAAGTCGCGAATCCCTTGATCAGGAAAATGGTTGCGGTCACCACGGCCAGCACGACGATGCCCGGCAGATTCTTGTGCACATAGGCCTGATTGATGACGTCGCCGATGAGGTAGGCGCCCAGCGATGTGCTCGCCGCCGCAATAAACATCATGAGCAGCGCGAGCATGTAGCGGCGCCAATGGGTGGCAGCCTGCGCGACCAGAAGCCGGTGCACCAGCGCGGCGTTCCCGTTCGGGTCGGCAAACGCTTTTTGGATAAACGAAATCTGCATGCCGCCCCAAAGCGAAGGTCAAGCTCGGGCGCTTCGGTTCCGAAGCGCGATCCGACCACGGCTTAGAGCGCCGAGGCCAATTCCCTGCAATTGCGAGGGCAAGGGATGCCTCGCGCGGAGTTCATCGAAAGTTCTTGCCCAGGCGGCAGCGCTTTTCAAGGGGCAACGACGGCTCTCATCGCTGCCTCATGCGGCGCGCGCGCGGAGCTTTTCCTCCCATGCCATAGCATGCCGCACGATCGTCTCGAGATTATCGTACTGTGGCTGCCATTTAAGCAGCGCCCGCGCACGGTCGGCAGCAGCCACAATCTGCGCAGGATCGCCGGGACGCCGGCCGGTGTGCTCGACCTTGAAATCCACTCCCGAGACGCGTTTGACCGTATCGATCACTTCAAGCACCGAGAAGCCGCGGCCATAGCCGCAATTGAGCGTGGCGGACGCGCCGCCGTCGCGCAGGTAGGCGAGGGCGTCGGCATGCGCGCGCACCAGGTCCGAGACATGAATGTAGTCGCGGATGCAGGTTCCGTCGGGCGTCGCATAGTCGGTGCCGTAGACCTGCATGCCCGCGTGCAGACCGAGCGCTGTTTCCACCGCAACCTTGATCAGGTGGGTAGCCCCTTTCGTCGCCTGGCCGGCGCGTTTTCGCGGATCGGCGCCGGCGACGTTGAAATAGCGCAGGATCACGTAGCGGAGCGGATGCGCCGCGCCGGCATCGCGCAGCATGATCTCGGTCATGAGCTTCGAGGAGCCGTATGGCGAGGTCGGGACCGTGGCGTCGTCCTCGCGCGCGGGCACGCGCGCGGGATTGCCATAGACCGCTGCGGTCGAGGAGAAAATGAAATTGCGCACGCCGGTTTTGACCGCCGTCTCGATCAAGGCGCGCGAATTGACCGTGTTATTGCGATAATAGCCGAGGGGATCGCGCATGGAATCGGGGACGACGAGCGAGGCGGCAAAGTGGATGATGGTATCGACCGAGTGTTCGGAGATGAGCGCTGCGACCCGTTCCTGATCGCCGCTCTCGGACACGACCAAAGGAATGTTCTTGGGCACCGCCCACGCAAAGCCGGTCGAGAGATTGTCGAGCACCACGCTGCGCTCGCCGGAGTCGGTAAGCGCAAGCGCCATGTGGCTTCCGATGTAACCCGCACCGCCGGTAATGAGGATGGCCATGGTTTGCTGGTTTTCCTGTCCTCGCGCCCATTATAGGCGTGGCCCGTGAACACCCAGTTAGCACGTGCAGCGGAACCGGTGACAAGTCGGATGGTGCCCTATATTCCTGCCTCGCCCGCGCTCGTAGCTCAGGTGGATAGAGCACCAGACTTCGAATCTGGGGGTCGGGGGTTCGAATCCCTCCGAGCGCGCCAGAAACTCCTTCAGTTTCCGGCATTTAGCCAATGAAATTAGGTCAAGGCCTGTTCGCTGTTTGTCTATGTCCGTAAGGTGTCCGAAGCGGCAATAGGCGCAGCAGCGCACCGGGGCTGCTCGGTACGCGATCCTTCCGGGGCGGTGTCAGGCTCGGCTCGCTGCGCAAATCGAATGGGTGGCTGCTGTAACGCCTTGGTGCTGGCAACCCTATCGGCCGGCGGACGCCTTGAAGCGGCTGGCCGCGCTGGTCGAGACGATCATAGAGTCCACCCGCAGGCGTAGATCGTTCAACGCTTGCTCGCAGAGCTGATCCGGGTCAACCACTCCAGTTTTCGCAAGTTCGATGATCCGTCCAGCGATTATTTCGTCGGCAGCATAAGTCCGGTTATCAAATTTAAGGGCCGCACGCGCCATTTCGTATGCGACGCCCATGACTCGCCGAGCCTCGGGATCGAATTTGAAGCCATCCAAAAATTCGGTGATGGGCATGACGGCGCTCCTGTCCTGACAGGCGGGAGCGCGCGATTTGGTCTCTCAGCCACCGGCGCCTGGCGAAATCCTCGCCTCGTTGGACGGGGCCGTTGCCGATGATGGGAACAAGTGTCCTACTTT
>JBEVJT010000081.1:0-10541 GCA_040510075.1 Xanthobacteraceae bacterium | reverse complement strand
ACCCGACTCGGACATAGGCCGCTGGGGCTTTCTGCGGTGCACATTGCCGCACCACCCACCAGTTTCGGTTAGCGCACTTTCCTGTTTTGATGGACTGCGTCGAAAGCCGAATTTGGCATGCCTTGACAGGCAACTCGGCCGTCTTTGGGACTCCCAAACAATTCGGGCCTCCTCAGAGGAAACCCTGGGCAATGGAGGATTCTGCCTCAGAGATGATCTGGGATGATTCTGCCTCAACAGGTCCTGCTCCGGGTATGCACGTTGCGCGACTACTGCGAAGGTACATGATTCCGCTGCACCAAGGCCTAGTTGGATTGTCCGAAACGGACAACCGCGCGTATCTCACCGAAGTGCATTTGTCCGAAACGGACAATGCCGCTGTCCGAGCACACCCGCAATCAACGCAAAACGGGTGCCATAACTACCATAGATGAAATTGCTAAACAAAACAGCGCCTTAGGCAGGTGTAAACCTGTCCCAGCGCTGCTACACCCTGCTACACCCCCGCGTATCTCTCCCTCCAGCGACGAGCCGGGACCTGGAGACGGGCTCAGCCGCGAAGTGACGACTGAGCGTCATTGCGAGGACGCAGCGCAGCGCAATCTTCGGGCTCAGGAAACAATTTGATCTTGCCGTTATCTCGCATGCTTGAGATGGGGATAAAGTTCGATGAGCCCGATCAGCACGCCTCCGGTACTTTTCGGATGCATGAAGGCGTGGCGGCCGCGTGAGTCGCTGAATGTGTGTCCGACCAATTGCCCGCCCGCAGCAGTGATCTGCGCGCAGGCCTCATCGAGATTCTTCACCTGGAAGCAGACATGGTGCAGGCCGGGGCCTCGGGTCTCCCGGAACTTCCGCAATGCGACTTCGGTCCGAGTGGGCGAATGATCTCGAAGCGCACATCACCGTCGCCTTCGAAATAGTTCGAGGTGACATCCTGGTCGTGGATCTCCTCGAAGCCGGTGGGCTTGATGCCGAAAAGAGCAAGCGTGCGCTGTCCGGGCTCAAGCTCGGACGCGGCCCCTGATACGTGCTCGAAGCCATTGATCTTGATCATCGCAACTCCTTGCCGGTGGATCTTAGTCAGGAGGTGACAATTCGGCCGCACTAGCGAGCAATGCCAGCGGCCCGTGTTTCTGCCGTTTTGAGATGAGCGATCACCTCATCCGGAATGGCTTCGCGCCGAAGTCGGCCAGGCTCATTCTTCGGCCGCACGCCCCAGAAGCGTTCGTCACTGGCGGCCACCAGTTCCTGACCATCGCGGGTGACCAGATGCTCGATCTTGAACCCTTTGACTTCGATCGCCGCGATGCGAGTCTCCAGAGTCACACGATCCCGCAATCGACAGACGGCCCGGAAACTACACGACAGATTCACAAGTGGCAGGCCGACGATGCCGTATTTCTGCTCGAGCGCTGGTATCGGCAGATCGGCCGCATCGAACAGATCCCACACCGATTGGTCGAACCATCGGAAGTAATTCGGATAATAGACGGCGCCGGAGGGAGCGCAGTCACCCCAACCGACAATAAAGCTCTTCTTGAAGGAAAATCCCATCTGCGAACTCATGCCGCGCGGATACTTGGTGCGCTTTTGCCCGTGGATTGGCATGCTAATTCGTTTCCGTCTAATATCAACATAGGTCGCCTGCATGGCGGCATTCCCGCATTCTTGAATCAGCACGCGATAGAGCGCCGACGCCCTTCCGCGCCGGGATAACAGATGGACCCGCGGCTTAGTGATCTCAGCGGTCTCGATCGGCGGCCGGGCGCATTGTGGCGTGAGCGCGGCTGGTGGGCGCGGCCTCCCCTGTGGGAGCGGGTCAGGGAGGTTGCCCTGAGCGATCCTGGCAAAGTGGCCGTCATCGATGGAGCGATCCTCGTTTCCTACGCTGCTCTCTGGCAACAGGCGCTGCGGCAGGCGCAGGCAATGCGGCGCGCGGGCCTAGATCGGCGCGACATTGTTCTCGTTCAGCTGCCCAACTGGCACGAATTTGTGATTATTGCCGTTGCGGCTGAAATTGCGGGCGTCGTGTTCGCATTCTGCCCCATCGCGTGGGATGCACGCGAGACGCAGCGCGCTTTGCGGTTAACCCAGCCGCGGCTCTGGTTCACCGCTCGCCATCCCCGGCCGGATGAAGATCGCGCGCGCCTGATTGCAGAGGCCCGCTCGGCACTAGCTGGACGTGCGCCGCACGTCATCCTCGCACGCTCGCCCGAGGCGGATGCAGACGAGACTTTCGAGCATTGGGCTGCCGGTCTGGACACCGATCCAGGAGCGCCGGTCGCCGGCGGCCGCGATGGTGACCCGCTGGAGATTGCCGTCACTTCCGGCTCGACCGGGGACCCGAAGGGTGTCCTTCACATCCACAACTCGGCGATTGCAACGATCGATTCCACCATCATCAGACAGGGCATCGGGCCCTCGGACATCGTGCATCTCGCAATTCCGGTGGGCCACACATTCGGATATTTCTACGGCGTGCGGTGCGCGCTGCAGTCTCGCGCCTGCCTGCTCCTGCAGGAGCGTTGGGATGCGCAGGCCATGGTTGACCTCGCGGCGAAGCATCGTTGCACCATTTCGCTCGGCCCTTCGGCATTCATCATCGACCTGCTCGCTCTCCAGACCAGCTGCATCGATCTTCTTTCCTCGGTGCGCCTGTTCACGCTGTCCGGCGATTCTCTGCCGGCGCCGACCGTGCGCAAGGCCATCGAGACCTTGCCGTTCCGCATATCGCGCGCGCTCGGCATGACTGAGTTCGGGCACGCCTGCGCAACCGATGCGCAAACCCCGCGCGACGCGCTGATCGAGACGCTCGGCACGCCGCAGCCGGAAATGATCTTCCGTATCCGCGACGATGCCGGCCGAGAGCTTGCGCCGGGCATCGAGGGCAGAATAGCCACGACCGGGCCGTTTCTGTTCGCCGGATACCTGAGCGAGCATGCGCTCAACCAGGATGTGCTCGATGAGGACGGCTTCTTCGATACCGGAGACCTTGGCTCAATCGATGCCGCGGGATTTCTGCGCATCAGCGGCCGGGTCAAAAACGTGATCCGCCGTGGCGCCGAGACTATCCCGATTGCTCTCCTTGAGGACGTGGTCGCTTCGCATCCGGATGTCATACATGCCGTGGTAGTGGGCGTGCCCGACGAGCGTCTTGGCGAAATCCCCGTCGCCTGCGTTCAGCTCAGGCCGGACCGGCAGCTCTTGCTCACCGACATCAACCACCTGCTCGAGCGCGAGCGCATCACCCGCAGATTCTGGCCGAGCGAGCTGCGCATAATCAACGAATGGCCGATCGGCGCGACCGGCAAGATCGACCGGCGCGCGATCGTCGCGAAGATCCAGAGACAGACATGAACGTCGACGCTCGTTTTGATTCGCTGGTGCATCAGGTCGTCGGGCCGGTGGGGATTGCGGTGCTCAATCGTCCTGCCGTTCTCAATGTCATCGACATGATGCTGATCAAGGCGTTGCATGCGCGGCTTGAGAAATGGCGCGACGACCAGGCAATCACGGCGGTTCTTGTGCGCGGCGCGGGCGAGCGGGCATTCTGCGCGGGGGGAGACGTGCGCGCCGTCTACGAGCGCCGCGGCGATGATGCCTTTATGCATGAAGTCTACCGCGTCGAATATATCCTGGACGACGCGATTGCCCGTTACTCCAAACCCTACATTGTGTTGATGTCGGGGGTCGTGATGGGTGGTGGCTGCGGCATCTCGGTGCATGGGTCGCATCGTGTCGTGACCGAGACGACGCAGCTCGCAATGCCGGAATGCCGCATCGGCCTGTTCCCCGACATCGGCGCCTCTTACTTTCTGGCGCGATGTCCGGGACAGCTCGGGCTCTATCTCGGACTGACGGGAGCGCGGATTGGCGCCGCCGATGCACTCTATCTCGGGCTCGCGGACTATTTCATTCCGACCGAGCGGCTCGGCGGGATCGTTCCTGCGCTCGTCGCAGGCAAGTCAGCGAGTACCGCGCTTGCTTCCCTGAGCGCTGCGTGCGGCGTCGCGCCGCTCTCGCTTCTGCGCACGGAGATCGATGCGGTGTTCGCCCTCCGCAGCGTGCGCGACATCATCGTCGCATTAGCCTCGCGGCCCGAGGCATGGGCGCGGCAGGCGCATGCCGAGATCGTCGCGGCGTGTCCGCTGAGCCTCGAACTGACGTTCCGCGCGATTCGCGAAGCGCGAACGAAGACCTTGCGCGATTGTTTGATCACCGATTTTCGCATCGCCCAGCGCCTCATGCGGCGGAACGACTATTTCGAGGGCGTTCGTGCCCGTATTATCGAAAAGGACAACCTCCCGCGCTGGTCGCATCGCTCCGTGGAGGATGTGACGGTGGCGGAAGTGGCGGCCTGTTTTGCGCCGCTCGGTGCAGGCGAGCTGCAGTTTGATGCTGCACGAGAGCACTGAAGAGAGTCGTGGCGCCGATCTTGGAGCTCAATCAGGTCGGCAAGAGCTTCGCATCCGCGAAGGCCGAAACGGTTGCGCTCGACGGCATTGACCTCGTTCTCGAAGACCGAGGTTTTCTCGCGGTGGTCGGCCCCTCAGGATGCGGCAAGAGTACGCTGCTGCAGATCGCCGCCGGCCTCATGCCTGCCGATCGCGGCACTGTAAAGCTTCTGGGCCAGCCGGTGACTGCGCCGCCGCCGCACGTCGTGTACGTGTTCCAGCAATATAACAAGTCGTTGTTCCCGTGGCGGACCGTACTCGCCAATGTCGAGTTCGCGCTGGAGGGCCATTCCGGGATCAGCCGGGCAGAGCGCCGCGACCGCTCACGCAGCCTGCTGCAGCTCGTCGACCTGCAGGACTTTGCCGCACATTATCCCTGGCAATTGTCGGGCGGCATGCAACAGCGGGTGGCGATTGCGCGCGCGCTGGCCGCGGATGCGCGGGTGCTGTTGATGGACGAGCCGTTCAGCGCGCTGGATGCGCTCACGCGGCTCGATCTGCAGAATCTGCTGCTCGACCTGTGGGCGGCGCGCAATCTCAGCATCCTGTTCGTCACCCACGATGTGGACGAAGCGGTTTATCTCGCCGACTGGGTCGCCGTGCTCACGCATCGGCCGGCGCGCGTGCATGAAATCATCAATGTCGGACTGCCGCGGCCACGCGATCCAATCACCACCCGCGAGGAGAGCCGTTTCCTCAAGTTGCGACACGCCCTTTTGGCGCAGCTGATGAAGCGCAAGAGCTCGCATGCCTAGATGGCTCGGGCAGCTGGCGCCGGGTGCGCTTGTCATTGCGCTCGCCCTGTGGGGCATCGAGCAGGCCGTGCACCACGGGCTGGTGAAACGTTCGCTGCTGCCAGCGCCGTCCGACATCGGCCTCGTGCTTTGGGATCTGCTCGCCGACGGCCAGGTTACGGGCCCGTTGAGCGAAACGCTGGCGCGGCTTGCCATCGGCTTTGCGATTGGCGCGACGCTCGGCATCGCGCTCGGCCTTGCCATGGGATACTGGCCGCGACTCTACCGCTTGTTCGAGCCTCTGATCGAGCTGTTGCGGCCGATTCCGAAGGCGGCGCTGGTGCCGGCACTCGTGCTGTTTCTCGGCGTGGATAACGCCATGAAGATCACCTCCATTGCGCTCGCCGTATTCTTCCCAGTGGTGATCAATACCGTGCAGGGGGCGCGCGGAGTTGATCCGGTATTGATCAATACCGCGCGCACGCTCGGCGTCGGGCCGTTCTCGCTCCTTCGTAAGGTCATCCTGCCCGCTTCAGCGCCGTTCATCTTTGCCGGCATGCGGCTGAGCATCGCGCTTGGGCTAATTCTGGCGGTGATCTCCGAGATGATCGCGGGGACCGGCGGGATCGGGTTCCTGATCATTGACATGCAGCGTGCCTTCCGCGTCCGCCAAATGTATGCGTGGATCGTCATCCTCGCAGTTGTGGGCTACCTGCTCAATTTCCTGCTGCTGCTGGCCGAGCAGAGAATGCTGTTCTGGTACCGGACGACGCAACGCACGTGACAAAGACGTCGACCTCCGTGCTGGAACGCGCGCGCGCGGCCCTCAGCCGCCGATCCGGGATTCTCCTGATCGCGGCTCTGCTGCTGCTCTGGGAGGCCTCTGCGCGGTCGGGCCTGATTGTCAGCGAAAACTGGCCGCCGGTGAGCATTATCCTTCTTGCGCTCATCCGCGAAATTCTCTCGGGCGAACTGATCGAAGTGATCGGACCGACGCTCTACCGGTTTGTGCTCGGCTACGTCATCGGCATCTCGGCGGGCGCGATCGTCGGGTTTACGTTCGCCCGCGTGCCGCTCGTGCGACGGATGTTTGAACCAGTCATCGAGCTGCTGCGGCCGATCCCGGCGCCCGCGCTGATTCCGCCGCTGGTGTTGTTCCTGGGCGTCGACGATCTGATGAAGGTCACAATCATTGCCGTGACCGCCTTTTTTCCAGTTGCGATCAACACCATGCAGGGAGCCTCAGGCGTGGAGCCGACCTATCTGGCAGTGGCGCGCACATTTCGCACCCGCGCCACGCGTATTCTCATGCGCATCGTCGTACCCAGCACCTTGCCCTATGTTCTCGCAGGCATGCGGATTAGCCTTGCGCTCGCGCTCGTGGTTACGGTGGTGAGCGAGATGATCGCAGGCTCATCCGGCGTGGGCTACTATCTCGTTCTGATGCAGTACGCAGTGCGCTCCGCTGAGATGTATGCCGCCATCTTCGTGCTCGCCGCACTGGGCGCCCTTCTGAATGCCGGCTTTGTTGCGGTTGAACGGCGCCTGATCTTCTGGTACGCGCCACAAGCATGATCAATCTGAACTCTCGGATTGGCGCGTTCAAGATTTGTTTCCTCGCTACGGAACGGAAATGAGCGGAGGCTCTCATGGTGCGGTCACGGCGAAAATTTCTTCTCGGGTGCACGGCGGCGATCGCAGCCTCGGCAGTCGCCGGTCGCGGCCGCGCGCAAACTCTCACCAAGATTCGGGTCGGCACCATTCCGATCGTCGATGCCGCTCCGCTCATGATCGGTATCAGCAAGGGCTTCTTCCGCCAGGAAGGGCTTGAGGTGGACACGACGCCGGCCCCGGGCGGGGCGGCGTTGCTGCCCTCACTTGCCGCTGGTCAGTTCAACTTCGCCTTTGCCAACACGACCTCGGCACTACTCGCGATCGGAGAGGGGCTCGAGTTCAAGTTTGTAACCGCAGGTTGCAGCACGGCGGCCCAGGGTCCTGATCTTGCCGGGCTCATGGCCCGCATTGATGGCGGCATCAATTCTGGCAAGGATCTCGCCGGTAAGCGTCTCGCGGTCAACAACCGCAATAACATCATGTGGATTCGCGCTGCCGCCTGGATCGATCGGACGGGCGGAGAGTCCGAGCGCGTCAGCTTTGTAGAGATACCGTTTCCGCAGATGGTCGATGCGCTGGTGAGCAATCAGGTCGACGCCGCGATGGTCAATGAGCCGTTCCTGACGGTGGGCCTGCAAAACCACGGCGACAGGGTCAAAGTGGTGTCCTGGCCGATGTCGGGCACGGCGCCGAATGGCGTGGTATCGGAATATCTCGCGACAAAGGATTACATCGCCAAGAATCCGCAAATAGTCGAAAGCTTTGCGCGGGCGTTTGCGCACGGCACCGACTGGGTGTTGAAAAACAAGGGCACGGCGGAATGGGAGCAGGCGGTGTCCGCCTACACCAAGATCGCTCCGGAACGGCTGCGCGGCATTGCCCTGCCCGTCTATGACCGGGTGATCGAGCCGCAGAAGATCCAGGACATGATCGACCTGATGCACAAATACAAGATCCTCAAGGCGAAGCTCAACGTGGCGGAACTGATTCACCCGACCGCGCTGAAGCAATACACGTTCTGACCGTCTCGGATTTGCCGGAGCACGAGCTTGGTCTCACCAGGAGCGATCCGCGCCGATGTGGTCGTCCCCCCGGGCGAGCCGTGGTCGGATATCATTCGCAAAGGGGAAGTTCTGCGGATTATCGATCTGGAAGGTCAGCAGGCAGTCGATTTCATCTGCTTCAATGCGAAAGATACCAAGGAGACCTACGACGTTACCGTGACCGTCCGACTCGCTTCGCGTCCCTATCTCCGCAAGGGGGACGTACTCTATTCGAACGTTGCCAATCCGATGTTCAGCATCATCGAGGATACCGTAGGCAATCACGACACCATATGTGGCTGCTGCAGCGCGGAGATCAATTTCCTGCGCTACAGGGTCAAGGATACGCCGAGCTGCCGCGCCAATTTCCTGCGTGAGTTGTCAAAGCACGGGCTGGATTCCCGCAGCCTCGTGCCCAACATCAATTTTTTCATGCACATCCCGTTCAATGCTAATGCCGAATTCGAGATCAAGGCGCCGCTGTCGCGACCCGGGGATCGTGTCGATCTAGCAGCAGAGATGGACTGTCTCGCCGTCATTTCCAATTGCCCGCAAATCCTCAATCCGGCAAACAATTTCAAACCGACGCCGGTCCGCATGGTTACGTTTGCCAAATAAGCGCGCGCTACAAGCCGCCGGTCAATGACTTGACGATAAACGAGCCCAGGTCTGCTTCCCAGGATCATCGATTGGGAACCATATGGGAAGCAGCGGCCTCCCGCCGCCGCCCGTGGCAGGTCGGAGTTGCTCGAAAGAGCGATGGCCGCTGAGTACTATGAACTCAAGCTCGGCTTCTGTTGAATTGTAGTTCATCTAGTTTTCACCCTGCACAGATGTGGATGACCGCCAGCTCGTGGGGCATCGGCGCTAGGAAGTCGATTTTCTGCCGTGTTCTCACTTCGAAAAGCGTAAACATCCGCTCGCCCATCGCGAGTTTTTCGGAATCTCAACGAGTGTCTTGGTAGGCACGCCTTTCCGAATCAGCTAGCACTACCGTTGCATCACTCGGCTTCCCTTCAATGACGCCTCAATTCCACATCGGTCAGACTGTCTACCTTCGGCCATCCGCATTCGCCCGCAATGCCGCGACCGGCTTGTACGAGATTAGAGCAGTGCTGCCGGAAGAAGATGGTCGGCGTCGGTATCGGATCAAAAGTTTGATCGAGCCGCATGAGCGCGTCGTGTCGGAGCAAGAATTGAACGAGGCATAAAGCTCCGTGCCCAGCCTTTAGGGTTCACAATGCATACACGATGCACACAGTGCGGTGGCAAGTTTGGTCTCGTTCGGCAGCGATGGTTTAAAACCCAGTTTTGCTCGAAACGCTGTCAGGAGAAATTTCTCGACAAGCTCATGCAGGACAGAGACAGAGTGCGACAGTGGTTGGATTTTTTAAGGGCCGGAACACTGCGATCCTCCGCAGGATGATCCTCCGCTTAAGCACTTTTTGTGGGAACGGCGCTCGCCAAAATAACGGAGCTGGCCAGAAAAGAAATCAAGCTGCGGCAGTGTGGCGACATGACATAAGCTCACGGTATTCGTTAGCAAATCCCGGCCAGTCTTTGCCGGCGGGGTCGAGCCGATCTCACTGTGCTCCAGTGCATTAGAATTTTCAATCAAAAGTATTTCGGTGGTTCGTCGTATTCCTTCTGGCACCCATCTTTATCGCGACATTGTTGCAGCGCTAGGCTTGGCCAAGAGCGGAAGCAGAGCGCGGAAGCTACCAGATTATCTCGTCGAACGAGTTCGATATATTTTGTATTTTGAGCCATCAGATTTCCTTGTCATCAGGTCCACCGACTGCCATTTTCCCTGAACTAAAATTGCCCACTACAAGGCCATGCAGAACAGAGACTAAAAAAAAGCCCAACCCCGGCGGAGCAGCATGACGAGTGTTGTGCCGGAGCTGTGCAGGAGCAATCAGTGCTTTTCATCCGCTACACCCGTCCAGCCTTGGCATTAAGCACTATTTTGATATCTGTGGCTCTGCTGGACGCCGAGTACGGCAATGCGTTCGCACAAGGCAAGCTCGACGCTCGCTACAGCGTCACCCTCGCAGGGCTTTCAATCGGACGCGGAAGTTGGGTGATCAACGTCGGCGAAGACCAGTTCTTGGCTGTGGCAAATGGCACAACGGCAGGCCTAGCGCGTGTGTTCGCGAGCGGACAGGGTTACAGCAGCGTTCAGGGAACAATTGCCGCAGGACAACTCGCTCCAGCGGTCTACACCTTAAGCATCCGCAGCGGCCAGGAGGAATATGAAGTCCGACTAGTTTTCAGCGGGGGCAACGTCACCGATTTCGCCGCGCAACCCCCGAACACGCCGAGCCCCGATCGCATTCCGCTGACTGAGCGCGATCGGCAAGGGGTCTCCGATCCGATGACCGCCTCGCTGGTGTGGATGCCGGGCAATGCTGAGCCCGTGGCACCGCAGGCCTGCGAACGCACTGTTTCTATCTTTGAAGGTTACATGCGCTATGACCTCCAGCTCGCATTTAGGCGGATTGAACGGGTAAAGTCGCAAGTCGGATATGAAGGTCCAGTGGTGGTGTGCTCGGTGCATTTTGAGCCCATAGCAGGGCACATCCCCGATCGTTATGCCATCAGGTATCTCACCGAACTGCGCGACATTGAGCTGTCCCTCGCGCCGATTGCCGGAACGCGTGTCTTGGCGCCTTATCGCTTCTCACTGCCGA
>JBEVJT010000080.1:0-32113 GCA_040510075.1 Xanthobacteraceae bacterium | reverse complement strand
ATATCGAGATCCACGAGACCGGGACCGTAAGGGACGCCGTTCTCGAACAAACAAAGATCTTGAGCGATCCAGACTATGGCTTTCGCTGAAGACCCGGTGCCGCGTGTCGCACGCCTGATCCGGCAAGACTGCTTGAGACTCTCCACCAATGCCAATGCAAACCGGCTAGCGGCCACGATGTGACCTTCACAATGTGCCGAGATTTCATGCACCGCCCCTCGCGCAAGCCCCCCGGCAAGCGCGGCATCGATTGCGGGCACATCGAGCGGGACGACATTATCCTCATCCTCGTCGGCAACTTCGCTTGGCCGCTCGAGGAGAGCGAGCTTGTGCCGCAGACCAATGACCGAGTTCGGCATTATCCGAGTTCGGCACGTCACGGAGGCCTGCGAGTAAGGTTCGGAGAGGAGGGGCATCCTGCGGAGCGGCGAAATGTTCACTATTTGTTCTATTGATTCCGGAACGCCACCGCGGCGTCAAGCAGAATCGTAAGTCATTGAAAAAGCTAACTGAATAAGCGAAGGCGTATGGTCAAGATAAGGATTCGCCACCTGCCGTGTGGATCGGCTGCGCATCCTTCTTGTCCAAATCGCCGCAGAGTTGTCGGAAGAGCATCACCGGCATCGTAAATAACAACGTAAACAGCCCGATAATGCCGCCCATCCCCGCCGCGAGATGCCACAAGTCGGCAACGGAAATACTTAGCATTCTCGTATGAATAAGTGCGGCAAAAGCGTTGTACAAAAGCCCGGGTATGAACAGCACCAAAAACACCATGATCGCCGGCAGCAGCGTCATGCCGACGCTTGCAGCGAGCCAAAGCTGTACGAACGTGGCCCATCTGCGATGCGTCCACGCCTCGTCAAGCAAAGAGTCGCTCTGCCCCACCATCCGGAATAGTTCTGATGCCCTGAACACCACCGGCAAACCTCCGGATTTTGTCTAACCGATGCTCCAATAGCATTAATCTGGACAGCATGCGCGAGAAAAATTGTCTCGCCTTCTACTGCTCAAGCACCCCGCGGTCGATCTCTTTGACACTTCGCGTGCCGGTGAGCGCCATGGTGATGTCGAGCTCCTTGCCGATAATTTCGATCGCTTTGCTCACGCCCGCCTCTCCGCCGGCACCGAGGCCGTAGACGTATGCGCGGCCGATAAGGCAGGAGCGGGCTCCGAGCGCGAGCGCGCGAAACAAATCCTGTCCAGAGCGAACGCCGCCGTCGAACATCACTTCAACCTGTGCTCCCACCGCGTCGAGAATCCTCGGCAGCATGGAGATGGAGGAGGGCGCGCCATCGAGCTGGCGGCCGCCGTGGTTGGAGACAACCAGTGCGCTCGCGCCCGTTTTGGCCGCGGCCTGCGCGTCCTCCACGTCAAGAATGCCTTTGATGATGAGCTTGCCGGACCAAAGGCTGCGCACCCACTCCACGTCTTTCCAGTTCAGACTCGCATCGAATTGCGTATTGGTCCACTGCGCAAGTGAGATGACGTCGTCCATGCCACGCAGGTGACCGGCGAGATTGCCAAACGTCTTTCGCTTGCCCTTCAGAATCGAAACAACCCACGCTGGCTTGCTCGCCATATCCAGCATGTTGCCGAGCCTGATCTGTGGCGGCACGGTCATGCCGTTGCGAATGTCGCAATGACGCTGGGCGAGCACCTGCAGGTCGACGGTGAGCACGAGCGCGCTGCATCGCGCGGCGGCGGCGCGCTCGATCAGCGCGCGCATGAAGCCGCGGTCCTTCATCATGTAGAGCTGGAACCAGAAAGGCTCGCCTAGTGCGTCGTGAACATCCTCGATCGAGCAGATTGACATGGTTGATAACGTGAAAGGAATGCCGGCTTTTTGCGCCGCGCGGCAGGCGAGAATCTCGCCGTCGCCCCGCAGCATCCCGCACAGACCGATGGGGGCGAGCGCAAGAGGGAACGCTGCCGGCCGCCCCAAAATCGTCGTGCCAAGGTCGCGCTGGCCAACATCGACGAGAACACGCTGACGCAACTTGATGCGCGCGAAATCTTTTCGGTTTGCGCGCAACGTCTCCTGCGCATAGGAGCCGGCTTCCGCATAATCGAAGAAGGCGCGTGGCACCTTGCGGCGGGCAAGCGCGCGCAGGTCTTCGATGCATGTGATGTCGCGAAGCGACATATTCCTCCCCCGTTTACGCTGCATTTTCACGAAGCATAAACATTTGCGCTGCGGGACAAAACGCCACTATGGCACACTACCTTGCAACGGGCCGGGAACGCGGGCTCGCTTACATGCGTTAACGCAGGATGGCGACAAGTTAAGGAGACGTCTCATGGGCATTCCGAACGACACCGTCATGCAACACGAAATCGAGGAAAAGCGGCGGCAGGAGGCGAAGGAGGAATTCAAGGAAGAACAGCGCCGCAAGGCGGAGAAATCGCTGGAGCGGGGGCTTCAGGACAGCTTCCCCGCTTCCGACCCCCCCAATGTGACGCAACCTGCCCCCAGCCCGCACGACAAAAAACCCAAGCGATAGCGGGCCTTCGCTCTTTCAGGCTCCTTGCGCCTTCACTCTCTGGCCGCTGGCTTGCGCCAGCGGTTTCGTTTAACATGCTGACATTATTATTTGTTATTATCGCCTGGCCTCTTGATTGCGGCTCTTATTTCATCGACAACGGCACCGCGGATGCGGGATAAGTTGTCAAACATGATGCGCAGATATTTCGGGACCGACGGCATTCGCGGTCGCGCTAATGGCGTGATCACGCCGGAACTCGCGCTCAAGGTGGGACAGGCGGCGGGACTGATCTTTCGCCGCGGCGAGCACCGGCACCGGGTACTCATCGGAAAGGACACGAGGCTTTCCGGCTACATGATCGAAACGGCGCTGGTGGCGGGATTTACGTCCGTCGGTATGGACGTGCTTCTCACCGGCCCGATTCCTACACCGGCGGTGGGCATGCTTACCCGCTCCATGCGCGCTGATCTCGGCGTGATGATCTCGGCATCGCACAATCCGTTCGATGACAACGGCATCAAGCTCTTCGGGCCGGACGGTTTCAAACTTTCGGATGAAATCGAGCTTGAGATCGAGGCGTTGATTGACAACGACCTGACAAAGAAGCTCGCGAAGGGTACCGATCTTGGCCGCGCGAGGCGCATTGATGGCGTGCAGGACCGCTATATCGAATTCGCCAAGCGCACATTGCCGAAGAATCTTTCCCTCGAAGGTCTGCGCATTGTGATCGACTGCGCGCACGGAGCTGGATATCGCGTCGCTCCCGATGCGCTGCGCGAACTTGACGCCGAGGTGATTGCGATTGGAATCGAGCCCGACGGGTTCAACATCAATCGCGAATGCGGCTCGACCGAACCCGCTGCCCTTTGCCAGAAGGTGAAGGAAATGCGCGCCGACATCGGTATTGCGCTCGACGGCGATGCTGATCGCGTGCTGGTTGCCGACGAGCGCGGGCGTGTCATCGACGGCGACCAGCTCCTCGCCGTGATCGCGCAGAGTTGGAAGCAGGATGGGCGCCTTGCGCAAGACGGCATCGTGGCGACCGTCATGTCCAATCTCGGGCTTGAGCGTTATCTTACCAGCCTGGGAATTGCACTCGTGCGCACTGCAGTCGGCGACCGCTACGTGCTCGATCATATGCGCGCGCACGGCTACAACCTCGGCGGGGAATCCTCGGGCCACATTGTTCTGTCCGACTACACGACGACGGGAGACGGACTCCTGGCCGCCTTGCAGGTGCTCGCTGTCGTGAAGAAACAGGGCCAGCCGGTATCAAAGGTCTGCCACCGTTTCGATCCGTTGCCCCAGATTCTGAAAAGCGTGCGCTATCGCACGGGCCGTCCTCTCGAGAATCCAGACGTGCGCTCTGCGATCAAGGACGCCGAAGCCCGCCTGAACGAGCGCGGTCGGCTCATTGTGCGGTCTTCCGGTACCGAACCGGTGATCCGCGTCATGGGCGAGGGCGAGGACAAGGTCCTGGTCGAGGAGGTGGTGGACGGCATCGTGGACGCTCTCACCGCCGCTGCGGCGTAGAGCGCGGCTTTTCCGCCTCTGCAAAACCGAATGCTTAAGCAAAGTTGAACCGACTAGCCCTTTTTTGCGCCGCCATTCAAAGGCCTTTGCAACATTAGAATAGGTATAAAAGTACGGGTTTTCGTTGCAAAAGCCGAAAAACCCCTTTAGGTCGTTTCATGTGCGACTAATCTCGCGGCGCGTTTTCCGATGATCGTTTGCTCTTGCAATGTGCTCTCCGACCACGAGGTGCGGATTGCCCTGGGTGCCGAGGAGTTGCCCCGCAGCACGGGCCAGATCTACGGCTGCCTTGGATGCAGCGTTCAGTGCGGGCGGTGCGCACGCACGCTGCGGCGGCTGCTGAACGAGGCGACTGCCGGCGCGCAGGGCTGCAACGCGCACGAGCGCAGCTGACCCAATCAGCTACCGCCGTGCGTCCGCACGCTTGTGGCGGCGCTTCTTTTGCGCCATGACCGGGGGCACCCTCCAAGAGTGAGGCCCCGCATCATGCAAGGCGATACCAAGGTCATCGAATACCTCAACCGCGGCCTGCGGCACGAACTCGCCGCCGTTAATCAGTACTGGCTGCACTACCGGCTGCTGGAGAATTGGGGTTATCGGGTGCTGGCCAAGAAATGGCGCAGCGAATCAATCGAGGAAATGCAGCATGCCGACAAGCTCGTCGAGCGAATCATTTTCCTCGATGGATTCCCAAACATGCAGGTGATCGATCCGCTGCATATCGGACAGAACGTGCGGGAGGTGCTCGATTGCGATCTTGCCGCCGAAATGTCGGCGCGGCAGCTTTACCAGGAAGCAGCCACGCATTGCCATTCGGTCCGGGATTACGTCACGCGCGATCTTTTCGAAAAGCTGATGCATGACGAGGAAGAGCACATCGATTTCCTCGAGACGCAGCTCGATCTCGTGGCCAAGCTGGGGCTCGAGCTATACGCACAGCACCACATTGGCGAGCCGGAAAAGTGAAGCCCGCCGGCGAGATGCGGCTGTCCCGCCGACAAATGGCCACAGGGCTTAACATTCGCGGTTAAAAAGTAAGGTTAACTCCCGGTTTAGAAATTCCTGCCAGTCTGTGCTTCGTGGGTTCATTGTTCAGGGGCGTGCGTCCCCTGCCGCACGAAAGGACAAGACATGGCTCGGGCAAAAATTATTGCTCTCGCGGGAGCAGCCGCGCTGCTGAGCACGTCGGCATTTGCCGCAGATCTCCCTCCGCCTCCGCCGCTCCCGCCGCCGGTTGCGCCCATCGCCGTTGCAACGGGCGGTTGGTATCTGCGCGGCGACGTCGGCGTCGGATTTCAACGCTTCTCGGACTATAATTTCACGCACCTCAATGCAGGCGAGGTGGGACCGTGGCCGGCAAGCTGGCGCATTGACCAAAGGGACATCAAGGACACGTCCATGGTCACGATGGGCATCGGCTATCAGTGGAACAACTGGTTCCGGGTGGATTTCACCGGCGAGTATCGCACTTCGTCGAAGGCAAGGCGGTCGGCAGCTATGACGCCTCGTTTACGGACTTCTTCGGCTTCCATCCCGGCCGGGGCTTTGACATCTTTGACTTCGATCACAAGGTGGCCGTGTTCCTGGCCAATGCCTATCTGGACATGGGGACTTGGTGGTGTATCACTCCCTTCATCGGTGCCGGCGTCGGCACGGTGCGCCACGAAATCTCCGGAATTACTGACCTCGGACCGAATCCGTTTGGGATTGGCTTCGGCTTGCCGGTTTCCGCTTTTGCAAACGGCGACGGCGACTTTAATCATCGCGTGAAGTGGCAGACCGCATGGGCACTCCACGCCGGCCTTGCCTACAACGTCACGAACACTTTCAAGGTCGAGCTCTCCTATCGCTATCTGAACATGGGCGATGCCGAGACGCCGATCATACAGTGTCAGAATACGCCGACGTGCTTCCGAGCGTTCTATACACTGACCAATTTCACCTCGAACGATTTCAGGATCGGCATGCGCTGGCTGTTGCAGCCGGAGGCGCCCGCCTATGCTCCGCCGCCTCCCTTCGTGATGCGCAAAGGCTGAGAAACTCCTCGTGATGGAAGCGGCGCGGGACCTCCCGCGCCGTTTTCATTTGCGCGCTCGCAAAGCTAACGGCTCATTAAGGTTAATCATTGATGATCAGCGGTGCGCAAGAGCCGCCGAATCGGGGGGCCGCATGCGTCGTTTGCTCAGCACTTGTCTGTTTGTTCTCGGAATCTGCGCATCGAGTTCCAAAGGCCAGGCAGCGGATTACGATTTTCCGACCTTGCGCGGTTCCGACAACTTCGTGCCGGCGTTTGCCGGCGCATGCTGTTCGCGGTGGGCCGGCATCTATGTCGGCGGCCAGCTCGGCGCCGGGGTGACGAGCGTCGATTTCTCGCAAACGACCCAATCCATGATCGCTCAGATCCTGCAAAACACCGCGCTCGAGAACGAGGGGCGGGTGTCGACCTGGCAGACCCTCGGTAAGACCGACTCGCGCGGCAGGAGCTGGGGCGGGTTCATCGGCTACAACACGAGCTGGGAGAGCGTCATTCTCGGCTTCGAGCTCAATTACAGCCGGACGGATTTTCATCCCGGAGCGGACGCGATGCCGATCAACCGGATCGTCAGCACCAGCGTCGGTACTTATGACGTCACGCTTACCGGTGGCTCCCATATTACCCTGAACGATGTTGCCACCTTTCGCGGGCGCGCCGGCTGGGAAGTCGGCAATTTTCTTCCCTATGCGATGATCGGGGTGGCTGCCGCGCGTGCCAACTTGACCCGCACGGTCAAGCATATTCGGCACCCAGACTTCGTTCGACACTCTTCCGGTTGTCACGCCATTCTACTCACTCAGACGCTAACCAAGAATGACGCCTTCCTGTTCGGATGGTCGGTGGGCGCCGGCGTGGACATAATGGCTCTTCCCAACGTGTTCCTCCGCGCCGAACTCGAATATCTCGCCCTGTCGCCATATTGGTCTCTGGGGCCGACCATGTTCACCGCGCGCGCTGGCCTCGGATACAAGTTCTGAGAAGTCGCTTCCCGCTTCATTCTGTTCTTCATTGCAGGATTGGCCGCTGGTGACGGCAAGTTGCGTGCCTTGACGGCGCGGGGCGGCTTGCCTAATCGGACCACCCGACGCGAGCAAGATAGATCAGGATGAGCGCCAAGCCTCACAAGCGGCCAGTGGTCCCGCACTTTTCCTCGGGACCATGCGCGAAGCGTCCCGGCTGGAGCCTCTCGGTGTTGACCGACGCCCTCGTCGGGCGCTCCCATCGCTCGAAAGCGGGCAAGGCAAAGCTCAAGCGCGCCATCGATCTCACGCGCGAGGTGCTGGAGGTGCCCTCCGATTACAAGATCGGCATTGTGCCGGCCTCCGACACCGGCGCGGTCGAAATGGCGCTGTGGTCGTTGTTGGGACTGCGGCCGGTGACAGTGTTGGCGTGGGAGTCGTTTGGTCAGGGCTGGGTCACGGACGTGGTCAATCAGCTCAAGCTGAAGAACGTGACGCTGCTGAAAGCTCCTTACGGCCAAATTCCCGATCTGACCCGCGTCGATGTAAAGTCGGATGTGGTTTTCACCTGGAACGGTACCACATCCGGCGTGCGCGTGCCGAATGCCGACTGGATCGCGACGGACAGGCAAGGGCTTGCGATCTGCGACGCCACTTCGGCGTGCTTTGCGCAAACGCTCGATTGGCAAAAACTCGATGTGGTCACGTTCTCCTGGCAGAAGGCGCTCGGCAGCGAGGCAGCGCACGGCATGCTGATCCTCTCGCCGCGCGCGGTTGAGCGGCTCGAGAGCCACGCGCCGCCGTGGCCGGTGCCGAAAATATTCCGGCTCACCAAAGGCGGTAAACTCAACGAGCCGATTTTTGCCGGTGATACGATCAATACGCCCTCCATGTTGTGCGTCGAGGACTATCTCGACGCGCTTGCCTGGGCGCGGTCGACCGGCGGTCTACGTGCTTTGATCGGGCGCGCCGATGCCAATGCGAAAGTCATCGCAGACTGGGTTGCGCAGACTTCCTGGATCGAATTTTTGGCCAACGATCCTTCACTGCGTTCCAATACATCGGTGTGCCTCAAGATCATCGATCCTTCCGTGACCAGGCTCGGTGATGAAGCGCAGACCTCCTTCGTGAAAGGCCTCGCCGCTCTCCTTGAGAAGGAGGGCGTGGCTTATGATATTGCAGCCCATCGCGACGCACCCCCCGGCCTGCGTATCTGGTGCGGCTCGACCGTGGAACGCGGCGATCTCGAAGCGCTCACGCCATGGCTTGACTGGGCATTTGCCAAGAGCAAGGACGCGATCGCAAAAGCGGCCTGACGACGCAGCCGGGGATCTCTTCCGAAAGCCGATTCCCACCTTGTGGGATCATGCTCTAAGAGTACGAACCAAGATGGCTGCCAAAGTACTCATCTCGGATGCTCTCTCGCCTGCCGCCGTCGCGATCTTCAAGGAGCGCGGGCTGGAAGTCGATTTTCAGCCGAAGCTTGGCAGTCACCCGGATAAACTTTTCGAGCTGGTCGGCGGATTCGAAGGCCTGGCGATCCGTTCGGCAACGAAGGTGACGGCAAACATTCTGGACCGAGCAACGCGCCTGAAGGTGATCGGCCGCGCCGGGATCGGTGTCGACAATGTCGACCTGCCGGCGGCGACTGCCAAGGGCGTGATCGTCATGAACACTCCGTTCGGCAATTCGATCACCACCGCAGAGCACGCAATCAGCTTGATGCTCGCGCTGGCTCGCCAGATCCCGCAGGCCGATGCCTCAACCCAAGCCGGCAAGTGGGAAAAGAACCGGTTCATGGGGGTGGAGATCACCAGCAAAACGCTGGGCATCGTCGGCTGCGGGAATATCGGCTCGATCGTGGCCAACCGGGCGATCGGGCTCCGGATGAAGGTGATCGCCTACGACCCGTTTCTTTCCCCCGAGCGCGCCCAGGATCTCGGAGTGGAAAAGGTCGACTTGCCCGAGCTGTTCCGGCGTGCCGATTTCATAACCCTCCACACGCCGCTGACCGAGCAGACGAGAAACATCATCGATGCCAAGGCGCTCGCGGCGATGAAGAAGGGGGCGCGTGTCATCAATTGCGCGCGCGGAGGTCTTGTCGACGAGCAGGCTTTGCGCGAGGCGCTCGACCGCGGCCATATTGGCGGCGCGGCTTTCGATGTGTTCATGCAGGAGCCGGCGGAGAAAAATCCGTTGTTTGGCCACCCCAATGTGGTCTGTACGCCCCATCTCGGCGCAGCGACCGCAGAGGCGCAGGAAAACGTCGCGCTGCAGATTGCGGAACAGATGTCCGACTATCTCCTGCGCGGAGCGATCTCGAACGCGGTGAATTTTCCTTCGATTACCGCGGAAGAGGCGCCGCGGCTGCGGCCCTTCGTCGATCTCGCCGACAAGCTTGGCTCGTTTGCGGGACAACTCACCGAAAGCGGGGTCAAGAAGCTCCGGGTTTCGTATGAGGGCGAAGTTGCGGGCATGAACACGAAAGCCCTGACCTCGGCGGCCGTTGCTGGGGTTTTGCGTCCCATGCTGCAGCAGGTGAACGTGGTCTCGGCACCTGCGCTTGCCAAGGAGCGCGGGATTGTCATCGAGGAAACGACGCGTGAGAGTCTAGATGATTACGGCAGCTTGATCACCCTGACGGTGGTAACGGAACGACAGACGCGCTCCGTATCGGGCACCGTTTTTGCCGACGGCCGGCCGCGTATCGTCAACATCAAGGGCATCCGCATGGATGCCGGCTTCGGTCGCTCAATGATCTACATCACCAACAAGGACAAGCCCGGATTCATCGGCCGGTTTTCATCCATACTGGGGGATGCCGGAATCAATATTGCTACGTTCCATGTCGGCCGCGATGCCCCCGGCGGCAATGCCATCGCGCTCATCGAGATCGATGGAGAATTGCCGCCGCAGGTGCTTGCGGACGTGCGTGCCTTGCCGCAGGTGCAGCAGGCCAAGACCCTGACGTTCTAAGCGCCCCGCAACCCAGCCCCTCATCCGGCACAACCTGATCCCGCACATCGATAATCATGCGTCGCGCATCTTCTCGGTAGGGGCGAAGTACTGAGGCAGTACGAACCGCCGCGATGTTGCCGCGAGATCGCCTTGGAGAGAGCGGAATCATCCGCTGTGCTTGCCTGGGGCGGCATGGATCGAGATGAGCGCCGGGGCCGGAGGGATTCGGTTCCGCGGGTGCACGGGCAATGAGAGGGCTTCGAATATCGCGGCTGCACTTCCGGGTGAGGGGCGAGTTTGGGGTAAGCCTTTGTAGCATCGAGAATATTCTGGGACCCGCGACGCGGAGGAATAGCGCCTCATGGCCAATGTCGTGGTCGTTGGTGCCCAGTGGGGAGACGAGGGCAAAGGCAAGATCGTCGATTGGCTGTCGGAGCAGGCCGACATCGTCGTCCGCTTTCAAGGCGGACACAATGCCGGCCACACGCTGGTCATCGAGGGGGTCACCTACAAACTATCGCTCTTGCCTTCGGGCGTGGTGCGGCCGGGAAAGCTGTCGGTCATTGGTAATGGTGTCGTGATAGACCCGCGTGCGCTCCTTGAAGAGATTGACCGCCTGAAGGGGCAGGGCATCTACGTCACGCCGCAAAACCTGCGCATTGCCGAAAATGCCACCCTGATTCTGCCTCTGCACCAGGAACTTGATGCAGCGCGCGAGCAGGCGGGAACGCTCACCCGCGTCGGCACCACAAGGCGCGGCATCGGTCCGGCTTACGAGGACAAGGTGGGCCGCCGGGCGATCCGGGTCATGGATCTTGCTGACCCTGCCGGGCTTGCCAGCAAGATCGACCGGCTACTCACGCATCACAACGCCCTGCGCGCAGGCATGGGGCTTTCACGCGTCGAAGCAGCGGACGTGCATCGCGAGCTCGAAAATGTCGCGCCGCATGTTGTGCCTTATATGGATTCAGTATGGTCCCTGCTCGATCACAAACGGCGTGAAGGCAAACGCATTCTGTTTGAAGGTGCGCAGGGCGCGCTGCTCGACATCGATCACGGTACGTATCCGTTCGTCACCTCCTCCAACACCGTGGCGGCACAGGCGGCGACAGGATCGGGTATGGGACCCTCAGCAATCGGTTACGCGCTGGGCATCTGCAAGGCCTATACAACTCGCGTAGGAGAGGGACCTTTCCCCACGGAGCAGCAAAACGAATTAGGGCGGCTGATTGGCGAGCGCGGCCGCGAGTTCGGCACCGTAACGGGACGCCCGCGGCGCTGCGGCTGGTTCGATGCCGTGCTCGTGCGGCAAACCGTGCGAACAAGCGGGATCAACGGACTGGCATTGACCAAGCTCGACATATTGGACGGCCTGCCGGAACTGAAAGTGTGCGTCGCATACCGGCTCGACGGGCGTGAGATCGATTATCTTCCGGCGGGCGAGCGGGCGCAGGCGCAAGTGGAGCCCGTGTACGAGACTTTCGAAGGCTGGCAGGCGGAGACGGCGAGAGCCCGCTCCTGGGCGGAACTCCCCGCGCAGGCGATCAAATATGTGCGTCACATCGAGGAGCTCGTCGGCTGCCCGGTCGCCTTGCTGTCGACGAGCCCCGAACGCGACGACACCATTCTGATGCACAACCCCTTCGAGAACTGAGCCGGGTGTAACCCTCGCATGTGCAACGTGTAACGATGGCCGATTACTATCCCCTGATTTCCCGCGCCGTTTCGGCCCTGGAAAAGAACAATGGCGAAAATCGCCGGGCGCTGTACGAGCGCGCCCGCGCGGCGCTGCTTGCGCAGCTGCGTGGCATTAATCCGCCTCTTAACGAGTCTGATATAACGCGCGAGCGTCTGGCGCTCGAAGAATCCATTCGCAAGGTCGAGGCCGAAGCAGCCCGCAGTTTCTCCGACACCACCCGGCAGCCCCCAGCGCCTAAAATCCGGCCGATCGAGCCGTCTGGTCGCGAGGCATCTCAGGCTTCTGTACCGCTGCCGCGCGCCGCTCCGCCAATGCCGGTGCGCACAAACCTGAGGCCGCAGCCCGTTCAGGCGCCCCGTGAAGCTTCGGAAGTCCCTTCCCGCGTAGATCTACGCGCGCCGACGCGACGAGACACGCCGCCCGAGCCGCGCCCACAAGGTCGCGCGGCTGAGCAACCACGCCAGCAAAGCGCGCCGGCAGTAGCCCCGCCGTCGTGGCCGCCCAAAGAACCGCCCGTCTCGAATGTTGCCGGACCTGCAATTGAGCGCCTCGCCGCGGGCGAAGCACAGGCTACGACGACGCGGCACCCGCTCCGGGGGCGGCTGCGCACGCGCGAGCCGCTGGCCGGCGACGAGGACAAACGCGAGAAGACCGGAGCGTTCGCGCGGGAAATGGAGCCTCCGGCTTCGTGGCCGGTTGGCGAGCTCGAGTCAGGGCACCGCACCGACGAGCATGTCGGGGACTCGGGGCTGCGCGCGTTGGAGCGGCCGGATGCGCACGAGCAACACGAGCAACCTTTCGAGGCTGCGGGCTCCGCGGCCGCGCGCCGGGATTTCAGCGAGTCGATGCTGGAGCCGTCGTATGAGGTCGACGAGGCCGAAGCGGAAGCCCGCCCGCACGACTTGTACTCAGATGCCGAAACCGATGTTGAGCAGGATGTTCCCAAACGGATTTGGCAGGTTCGCCCCTCGCCTCGTCTTGTCAAAGGACTTGCCGCCGTCATGGTCGGCCTTGCCGTGCTCGGCGCGCTGGTTTGGCAATGGGCAAGCATCGTCTCAGTTTACCGCTCCGTTCGCGCGCCCGCAGTGGAGACGGCCCGCGAAACACCGGCCGTAGCGGCGAAGCCGAAAATCGCCGATCGCATCGAGCCCGGCAGCGAATCTACTCCTCTCACCCCGCAAGCTGCCGCGGCAGTCGCTCAGAAGGTCGTGCTCTATGAGGAGGATCCGGCCGATCCCAACGGCAGACGCTTCGTCGGGTCGGCAATCTGGCGTACGGAAACCGTCACCCCCGGTCCCGGCCAGCAGCCGGAATTGGCCATTCGCGCTGACGTCGAAGTGCCCGAGCGCAAGCTCGCCATGACGTGGTCCTTGCGGCGTAATACGGACAAGGGACTGCCGGCAAGCCACACCGTTGAGATCATGTTCAGGCTGCCCACGGATTTTCCCTCGGGTGGAATTTCCAACGTGCCCGGAATCCTGATGAAGCAAGCCGAGCAGACGCGCGGGGTGCCGCTTGCCGGGCTTGCGGTAAAGGTCACGAACGGATTCTTTCTGATTGGCCTATCCAGTGTCGATTCCGACAAGGAGCGCAACGTTGCGCTCTTGAAGGAGCGCGCCTGGCTCGACATTCCGGTGGTCTATAACAACAACCGGCGAGCCATCCTCGCATTGGAAAAAGGCACGCCGGGCGAACGCGTGTTTGCGGAGGCTTTCAAGGTCTGGAAGCAGTAGCTGGCGCTTGGGGCATTTCCTCAGCGAGGAGCGGCGCTTCCGGTGTGAGCAGGGGCTTGCCGGTGCAGGCCCAGTGCTGCCAGACGCGCCCGGGATTGACTGACTATCGCCCATAGGATGGGCGATTGTTTGATCCAGCGCTGAAGCTGCCGCTTGGGCACCAAAATCGACGCCGCCAGCGCACCGCGCAGCGTCGCGATCGCAACGTGGTCGTACAGCTCAATCCTGCTATCGCACCAATCGCGCTTGTATTGCTCGTCGCCTATGGTGAAATCGAAAACGCGGCACCCCCGTTCGATGGCGTAGCTCAAAAGATCGTGCAGATGCGCGACGCCGGGCCCGAAGCGGGACAGCTCTCCGTCATCGAAGCTTGCCAGCACGTGATAATAGCAGCCATGGAAGACCAGGCCGAGGTTCGCTGCCGCTACAGCCTCTCCGACCTGCAGACTGTCCGCACCTCCCCGATTTCAGACAGCTTTCGACGCTTGGTGCGGGCGCGGGCGCGGGTGGGCGTTGATCGTTTGCTTTTATAGAATGTTGCCCAATCGCTGCCAAGCTGGGTCACGTACGCGCCGCTGCGGTGTGGGCGACACGACAGCGCGCGCATTGGATTGCACTGCGCGCCCACTCGATCCGGCATTTTCTCGAGGTTGATCAGACCGAACTGCAAGTCTGTCTCGCAGCGCAACCGTTGCACGATCCGTTGCCATAGCAGACCGAAAGCTGCACCTTTCAGCCGTGCTGAAACCCCCGGTGCAAGCAATGGAGCGTTGTAGTCGCAGAGCTCGGAGCCGAGCCAGGTCAACTGACGTACAAAGCCCATTGAGCTGATCGCGAACGGCAACAGGAATAATATATTGTGCCGCTCGTCGCGCCCGATGATGATCACGGGCAAGACGCCTTGCGCGCTTCCAACATGACTTTGCCAGGTCGCGAGCCAGGCGAAACTTTGAAAAGCTGTCGCGTCTGCTTCCTGCTCGAATTTGCACCTCGCGCTCGACTTCGGACAGGCTCCGGTGAATCTCCAGTCGTACGTCGATCAGCGGGGCCGTTGATACGGTATCCGGCATAACGTGCGGTGTCTCGGCTTCTTTGCGCGAGAGCGGCTTCACTGCTGACATGGTGTGGCGTGCCGGTTGCGACTGCAGGCCTACAGTAGTGGCGAGCCGGTAATAAACGATGAACCAGAAGGGAGGACGCAGGACAGAGGACCCCACCGACGCAGCCGATCACAGGCAGGTTCGCAGCCATTTTCTGTTTCCTATGTCCTCCGTCGTCTCTCTTCTGAGCATAAGCAAATCCTTAAGCTTAATTTTCAGCTACTACGCGTTTCGCCATCGCAGTATCGGGTTCCGAAACCAAATACGCGTATGAAGCAAAGAGACGCGGCAGAGCGCCGGGGGCAGAGCTTCAATCGAATTGCAGCAATGAGCGAGATAGAAGCCTGCGCGCCCGTGGCTCCGTACATGTCCCGCTCAGACGGGCGGCCTCTTGAACTATGCCCCGCCGCCGCACCGGAGCTTTCCGTTGAAGTGGTGGATGCGGTAATGCTCGCAGAGCTAGAGCCGCATTGGTGTGATCTGATCGGTCGCGCCGATGTGTGCAACGTGTTTTTTCATCCCGCGCTGGTGCGCACTGCTGCGCAATCCTATGCAGCCGCGACCATCCGCGCGTGTCTCGCATGGATGCGGGTCGGCGGTGGCAGGCAGCTGGTCGGCGTCGGGGCGTTTGCAACCGCGCGCCCACGCAAATCCGTGCTTCCCGCAGTGGTGCTGAATTCTCCTCCGTTCCCGAATGCGTATCTGGCGACGCCAGTGCTCGACCGCCGGTTTCTCGACGAGGTATGGAGCGCAATGCTGGATCGCCTGGCCGACGATCCTGCCCTGCCAAAACTCGTCGTGCTGGAAGCCATGAGCATGGACGAGGCGACCCGCGGCGGCACTCGCGCGGGTTCTTCCAGCGCGCCGCAGCCGAATGTGGGTTATGGTCAGCGCAACCCGCCCCCGGCTCGCTTCCGACCTCGATGCCAAGCAATATTTTGAGCAGGCGCTCTCGAGCTCGAGCCGCAAGAAGCTCCGGCAGCATCGCAATCGGCTTGGCAAGCAAGGCTGCCTTGCACATGGAATCGCCCGCGATCCAGCCAGCATCGGCGGCGTGCTTGAGAAATTTCTGAGCTCGAGGCGAAGGGCTGGAAGGGAAGGAATGGCACTGCGCTCCTGTGCAACCCGCGCGATGCCGCATTCGCTCGTGCGGCAGTTGCGGCGCTTGCGCGAGAGGGCTGTGTGTCGATGCACACGCTCTCGCTCGATGCACGACCGCTGAGCATGCAGATCATACTTCAGTGCGGGGCCGCCGCGTTCACCTGGAAAACCGCCTTTGACGAGGAATTCAGCGACTTTTCGCCCGGCATGTTGCTGTTCGAGGACTACACTGCGGTTCTGCTTGTCGACCCGACTGTCGCCTATGTCGACTCGTGCGCCTACGACCGGGACAGTTTCATGGCCGCGTGGACAGAAAGCCAATGCATCGGGAATTTGTGGTTCGATGTTCGTGCCGGCGGTTCGCTGCGAACCGAAATTCTCGCTCGCACTCAGATGCGTTATCGCGCCCTTCGGGATATTGCCAAGGAGCGCTCTGCCCTGATCCGGCGAGCATGGCGCCGCTGAACGACGCCGGCCGTTGGCCGAAGAGCCCGTTCGTATTTGGTTAATGCCGAAAAAAAAGCAGAGCCACATTCAGAGTTTCTACAGGCCTCGCGGGCATTAATACGCTCCGGGAGGATGTCTTCATGCGCGATGCGGACATAATCATCATCGGCGGCGGACTTGCCGGCTCGATCGCCACCGCGATGCTCGGCCGAGCCGGGTTTCACGTTGCTTTGATCGATCCGCACCCGGTGTACCCACCCGACTTCCGATGCGAGAAGCTCGACGCACGACACATTCGCGTTCTGCACAAGACAGGACTGGCTGTCCCCCTCATGAGCGCGATGACCCACGACCGGTACGTCTGGATCGCGCGGTCTGGTCGATTGTTGGAGAGAGGAAAGCCTAGCCAACAATACGGCATTCGTTATGAGGACCTCGTCAATGCAGTGCGTGCGCAGGTCCCGAATAACGTGGAGTTCGTGATAGCCAAGGCCACGGCAGTCAGGACCGGGACTGAACGGCAGATGGTCGCGTCGTTCGATGGACAGGAACTTGGCTCGCGCCTCGTGATCCTGGCGAACGGCCTCAATATCGGCCTTCGTCGCGAGCTGGGCATGACCCGAAAAGTCGTGAGCGAATCCCATTCCATCAGCATCGGATTCGACATGGTTCCGGTTGGCCGGCACAGCTTCGATTTCCCTGCGCTCAATTATAATGTCGAGCTGCCGAGCGATCGCACCGCCCTGCTCACGCTTTTTCCGATTGGCTCCGTGATGCGCGCGAATCTTTTCGTCTATCGCGATATGCGCGATCCGTGGCTGCGGGAAATGCGCCAATCCCCTTGCGAAACGCTACTGAACCTGATGCCGCGTCTGACCAGGCTGACCGGCGATTTCGAAGTGAGCGGCACCGTCAAGATTCGTCGTATTGACTTATATGTGACGCGAGGCCACCGGCAAGCAGGCGTCGTCGTCGTCGGAGACGCATTCGCCACCTCCTGTCCGGCAGCCGGCACGGGGGCGCTCAAGGTGTTCACGGATGTGGAGCGCCTTTGCAACATTCATGTGCCGCGGTGGCTCGCCACGCCAGGCATGGACAAAGAAAAGATCGCGAGCTTCTACGACGACAGTGTCAAGCAGGCCTGCGATGTTTATTGCGCCAACAAGGCGTTCTCTCTGCGCTCCCAAAGCATAGATCCCGGCTTTGCATGGCGCCTGCGGCGGGGTGCAAAATTCATTGCAGGATGGGGCACCGGAGCAGTCCGCGCAGCAATAGAGCAGGTTGCGCCAGCAAACCGTCGCACATCCGCAGCCGCGGTAAAGACCCAAGCGCGATCGAACACGGACTCACCGCCGCTTATCCCGCAAGAAGCGGCAATTCAGGATGCCGATCTCGGCCAGCGCACGGAGAAAGCGCAGACGGCCTAACCGCGGGATCATGCCCTGAAGCGAGATGAGTTTAGGCTGGCTCCCAGCTTCCGCTCGTCCCCCGCGAACGCGGGGACCCAGTTGGGCTCTTCTGGATTCCCGCTTGCGCGGGAATGAGCGGATCAAAACGCGTCACGCTCTAATCGCAAACCTGAATGCGCGGCCGCACCCAAACGCCGCGGTAGTCGTCCCATACCGGCCTTCCTCGCGTCCAATAGCACGCAGGGGAAGGCGGGGCGACGTAAACCGGCGCCGGGGCATAATAGCGCGGCTGTGCCATGGCCGCGCCGAACAGCGTTCCCACCGCAAGCCCCCCGATGACGCCTGCGGCTACCTGGCCATTATCCGCTCGGCTCGCGCTCGGCTGGAGCACCACCATTGTGCTCACCGCTGCAACCGCCATAAAAACGTTTGCGATTCTGAACATGCTTTCCCCCTCGTTCCCGCACGGCTCCAATAAATTATGAGAAAACTTGGTCCAAACATTGGCGCGCTGGCCCGGAATGGATTTGTGATCCACTACAAACAGAGCCTGTTGAGCGGAAATATTTGTAAAGGTTAATTTCGCGTTTCAACTGCGACGTGTCATGGGCTTTCGTCACCGCCGCCTTATTTAACGGCGCCCGAACAGTTTCTCGATATCTGCGAGCTTCAGCTCGATATAGGTCGGCCGACCATGGTTGCATTGGCCGCAGTTCGGCGTCCTTTCTATCTCGCGCAGCAGCGCCGACATCTCCTGCGGCTTTAGGCGCCGCCCGGCGCATACGGAGCCATGGCACGCCATGGTTGCGGCGACGTGCATGAGGCGGCGCTCGAGCGGCAGGGCCTCCTCCCATTCCTGCATATGCTCGGCGAGATCGCGGACGAGCGCCTTTACATCAACATCGCCCAATAGCGACGGCATTTCGCGAACGACAACCGCGCCCGATCCAAACGGCTCGAGCAGAATGCCGTACTGCAGGAGCTCGGCGGCGCGCGTGAGCAGCCGCTCGATCTGAGATTCCTCGAGCTCAACGACCTCGGGAATTAGCAGGATCTGCCGCTCGACGCCGGTCTTTTCGAGGGCCGCTTTCAGTCTCTCGTAGACGATGCGTTCGTGCGCCGCGTGCTGGTCCACGATGACAAGCCCCGCGCGGTTCTGCGCCACGATAAAGCAGTCGTGCAGCTGGGTACGGGCAGCGCCGAGGGGATAATCGAGGCTCTCGGCCGCAATTTCCGGAACCGGCATGCCGGCTGGATCAACGTCGAACCTCGCCTGGCCTGGCTCGGCCATAGAAGCTGCAGCGCTCGATGCCGTCGCCGGGGTCGGCTCTGCGGGCCGCCAAACCGATTGCCGCCAATCATACCGGCCGCGCGAGGGGAACGCCGAGCCGCGGAACGCCGCAACCGTGTTCGCGCTGCTTGCCGCGCGTCCGCCCTCGCGCGCCAGTGCATCCTTGAGAGCGCGCAGGATCACGCTGCGCACCAGAGCGGGATCGCGAAAACGCACCTCCGCCTTGGCGGGGTGAACGTTCACGTCGATCTCGCGCGGGTCGAGGGTAACAAACAGGGCCGCAACCGGATGCCGATCGCGCGCAAGATAATCTGCATAAGCGGCGCGCACGACGCCGAGAAGGAGTTTGTCGCGCACGGATCGCTGATTCACGAACAGGTATTGGCCTAGCGAATTCGCGCGGCTGAAGGTCGGCAAGGCGGCGAATCCATCGACCGTTATGCCGTTCCAAGCGCCGCGTATATCAACCGCATTAGCCCGAAACTCGGATCCCAGAATATCTCCTAACCGCGCCAGCCGGCCCGCCGCATCGCCGGGCCTCGCCGGCCAGCTCACCGGACTCCGCTCCTCGCCCGCCAGCGTGAATGCAAGATCCGGACTGCTCATGGCGAGGCGGCGAATTACTTCCCTGATCGCCTCGCCCTCGCTGCGGTCGCTCTTCAGAAATTTGAGCCTCGCCGGCGTCGCGTAGAAAAGATCGTAGACCTCGACGCGAGTGCCGATATCGAGGGCAACCGGTTTCAGCTCGCTTTTTTTCCCGGCATCGACCGTGATCTTCCACGCGTGCGGCTCAACGGTGTCTCTGCTCGTAATGGTCAGTCGGGCCACCGCACCGATCGAGGGCAATGCCTCGCCGCGAAAGCCAAGCGTTCTGATATCGAGCAGATCGTCTTCCGGAAGCTTTGAGGTGGCATGGCGCTCCACGCCGAGCGTAAGATCATGCGGTCCCATGCCCACGCCGTCGTCGGTGACCTGGATCAGCCTGCGTCCGCCGCCATCAGTCAGCACGTCGACGCGCTTGGCTTTTGCATCGATCGCGTTTTCGACAAGCTCTTTGACCACGCTCGCCGGACGCTCGATTACTTCGCCGGCGGCGATGCGATTTACGATCTCAGGCGAGAGTTGGCGAACCAGCATGGATATGACCTGCCCGCTATTTTACACCGCGGCTGGACGATTCGCTTGTCGCTACTCCGGTTCGGGCCGGCTTTGGCGCAGGTCCTTGACCAGGGCCCGTCGGCGCTTGGATTGCAGTCTGCGCTCGCGCGAGGCCGCGGGAGGTTTGCTCGCACGACGTATCGCGGGGGCCACCGCTGCCCGCCGTATCAGCTGCACCAGACGATCCAGCGCATCTTTGCGGTTGCGCTCCAGCGTTCGATGGCGCTGCGCGGCAATCACAATGACGCCGTCGCGTGTGAGCCTGTTTCCGGCAAGCTGTGCAAGCCGCTCGCGCACGTTGTCCGGAAGGTTCGGCGAGCGGCGCAGGTCGAACCGCAGCTGGACCGCAGTCGCAACCTTGTTCACATTCTGTCCGCCAGGACCCGAGGCGCGAACGAACCGCTCCTCAAGCTCGCGCTCCTCGATGCTGATGCTGTCGTTGATGCGAGTCATCGGGCCGCGCTGTCTGTCATACCTTCCCCGAAATGATCGACTGAGTGAGCGCAGCGAGCGATGCGCTCCTCAGCTCGCGCTTTCCGGGGCAGATATAAGCCTCAGTTCGAGGTGACGCCTTCCGGCCGCCCGGCTACGGTGACAAGCAACCCGCCCTGCAGAAGGCGCTTGGCGACGCGTTTCGTGTCGGCAAGCGTCACCGCATCAATAAGCGCAGAGCGCCGCTCGATGTAATCCATGCCCAGTTCATCAATCTGGATCTGCAGAAGCTGGCTGGCAATATGGCTCGAGCTGTCGAGACTGAGCGCGAACGATCCTTTCAGATAAGTTTTGGCCTTCTCCACTTCCTCATCCGATGGCCCTTCCGCGGCCATGCGACGGATTTCCTGCTCGATGATTTCGATGCTCTTGCCTGTCGCGTCCGCGCGCGTGGCAGTCGTGCCGAATAGAAGCGCGCTATGCCTCAGCCAGATCAGGACGTCAGAGACGCCATAAGCAAGACCGCGCTTTTCGCGAACCTCGCGATAAAGTCGCGACGAGAACGATCCGCCGCCGAGTATATGATTGACGATGTAGGCGGCCATGAAATCCGGATCGCTGCGCGCGACGCCCGGGCCGCCAAATGCGACGTTGGCCTGGGGAACCTCGAGAGGGACCACAATTCGGCGGCCAAGTCCCTGGGCAATGACCGATGCCGTTTCTTGCAGTTGGGCACGTGCGGGCAAGGTGCCGAATGTCCGATCGAGCAACGCGCCGGCGGTTGCGGCGTCGATATCGCCGACAATCGCGATCTTCAGACGATCGCGCGCCAGCACGCGGCCGAGATAAGATGTCAGATCGGCGGCGCTGATGCGCGGCACCGACTCCAAGGTGCCATTGACCGGCCGACCATACGGATGATCGGGGAATGCGGCCGCCCACCAGGTCCGGCTGGCGATATCATGAGGTGTCACGCTTTCGCGGCGCAGCTGTGAGAGAACCTGGGCACGGATGCGCTCAACCGCCTCGGCATCGAAGCGAGGGGCTGTGAGCGCCAGCCGCAGCGCGTCGAAAGCACCATCCCGGTGCTCCGTCAGGGTACGCAAAGTGCCGCGCAAATAATCCCGACCCGTCTGGAAGTGGAGTTCGATCGCGCGGCGCTCAAGCCGGTCCTGAAACGTGGCCGCATCGAAGGGCCCGGCGCCCTCGTCGAGAAGGCTTGCCGTCATATTCGCGACCCCCGGCTTGTCCGCAGGGTCCTGGTCGGCGCCGCCGAGTATGGCGAATTCGAGCGCGATCACGGGCAGCGTGGAATTGTGCACCAGCCAGGCCTCGATCCCGCTCTGGCTTGTCACCCGCTCGATGGTCAGGGCCTGGGCCGGCAAGGCTATAACCGAGAACGCGAGCAGCAGCGCCGCCCAGACATACCGGCAGGGCTTGCGCATAGGCGCGCTCACGAGGGGTCGGCCTCGTGGTGCGCGTCGCGCACGAGATAGCCGGTTACCGAGCGGCGCAGGTCGAGCCAGCGCCGAGCCGCCTCCCGCACCGCCTGCGCATCGACCGCTCGGATGCGGTCGGGCCAAGTGCGCACTTGCTCAACCGTCGAGCCGGTCGCGAGCGCCGCGCCATACCATTGCGCCATGCTGCGCTGGTTATCGTTGGCATAGATCGCATCGGCGATCATGCGCGGCTTTGCGCGTTCAAGCTCGTCATCGGTGACGCCTTTTTCGACAATCTGCGTGATCACCGCATCCATCGCCTGCTCGACCTGCTGCAGAGACACTTGCGGTTTCGCCGTCGCGTAAAAGCTGAACCGACTAGGATCAAACGCCGTACCGTCGTAGCTCGCACCCGCATTCACCGCGACGGCTTTGTCGATCACCAGGTTCTGATAAAGCCGGCTGTTGGAGCCGCGACCCAGAATGTGCGCCAGCACTTCAAGCGCTTCGCTTTCTCCCGGTCGCGCCGTCCGGCTTGAGGGCACCAGATAATATCTCCGTACGGTTGGCTGCGTTACGCGCGGGTCGGAGAGCGTCACTGTGCGAGCGGCTTCCTGCGTGGGCTCTTGCGGACGAATGCGCGGATTTGTTTCCGCAATGCGCGGCACCACTCCGTAGGTGGCGTTTGCCAGCGCGCGCACGTCTGAGCCCGTCACATCGCCGGCCACAATCAGGATGGCATTATTGGGGGTATAGAAGCGCCGGTAAAAGGCGAGCGCGTCATTGCGCGTCAGTTCCTCGATCTCGTGCCGCCAGCCGATCACCGGTCTGCCGTAAGGGTGATTGAGATAGAGCGCGGCCTCCATCTGCTCGGAAAGGCGTGCGGCGGGATTGTTCGCCACGCGCATATTCTGTTCTTCCAGCACCACCTTGAGTTCCGGCATCACTGCCTCATCGGTAAGCAGCAGCCCGGTCATCCGATCGGCCTCGAACTCCATCATGTTCTTGAGTTGCTCACGCGGGACGCGCTGGTAATAGCCGGTGTAATCGGATGAGGTGAACGCATTCTCCTGTCCGCCAATGGTTGCCACGACCTGTGAAAACCGGCCGGAGGGATTTTTCGCCGTCCCCTTGAACATCAAGTGCTCGAGGAAGTGAGCAAGCCCTGACTTTCCGGGTGTCTCGTCGGCGGAACCGACCTTGTACCAGACCATGTGCGTGACAACCGGCGCGCGATGATCCGGAATGACGACGACTTCGAGACCATTATCGAGATTGAAATGAGAGATCTCCGAAGCATCCGCGGCGGCAGCGGCCAGGCTGCCTGCCAAGATCAACAGGAATGCAAAAAATGGTTTCAGCACGTGTTTGCTTTCATTTCAGCACGTGTTTGCTTTCAAACGTCCGCGCGCAAGCACTTGCACGCGCCCCGACGCTAATCAAGGCGGCGTTTTCAAATTTGGTTGATGGCTAGCGCGCGGGCTCGAGACGTTGTTCGAGCGTAGCGGGTTTTTGCGAAACCGGGCGGTTCGGATCGATTCCGTAGGGCTGTTCGGGTGACGGGGTCTGATATCCCGGCGGCGGAGCGGTCATGCTCGTCCGCGGCGGCTCGCGCTCAAACGGCGCGGCTTCCTTTCGCGGGTTAAAGGTCGAGAAGATCGTATCGAAAATGGTCTTGTTCTGGCCGAGCTGTTCCGGGGTCATCGGACGCATGCTTTCTTCGGCGCTTTTCGTCGGCTCGCTCGGCCTCTTGGTGACCGACCCACCGCGCACTTCCAGTTCATCGGGCCGCAGCGGCCGTGCTTCGTCGCTCGGGCGATCTGCGGAGAGTTTGGCCTTTTCCGATGCCGTTGCCTGCTTGCGACGAGCGTCCGGATCCTTGGGCCACGCCGGATTGCGTGCCGTCGCGCCCTCGCTCTGCGGGGCCGGTAAATCGCGACTGGGCGGCACGACCAGAGGTGCCCGCTCGCGGTACTCGATCCCGGTGCCGTCTCTCTGGAAGCCCAGCACGTTCATAAAGCTCCGGAGGAATTTGGTATCGGCCGGGACGTCTTCCTCGTCCTCGCTCGCAACCGCGGCGCCCAAGGTGGTAAATGCCAGCGTGATCGCCAAAAGGGCCGGCGCGGCGCGCGTATGCCAGCGCCTCCTCCCATACCGGTCGAGCATTGGTATCCCCTTCATGCGGCGGCGAAATTGCCGCATCCCCGCGCGCCATTGTGGATAGGATCAGGGCGCTTTTGCGGCGTCGGCGCCGAAGAGCGTATCGTAGAGGAGGCCTATGACACCGGCCACGATAGCCACATCGGCCAGGTTGAAAATATACCACTGGAAATCGAGGCTTTCGGTCGTAATGTGAAAAAGAACGAAATCGGCGACCGCCCCATAGGCGAGCCGATCAATGGCATTGCCCACGGCGCCGCCGATGATAAGGCCGAGGGAAAGGGCGGTCAGCCGCGAGGCAGCGCGTGCAAGCCAAATCCACAGGAGTCCCGCGGCTATGGCCTTGAGCGCCAGCAGCGCCCATTGGCCGAGCGGCCCCTCTTGCCGAAACAGCCCGTAGCTGATCCCCGTATTCCAGGCGAGCACCAGATCGAGAAATGGGCCGAGCCGAATAACACCGCGCGCGCCAAGATCGATGACGAAGAGAAGCCAAAGCTTGCTCGCCTGGTCGACCGCCGCCGTAACCAGGGCTACCACGAGCCCGAATCCCGTCAGCGGCCCCCACCATATCGAAGGCGCGCGTTCACCACCTTCGGCCGTCTTTGCATCGCTGGTCATGCACCGCTCCGGTTGTGTGCCATCGGAGCGCTATTCTGCAGCATTGCGCATGAGTTTCCATTCGCGCAGCGCCTGCGCGTCCCGCGGTGAGACATCGGGATAGAGCGGATCGCTCCCCACGCTAGGGAGGATCTTCCATGAGCGCGCGCACTTCTTACCTTGGGCAAGGTGCACTTGCACGGCAACGCCGGGCACCTCATCGAGCCGGAACGCCTCGGGGGGGCCATTTCCTTCGACGAGGATCGCAGCCGAAGTGATGCACAATTCCGCGAGATCGATATCAAGAAGCGCTGCGAACAGCTCGACATCGCCAACATGGATGACTGGGGATGCTTCCAGGGACGAGCCGATGCGCTTGTGCGCGCGCTCAATTTCCAGCGCTCCGGTCACGACGCGACGGATCAATCTGATCTTGCGCCATTTTTCCGCGAGCCCGTCGTCGTGCCACGCCGACGGCAGTTCGGGAAAGAGCTCCAGATGTACCGAGGGCACAGGAGTTGAAGCGGGCTTGTGCGAAAAGGTCCTGAGCGCATCGTCGCGCAGCGAAGGATGGCGCGAGAGCCATGCTTCCTCGGCGGTAAAGGGCAGCATCGGAGCGAGCCAGCTCACGGTGCAGCGAAACAAATCGTCCAGCACGCTCAATGATGCTCGCCGCGTCACGGACGAGGTCGGATCGCAGTACAGTGCATCCTTGCGGATATCGAAGTAGAAGGCGGATAGGTCCGTGGTCATGAAGGCATTGAGTGCGGCAAAAATGCGCTTGTAGTCGAACTCCGCATATGCGCGGCGGACGAGCGCATCGAGATCGCTCAGCCGATGCAGCATCAGCCGCTCGAGTTCGGGCATCTTGGCGAGGCTCACGCGGTCCTCGGGATGGAAATGGGCAAGCGAGCCCAGCATCCACCGAATGGTATTGCGCAGCTTGCGATAGGTCTCGACCGATGTCTTCAGGATTTCAGGGCCGATGCGCAGGTCATCGGCGTAGTCGGACGCGCACACCCATAGCCGCAGGATATCGGCGCCCGACTGCCTGATCACGTCCTGGGGCGCGGTCACGTTACCCAGGGACTTCGACATCTTATGTCCGTCCTGGTCGAGCACGAAGCCGTGGGTGAGCACGACGTCGAAGGGGGCGCGCCCGCGCGTGCCGCAGGATTCGAGCAGCGAGGACTGAAACCAGCCGCGGTGCTGGTCGGAGCCTTCGAGATACATCACTGTATCCTTGCCGCCGTCCGCCTCGCGATCGACTTTCAGATCCTCGCGCCGCTCGAGCGTGAACGCATGGGTCGAGCCGGAATCGAACCAGACGTCGAGAATGTCATCGACCTTCTGCCATGCCGCCGGGTCATGATCCGGGGCCAGGAAGCGGACCGCGGCATCAGGCGTGTACCAGGCATCCGCGCCTTCGCGCTCGAATGCCGCCAGAATGCGCGCGTTGACCCGAGCATCATCGAGCACCTCGACGGCGCCCTCGCTCTTCTCGCGCACGAATACCGCGATCGGCACGCCCCAGGCGCGCTGGCGCGAGATAACCCAGTCCGGGCGGCTTTCGACCATCCCGGTGATACGGTTTTCGCCCTGGCTGGGGACCCAGCGGGTGACGCGGATGGCGTGGAGCGCGATCTGGCGCAGCGTATGCTTTGGCGCGCTCCCTTCGTCCGCAATCGGCTTGTCCATGGCAATGAACCATTGCGGCGTATTGCGGAAAATCACCGGCTTTTTCGAGCGCCAGGAATGGGGATATTGGTGTTTGAGCCGCCCCCGCGCGATCAACATCCCGGATTCCGCCAATGCTTTGATCACCGCGTCGTTGGCATCGCCCTTTTCGCCAGCTGCCGTGAGAACGGATTTCCCGGAAAAGCCCGGCGCCTGCTCGGTAAAGCGCCCGTCCGCGTCAACCGTATATGGAATGACCGTTTGAATGCCGCGCGCTGTAAGCTTTGCCGTGTTCACCGTCCAGATATCGAAGTCGTCACGGCCATGTCCCGGCGCTGTGTGCACGAAGCCGGTGCCTGCGTCATCGCTGACGTGCTCACCCGCCAACAGGGGGACGGGAAAGGAATAGTCGCCGGCAAAACCGGCAAGCGGATGCAGGCAGACGATCTCCGCCATCTGATCGGCGGCAATTTCGCCACGTTTTTTGAAGGCGGTGACGCGCGCTTGGCGAAACGTTTCAACCGCAAGCTTGTCCGCGAGCAGATAGCGCTCGCCGACCTTTGCCCAGTTGCCGGCCGGCGCATCGACGATTTCATAAAGTCCGTATTCGATGCGCGGCGAGTAGCTGAGGGCGCGATTACCCGGAATGGTCCAGGGCGTCGTCGTCCAGATGATGATGCAAGCGCCGTCGAGCTTTGCACGCAGACTTTCAAGCGCCCTGTGGACGGGAAACTTCGCCCAGATCTGGTCGGAGACATAGTCTTCGTATTCGACTTCGGCTTCGGCGAGAGCGGTCTTTTCCACGACCGACCACATCACCGGCTTGGAGCCGCGATAGAGCGTGCCGTTGCGCACGAAAGCCATGAGCTCGCGAGCGATCTGTGCCTCGGCGGCAAAATCCATCGTCGTGTACGGGTGTGCCCAATCTCCGTCCACGCCGAGGCGCATGAACTCCTCCCGTTGCACCTCGATCCAGTGCGCGGCGAACTGACGACACTCCCGCCGGAATTCGACGATCGGCACCGCGTCCTTGTTCCTGCCCTTGGCGCGGTACTCCTCCTCGATCTTCCATTCGATGGGAAGACCATGGCAGTCCCAGCCGGGCACGTAATTGGAATCACAGCCCAGCATCTGCTGCGAGCGTGTCACGACGTCCTTGAGGATCTTGTTGAGCGCGTGGCCGATATGGATGTTGCCATTCGCATAAGGCGGCCCGTCATGCAGGATGAATTTGCGCCGCCCGCGCGCCGCCGCGCGCATGCGTTCATAGAGGCCAAGCCGCTGCCAGCGCGAAAGGATCTCCGGCTCGCGCTGTGGCAGCCCGGCGCGCATGGGAAAATCCGTCTTCGGCAGGAATAACGTCTCGCTGTAATCGCGCCCGACGTCGGTCATTGTTATAGCTGCATGAATGCGGTGTCTCGGTAGCAGATCGCTCCCACGCTCGCCAGCGCAGGCCCCGCACACAAAGGAACCCGAAGGGAGAAAGCCGCGTTGATGCGTAAACGCGGCGAGCGCTGTGGTAACCTCGCCCGCGTCAAAGGACGCCGGTGCTCCAGCTGAACGATAACGATAAAGAACGAGAGGCGGGCGAGGGGCTGGGGGACGTCTGGGCTTCCGCTGCCCAGGTCTCGACGGTCGGCGTATTTATTATTCTGCTCGGAGCATGTTTTTACATCTGCCGGCCTTTGCTGTTGCCCATTGCGGCAGCGCTCGTGATCGGCACGACCCTTGCTCCGCTCGTCAAGGTTGGCGCGCGCCATGGGATTTCCCCCTGGATCACGGCAATTCTCCTCGGAGCCGGCATCCTCATTTTTGCAGGTAGCGCGGTGACCTTGCTGGCCAAGCCGACGGCCGAGTTGATTGCCCGCGCGCCGGAAATCGGAGCGAGCATCAGACAAAAGCTTTACGTGCTCGATCGTCCGCTGGCCGCGCTGCGCGAACTGGAAAAAGTGTTTGCACCCCCCGGGAGTGCCTCCGTTGCCGTGGAATCCTCTCAGCTCGGCGTGGTCACGCCGCTGATTGCCTACGTCACGCCTGCCGTGACCCAGCTCGTGCTCTTTTTTGTCGTCTTGATCTTTTTCCTCGCTGCACAGCTCGATTTCCGGCGCTATATGGTCTCATTCTTCACCACGCGCGACGCCAAGCTTCGCTTCATGCGCATCGTCAACGAGGTCGAGCACAGTCTTGCCGCCTATCTCGCGATTGTGACGGTGGTGAATGTGGGCCTTGGCATAGTCGTCGGTCTCGGCGCATGGTTATTCGGGTACCCGTCACCTGTTTTGTTCGGTCTCATGGCCGCTGTTTTCAACTTCGTTCCCTATGTGGGTGCGGCCTGCACAACCATAGTCCTGTTCGGGGTCGCGCTCGTCACCTTCCCCTCCCTTGGCTACGCGCTGCTTCCGCCGGCCGCTTTCGTCGCCGTCGGGACACTGGAAGGGCAATTCATCACGCCAACCCTGCTCGGCCGGCATCTCACACTCAACCCCCTCGCGGTTCTGCTCGCCCTTGCGTTCTGGTCCTGGCTGTGGGGCCCGATGGGTACATTCCTGGCCGTCCCGCTGACCATGATCGGCGTGATCGCGCTCCACCATCTCTTTCCTCCGGACGAGAGCCGGTTGCCGCCCTGACCAAGCGGAGTTTTCTCTTGCGTCCGATTGGGCCGGGCGCGAATATCCGAGCCCCTCAGCGCGGAGCAAATCAGATGTCGAATACCTCGATGCGCGAGGCGCTTCGCGAGAACGCATCAGAAGCCAAAGAGAGCGTCGCGGAGACAGCTGGTTCGGATCCCGCTGCAGATATTCGCGCCCATTTCGAAGCGTTGCGGAATGACGTAGTCCGGTTGCTCTCAGAAGCGCTCGCTTCGAAAGGGAGCGCGGGGTCGGAGCATGCGCGTTCGAACGTCGAAAGTGTCGTTTCGGATGCTGCGGCGAAAGGCCAGGATGCGGTGGATGCGATGGGAGAGGTTGGCAAGAACGTGCTCAATGCCGTTGACGAGTCCTTGCGCAAGCGGCCCTACACCACGCTCGCGCTGGCGGCTGCGGCCGGTTTCATCCTGGGCGCGATCTGGAGGCGGTAATATTCGGAACGAGTGATGGGGGGCTGGTTTCGCTATCTCGCGCTGAACGCGCAATCCCGCGCCGGGTTGAGCGCCAATGCGGTCATCTGGGGCGCGGTTGCGGCATTGGCCGCCGCGCTTGCCTTCATTCTTTTCACGGTAGCCGCATTTCTTTGGCTTGCTGATCGCTACCACCCCGTCGTGGCCGGCCTGGTTCTTGGCGGAATTTTTTTCCTCGTCGCGCTCATTGCTGCCGCGCTCTGCTTCGCGACGCGGGCACGCAACATCGCGCGCGCGCGGACGGAGCTTGCCGAGCAGAAGGCCGCCAATGCAGCTTGGCTCGATCCCAAGCTTGTCGCCGCAGGGCTGCAGATGGCTGACGGGATCGGCTGGCGCAGGCTGGGCTCGCTTGCGGTAGTGGCGCTGATCGCTGCCGGCCTCGCTTACGAATGGCGCGGGCAGAAGTCGCCGCCGAACGACAAGACCGAACCAGAAAAGTAATCCGTCGTCGGGCCGCCGCGAGGGAGCCCATCATGAACACTTTCTCATACGTCACCTTTGCCACGCTGCTGTTTTGTCCAATCACGGCGTCGGCGCAGTTGAACGTTCTGATATCAGGCGGGTTCAGTGGCGCGTACGAGCAGCTGTTGCCGGAATTCGAGCGCACGAGCGGCATCAAGATAACGACCGGGTCGGGCGCATCGCAGGGAGCAGGGCCGCAAACGATTGCCGCTCAGCTCGCTCGCGGCGTGCCTGCCAACGTGGTGATCCTCTCGAGGGAGGGCCTCAGCGAGCTGATCGCCGCGAACAGGATCGCCACCGGAACGGACGTGGATCTTGCGCGAGTGCCCCTCGGCGTGGCGGTGCGGGCGGGGACTCCGAGGCCCGACGTGAGCACCGTCGAGGCGTTCAAACAAGTCCTGCTCAAGGCCAAAACCGTCGCCATCCCCGGAAGCACCAGCGGGATCTGGCTTACGACCGATCTTTTTCCGCGGCTCGGCATCGCGGACAAGGTCAACGTCAAGGTGACGCCGCGCGGCTCGGAGGCAACCAGCATGGTTGCCGCAGGAGGCGCGGATCTTGCGGTCATGCCGGTCAGCGAAATCGTGCACGCGGCAGGCGTCGACTTCGCAGGCAGGATCGCATCAGAGATCCAGTTCGTCCAGGTGTTTTCAGCCGCCGTCGTGGCCGGCGCGGGAGAGATTGAAGCTTCTAAACGATTGATCGAGTTTCTTGCTTCCGCGCGCGCTTCCGAGGCAATCAGGAACAGCGGAATGGAACCGCTCACGACCTCGAGATAGGGGTAAGCTGCAACCAAACATCGCCCATGTCCGCTCACGCGCGAATAAAAGAGCCGACCGGGCAACAGGTCATTGCGTCATGGATCTAACGGAATCCGAGCACAGGAAACTTGATCAACTGATGGATACTATTCTTCAGGCATATGCCGACGAAGAGGTTAGTTTGCTGCAAGCCCGTTCGGCAATTGTCCACGTCTTTACGTCTCTGGAGATAGACAACGTAGCAGAGGTTCGTAGTTGGTTAGAACCAGAAAGGGTCGCCGATTGGAAAAGTGTCTGCCGCGATGCCACGGGGGCCTAAAGGAGCTATATCGACGTGACCCAGCTTGCTCCAGCCAAAGAAGACCAAGCCCTCGAACGCAGGGGGGGCCAATGAAACCGCGGCACCGTCACCAAGATGCTGTCCTCGTAATCGCCGACATGATGTGGGCGTTGCGACGCCTAGGGGCTTCCATTTTCTTTCCGGAATACAAACTGCCTCAAGCACACAGGTTCATCCTTGTGGGCGCGGCGTTGGGATACGCCCAATTGCGTGGGCGACCGCTCACGCTTGCGAGTCTTTCGCGTAATATAGAGATGCCGCGCGCAACTGCGGCGCGGATCCTTGAAGAGCTGAAGCTTAGCGGGTGGGTGCAAAAGCGCGGCAATTATTATATTTTGGATTTTAGCCGCCTCGAAGAACCAGGCTATGCAGAATACTTCGAAGAGGCGGCGCGGCGCATTGCGATTGCAAAGAAGAAACTGTCCGAACTGGACATTTCCGGTTAAGCTCCGTTGTTGTCCCTGAAGAGAGTGGCAGTCAGTCGGGAACGGCAGCCTTCGAACCGGTCTCTTGCTCGATCCCTACAATCTCGGCATCGCCTGCGCCTGCTCTGACGATCGCGCCGATCGCCTTGCCAAGCAGCGCTTCGGCAAGAGGAGATACATGGGAAATGGTGCCCGCCGACGGGGTAGCTTCGTCCTCCCCGACAATACGGAAGGTCTGTTCGCGACCGTCGTCGCGCACGAACGTCACAGTGCTGCCGAACTGCACGAGTCCGATGCCCGGATCGGGCACGACCAGCCGCGCGCTGACACGTCGGGCCTTCCAGTACCGGAGATCTCTTGCCGCTTTGGCGAGAACCTCTCGATCGCCGCTCGCCTGAGCATCTCCGTACGCGCGGTGCGCGGCCTCAAGCTCAATGTCGATCTGCGCTAGTCCGGCTCTCGTGACATAGTTCGGATGCGGCGAGATCGGTCGATCCGGGACATCGTCGACAAAGGTATCTTCGTTTACGAACGCTCTACTCATCCTGAACACATAGGAACTCTGCAGCGTATTGTCAGCACCGGCTCCATTGGGAACTCGATAAGATCGAGTACGACATTATCGTCACACCTGGAAAACTATTCTGCGTTCACTTTCAAGCTGCTCGGCCTGTCGCGCCAGCTCGCGCCATTGATAGGCAAGATCAGAATATATGCCAGAGATCTCCCCGTCGCGGGCGTTCGTCACCAAGCGCTCGCATTGAGCCGCCTGGTCAAGCATCCGTTCGATTCTTGA
>JBEVJT010000079.1:0-5334 GCA_040510075.1 Xanthobacteraceae bacterium | reverse complement strand
GCCTGGCCCGATTCATGAGACGTCATCATTCGATGCGACGGAGCGAGATGCGGTCTTGTCGGCATCACCCTACAGCACTATCAGCGTGTAGGAACAGCCGGGCGGAGGAATGCCATGATCAGCCAGGAGCAGAACGATCTCCTCACCCGCATCGGCCCAGGCATGCCGGCGGGCAAGCTGATGCGCACGTACTGGCAACCCGCGGCGCTCGCTGAAGAGCTCGCAGGTCCGCGGCCGATCAGGCCCGTTCGTCTCCTCAGCGAAAATTTCGTGCTGTTTCGCGACGCAGGCGGGACATGCAGCTTGATGGATCGCAATTGCCCTCACCGCGGCGCTGACCTCGCCTTCGGCCGCGCCGAAGCGCGTGGGTTACGCTGTTCTTTTCATGGCTGGCTTTTCGCACCCGATGGACAGTGCCTGGAAACGCCCGCAGAGCCCGCAAGCTCGCCGATGCACAAGAACATCAAGCAGCGCGCTTTCCCGGTGGTCGAGCGCAACGGCATTCTGTGGACCTATCTGGGCGAGGGCGAGCCGCCAGCATTTGCAGACCTCGACTGTTTCGTTGCGCCCGACAGCCACACCTTCGCGTTCAAGGGTTATCTCGAATGCAACTGGCTGCAGGCCCTGGAAGTGGGGATCGATCCCGCGCATGCTTCGTTTCTGCATCGTTTCTTCGAGGACGAAAGCGTTTCCGGTGCTTACGGACGGCAGTTCCGCGACGCTTCTGCGGGCAGCGATCTGCCTATGACGGAGATCCTGCGCCAGCACGAGCGGCCAACCATCAACGTCGAGCAGACCGAATACGGCTTGCGGCTTGTTACGCTGCGGCAGATCGACGAGAAACGCAGCCATGTGCGCGTGACCAACCAGCTGTTTCCGCACGGCATCGTCATTCCGCTCAGCCAGGAGATGACGATCACGCAATGGCACGTGCCGGTCGATGACACGCATTCCTACTGGTATGCGATCTTCACCAGCTTTTCGGATCCGGTCGACAAGAAGCGCATGCGCGAGCAGCGCCTGGAGCTCTACCAGCTGCCCGACTACAAGCCGCGCCGCAACAAAGAGAACGACTACGGCTTCGATCCGCGCGAGCAGGCGACGCAGACCTACACGGGCATGGGCGATGACATCAACGTGCACGACCAGTGGGCCGTCGAGTCCATGGGACCGATCCAGAACCGCACGCGCGAGCATCTCGGCAGCTCCGACAAGGGCATTGTGCAGTATCGGCGGATGCTCAAGCGGGAGATCGAGACGGCGGCGTCGGGCGGGAGGCCGATGATGTTTCTCGATCCCGCGAGTGCGCGCGCCATCCGCGGGCCGGCAAGCATGGACGGCATTGGACCTTCAAATGATTGGCAGCGCTACTGGATGGAGGTCGACGCCGAACGCCGCCGCGCCGCGCCGTGGAACGCGCCCATACCCGCAGAGATCGCCGAAAAGCTTCTCCCCGCCGCTGAGTAGCGCACCGGCTTTCTGTCCGAACCCGGCCCAGTCGGCCACACCCGCTTGACGTCATTTCACCTTCACGGCGTTCGGATCAAAATTCCAAGTTTCAGCATCGACCTTCTTCGCCGCCGCGAGATCGAGTTTATGCTCGAGCTGGGGAGCCACCGGGTAGATCTTCAGCTCGCCCGCGCGTTTAGCGAGACCAAGATAGCGCGCAAGTTCAGCATCCGAGAATGACACGCGAATGTCGCTCAGACTCTTGGCCGACCATTGGGGGTCGTAGGCGGTGGTTTTCTCCACCACGGCCCTGCTCAGCTGGCGCGCGACTTCCGGCTCGGAAAACCACGCATTGGCCTGCTCGCGGTGGGCCGCGGCGTAGAGCAGCGCTTCCTTGTGTGCGCGCAGGAAACGTTCTGCCGCCGCGGGGTACGCCTTCTTGAATTCGTTCTGCATGGGAATGACCATGGTGAGCCCGGTGTCCTCGGCAACCACGTGCGCGAGCCCCTTCTCGACAAAATTCTCGACCCAAGGATCCCAGACGAAGGCTGCCTCGATCTTCCCTGCGCGAATGGCGTCCGAGAGATCAGCAAATCCCATATTGGTGATTTCCACATCACCGCCGGGCTTGAGATTTGCCTTCTCGAGCATCGCGAGCGCAGCAAGATAGATCGAGCTTCCCACCGGCCCGTGCAGTTTTTTGCCCTTGAGATCAGCGAGCTGCTTGATGTCCGATTTCGTCGACGCGACAATCGCGCCACGGAAAACGGATTGGCGCCCGATGACGGATATGGGGGCGTTCACCGCCGCGAGTGAAACGGAAGGCATGTCGCCGATGAAGCCCACATCGAGTGCGCCCGATACGAGCGCCTCGTTCACTGCCGGGCCGAAGGAGAACATCGTGAACTGGCCCTTCAACGAATTGCGCTCGAGAATGTCGGTTTTCTGTAACACGTGCGCGATCTGCGCCTCGACCGTCGTCGTCGGCTGCCACCCGATGCGCATCGAAATTGTATCCTGCGCACGGGCGACGCTCGCGTGAACGAGCGCCAGAGCAAGCGCTAGAGCGAAGATGGAAGCGAAGCGCGTTGGTGAATTAGCCACTTGCATTCTCCTTCAATGCGAGATCAATTCGTGCGCGGGAGCTCGAGCGGTTTCCTCTTCATCGCGCCACTCTGGCTTGAGCGAATCCCACAGCTCCTGCGTAAGCGCGATGAAATCGGGAAGCGATCGCGTCTTTGCGGTGCGCGGGCGCGGCAGCGTCACATTGTGGATACTGCGCACGCGGCCCGGATGCGAGCTCATGACCACGATACGATCGGCAAGAAATACCGCTTCCTCGATGCTATGGGTGACGAACAGAACTGTGCGCTTCGCCGCCGCAACGATACGAGCAAGCTCCTCCTGCAGGAGCACGCGCGTCTGCGCGTCGAGCGCGCCGAAAGGCTCGTCCATCAGCAGGATGTCGGGATCCGGTGCGAGGGCCCTCGCAATGGCGGCGCGCTGCTTCATGCCGCCCGAGATCTCATAAGGGTAGCGGTCCTCGAACCCGGTGAGCTTCACCAGCGCAAGAAAAGCGCGTGCGATGCGCGCGCGCTCGGCGGGCTCGACCGCCTGCGCCTTGAGCCCGAATTCAACATTCCGCTGAACGGTCATCCAGGGAAACAGAGCATAATCCTGAAACACGACGGTACGCCGACGATCGGGCTTCGAGACCTGCACGCCATCGTGCAGAATGCTCCCTGCGCTGGGCGGGATGAAGCCCGCGACGATGTTGAGCAGCGTCGATTTCCCGCAACCGGAAGGACCCAGCAGAACGACAAGCTCACCCTGCTCGACCTCAAGATTGATGTCATCGAGCACGTGGAGCAGCCCAGCGCGGCCGCGCAGCGCAAAGCTTTTCGAGACATGATCCACTTTCAACGGCATGGGCGCGTCAAACGGATTTTGAGGATTCCTGCCAGGGCACCAGTCTGCGTTCGATTGCAGTCATCACCGCGTTCATGGCGAAGCCGATGAGCCCGATGACCGCCATCCCGGTCACGACAAACTGGGTCTGCAAAAGGAGCCGGCTTTGTTGGATCATGTAGCCCAGGCCCGACTGGGCTGCGATCAGCTCGGCCGCGACCACGCACATCCATCCGACCCCGAGCGCTATTCTCAGTCCCGGAAAGATCACCGGAAGGGCGCCTGGGATGAGCACGTCCCAGATCAGCATGCTCGGCGTGGCGCCGAGGCAGAGGGCAGCATTGATCTGCGTGCGCTCGATGTTGCGCACCGCCGAATAGGTGCTGACGAACACCGGAAAAACAGCGCCGACGAAGACGAGAAAGTAGCTCGGCGCATTGCCCACGCCGAACCAGAGAATGGCGAGCGGGGTCCAGGCGATGGGAGGAATCGGACGCAGCGCCTCTACGAGGGGTTTGGTGAAATCGGCAAGCGTTCGAAACCACCCGAGAACGACCCCGAGCGCCAGCCCTACGAGTGCCGCGAGCGCGAAGCCAACGAGCACCCGCTCGATACTTGCGGCAACGTGGCGGAAGAGGGTTCCGCTGAGCATGAGTTGGCCGGCGGCCACGAGGAGCGTGCTCGGCGATGGAAGCAACACGGCGTTGATCAGGCCTGCGGAGGCGAGGATCTCCCAGGCGGCGAGGAAGACGGAAAAGCCTATGATGCTGCGCAAAACTCTTCCGCTTGCCTGCCATCCGGCAGCCAACACGCGAGCGGGCGCAAACCGGCTCGCTAAATGCTCTACCTGATTTTGCAGCGGAGAAGCCCTTGTCGGATCACGGGCTCATTGTGCTGCGATATTCGTCCTGTGTCACCGGGGGATGGCTCAACGGTCAGGAGGAGCTGGCGACGAGCCGACGCGCAACACGTAATAGCGGCAGCTATAGCCCCATTTCCTTCTCTCACGACAGCTCGCAACCGAGAGGCCGGCGCGATCGAGCTCGCTGTGCAGCAGCCCCTCATCCCCTATTTTCGAATATCCAAGCATCACGACCCCGTCGGCAGTCAAGCGGGCACGTACTCCTGCAATGAATCTCTTCAATGCATCGTAATCCTCGTCGCAGACTGCGCGCTCGAGCCAGTCCCCGGCAGGGCTGCCGTGAAACGGGGCATTGAAAAAGATGATGTCGAACTGGCCGGAAATGCAATCGAACAGATCGCCTCGAACGACATGCGCATTGGAGAGCCCATGCCGATCAAAATTGCACTTGGTGTTACAGACGGCGACGGGCGATACCTCGACCGAAACTACCATTCGCGCGCCGGCCAAAGCGGCAAACAGCGAAACTATGCCGCAGCCCGGGCCGATTTCAAGAAATGATTTTCCCGCTGTCGGTGGCAGGCACTCCACGCCGAATTTGCCGGACCAGTCATAGCGCGGGCTCAGCACGCCGGGAAACACTCGTAACTTTCGCCCCCCATACGAAACATCGTAGGGCGAGCGGTGTCGCCGCATCGGCCAGAGAAACAGCGACGTCGTCCAGTGCGACTTGTAGCTCCCCGCCACTACGGATCGCGGACAGCAGCGGCATAGCCGCACCAAGCGGCGCAATCTCACGCAAAGCGCACCGCATAAACCGGCGGCAATGTATGCGTAACGCAGGTCCAGCTGTCGCCCTGATTCTCGCTCACCCACAGTCCACCCGTGGTCGAGCCGAATGCGAGGCGCTCGCCCTTCTTGTCGAGCGCGAGCGCGTGCCGGTACACGACATCGTAGGCGTGCGATTGCGGAAGCCCGCGGTTGAGCACGTCGAAGCTCTTGCCGCCGTCGCGCGTGCGCGTGACGGCGAGCTTGCCCTCGCGCGGAATTCTTTTCTCGTCCTTGATCTCGGGAACGAACCAGGCGGTGTCGGGGTGTTGCGGATGCACGACCAC
>JBEVJT010000078.1:0-4604 GCA_040510075.1 Xanthobacteraceae bacterium | reverse complement strand
ACCGTGCCGACGAAAGCCTGCGTCACCGCGACCTTGAGCGAAGCAAAAAAGTACGGCATCGCGCGCGGCAGCCCCACATTGAGGAGAATGTCGAGGCGGCTCGCCTTGAGCGCGCGCATGACGTCTTCGAGTTCGGGTTCGGTGGTGGCGAGGCCGGTCGCCACGTTCACGACGATGGGGAAGATGCACAGGGCCATGGCGGTGAGCACCGCCGGGACCGTACCGGCGCCGAACCATAAGACGAAGATCGGCACCACCGCGACTTTGGGAATGCTGGAGAAGCCGATGAGGAGAGGATAGGCGACATCATAGGCAAGCCGTGAGGAGCCGATGAACGCGCCCAACAACACGCCGAACACGATTCCAAGCGCGAACCCGACGATGGTCGTGTAAAGCGTCTGCGCCGCATGCGGCATGATACCGGGCAGCTGCAGCCACAGGGTTGAGAGAATTTGCGTCGGGCGCGGGAGCACGATTTCCTTCACCCCGAACATCAGGCAAAACAGCTCCCAGGCGACGAAGAAGCCGATTATCAGCGCGGCCGAGGCCATGCGCCGGCGCATTTGCGGGTTCACTGAACGGTCTCCTTGTCCGGGCGCGCGCCAACGATGAGCGCGCGCAAGCGATGGGTCAGATCGACGAAATCCGCGTGATACGACATGTCGATCGTGCGGGGGCGCGGAAACGGCACGACGCTCTCGTCGATGATGCGGCCAGGGCGCGCCTGCATCACGCAGATGCGGTTGGCGAGATAGCCTGCCTCCTTCAGATCGTGGGTGACGAGCAGCACGGTGGGCCGGTGCGTCATCCACAGCTCCTGCATGATCGCCCACAGCTCCTCGCGCGTAAATTGATCGAGCGCGCCGAACGGCTCATCCAGCATGAGGAGCTGCGGCTCGTGGATGAGCGCGCGGCAGAGCGAGGCGCGCTGCAGCATGCCGCCCGAAAGCTGCCAGGGGTACTTGTCGCTGAAGCCCTTGAGCCCGACCTGCGCCAGCAGCGTTTCGATGCGATCGGTGAACTCGGTCTTGCGCTTGTTGCGATATTGCTGACGGAAGGGCGGCACGATCTTGAGCGGCAGCATCACGTTCTCTCGCAGCTTGAGCCATGGCAGCAGCGTGGGGTTCTGAAACGCCATGCCGACGCGCACGGGCTCGGCCCCCACCTCGCGCCCCGCGACAAACACCCAGCCGCTGCTCGCGCGCAGGAGCCCGGTGACAAGCTTGAGGATCGTCGACTTGCCGCAACCGGAGGGGCCGACGAGCGCAATGAAATCGCCTTTGTCGATGCTCAGATCGGTTTCTTCCAGCGCGCGCACCGAGCGCGCACCCATGCCGTAGGTGAAGGTTACTTTTTCCAGCTTTACGAACGGCTCGCTCGCCGCTTCGGAGTGGACGCTATGGGCGGGATTGGGCAGCAGCATCGAAGCTACTCTCCGTTCGTCCCCGCGAAAGCGGGGATCCAGTCCTTCCTGGATTCCCGCATGCGCGGGAATGAGCGGGTTAGGTCAGATCGCGTCAATAACATCGGGAATCGGCTCAGAGCGACGGTTAGGGACCGCTCAGCACCGCCGCCATCGTCTCCGACCCATGGCGGACGCGAGGAGGCGGCATTTTTTGCAGCGAGTGAACGGAGCGGCCCCAACCGCGCGTGTCGGGGGCGAGCGCGCGATCGCGCATGACAAAGCGTCCGCGCACCAATGTGTGGATCGGCAATCCCTGCACGCGCCGGCCGTTCCAGGGTGTGATCTTGGAACGGGTCGCCAGTTTCTGATCGTCGATGATCAACTGCCGTTTGAGATCAACCACGGCGAGGTCAGCATCGGAGCCCGGAAGGATCGCGCCTTTGCGCGGATAGAGGCCGAAAATCTTCGCCGGGTTTGCAGCGGACCATCGCACATAGTCACAGATGACAAACCGCCCCGCATTGCTCTCGCTCAGCATCAGCGACATCTGCGTCTCGACGCCCGGAAATCCCGCATCGACGCTGAAAATGTCATTGCGCGTCTTTTCCTCGGGCGAATGGGGTGCATGATCGGTCGCAACGACATCGATGGTGCCGTCGAGCAGCGCGCTCCACAACGACTCCTGATGATGTTTCTCGCGCACCGGAGGGTTGACGCGGATGATTCCGCCGAAGCGCTCGTACTCCGCGCTCGAGAGCATCAGGTAATGCGGACAGGTTTCACCGGTGATGTCGACATCGCGCGCCTTGGCTTCGCGCAGCGGGCGCAACTCGTCGGAAGAGGATATGTGCAGGATGTGCACGCGCGCGCCGGTCCATTCCGCGAGCACGACGGCGCGGCTGACCGCTTCGATCGCCACTACCGCAGGGCGCGACGCAAGATGCGCAAGCGGCTCACGCCTTCCCGCCGCACGCAGGCGCGTCTCGCGCCGTTCCATGGTGGAGTTTTCTTCCGCGTGCAGCGAAATGCGCTTGCCGGTCGGCGCCACGGTTTCGAACGCCTCGAGCATGCCCCCGGTCGAGGGCGATGGAATCCTTCCAAACGTATTGCCCATATAGAGCTTGAACGCGACGACGCCTCCTTCGATGAGCGCAGGCACGTGCTCGATCGTATCCTCGCCAAGGAGCCCATAGAGCCCGAAATCCACGTGCGCCTTCTCGGCGGCAATCTTCTGCTTTGCGGCAAGCGCTTCCGGGGTGCCGGTGGGAGGGATGGTGTTGGGCATGTCGAATACGGTGGTGACGCCGCCCATTGCCGCCGCCGCGGTGCCGCTCGCGAAATCCTCCTTGTGCGGGTAGCCGGGGTCGCGAAAATGCACGTGAACGTCGATGGCGCCCGGGAGCACGTGCAGGCCGCGCGCATCCAGCGTCTCGCGCGCGGACGGCATTACGCTTTCGTTGCCCACCGCAACGATAACGCCGTCCTTGATGGCGACCGATGCATCCATGACGCAGTCAGGCGCCACAACCGTGCCGCCGCGAATGACCAGGTCGGCAACCGTGCTGCCGGCTTGGCTCATAGCATTGCCCAGCCGCCGTCGACCGGAAGATCAATTCCGGTGATCTGGCGCGAAGCATCGCTCGCCAGGAACAGACACGCGCTGGCGACGTCGAAATCGGCGGTCACACGTCTGAGCGCGTATTCGCTCGCGTGGCGCTCGGCGGCTTCTTCTCTTGTTATGCCGAGGCGCGCAGCCATGTCGGCGCAAACCTTCTCGCGGAACCGCGGCCCATCGACCATGCCGGGCGCGACGCAGTTGACGTTGATGTTGTAGGCGCCCACTTCGAGCGCGAAGCTCTTGGTCATTCCGCGCAGGCCCCACTTCGAGGCGGAATAGCTCATGCGGCCGGCGCGGCCGCGCATGCCGAAGGTGCCTCCGACATTGACGATCTTGCCGTAGCGCTGCGCGATCATGATGGGGAGCACGCTGCGCATGGTGTGAAAGCACCCGGCAAGATTAATCGCGATGATGTCGTCGAATTCCGCGGGCGTGGTCTCGACGCCGCTTTTGCCCACCGGTCCGGAGCCGCCGGCAACATTGACAAGAATATCGATGCGCCCGAATGCGTCCTTGGTTTTCTGGGCGGCGGAGTCGCACTGCGCCGGATCGGTGATGTCGCACGGCACCACGATGGCTTGCGCGCCTTTTGCGCTCGCCTCATCGGCCACCGGCGCGATTGCCTTGGTATCGCGGCCAATGAGCGCCAGATGCGCGCCTTCCGCCGCAAAAGCCCGCGTGATCGCCGCACCCATTCCCTTTGCAGGCCCGGTAATCAACGCCACGCGTCCGACAAGCTTCAAATCCATTCGAGCTTCTTTCGTTCTCCGTCATCCTGAGGCGCGAGCGAGCCTCGAAGGATAGCGGTCCTCATCCTTCGAGGCTCGGCGCTTTGCGCCGAGCACCTCAGGATGACGCTTCGTTGTGGTCCAGCTAATAACCTCAAAACGGCTTTTTCGGCAGCTCCTCAATGGGCGGTACGAAGGCGGGTGTGAAAATCTCTTCCACAGCGGGCGTGCGGGGCAGCGCATAAGCCTCGACCAGAATGCCGATCGACTTCTTCAGTCTCGCGATATCCACATTGCCGAGCCCGATTTTCGCAATCTCTGGGTGATTCATTTCCTCCCGCAGTGTGGCATCGAGCCGCTCGCGCTCGACGGGAATTTTTATCAGCGCCTCGCGTTTGGCGACCGCCGTGACCGCGGCATCCGGATCCTTGATCGTATCGATCACGCCTTTGTTGATGGCACGGACGAGCCCGCGCACCGCTTCCGGGTTGTCCGCTACGAGCTTCTTCGAGACGATGATCCCGTTCGAATAAAGGTCCATGCCGTAATCGCCGAAATTGATGTAGCGGAGTTGCTTCTCCTCGACCCCCATGAGCTTCGCCGAAAACCGGATCGTGTTGACGTAGCCGAAAACGCCGTCGACCTGGCCCTGCATGAGCATCTGCTCGCGCAGATTGGGTTGCATGTTGGTGATCTTCACTTTGCTGCAGTCGATCTGTGCGACTTTGCAGAATGCGGGAAAGAGTTTAAGCGCGCCGTCATTGGCAGCGCCGCCAAGCGTTTTGCCTTCGAAATCCTTGGGCGACTTGATCGGGCTGTCCGCCTTCACCGCCACTGTGAACGGCGGCTGATT
>JBEVJT010000077.1:0-4161 GCA_040510075.1 Xanthobacteraceae bacterium | reverse complement strand
GGCGCCATCAACATGGCGAGGAGACCGGGTCCGCCAATTTGCCACCAAACTTCGCGGTTAAAAAGGATGGAGCCGCGCCGAAACGAGATCATTAAATATTGTGCGAGGAGAATGAGAGACGTACAGACGCCGCTAAGAACACAATGCACCTCCCATCGACCCCGAAGAAACAAGGGCTTGAGTCCGTGCATGATGGCGGCGAGCACCGCGTAGAGGAGTATCGACCATCCGAAGGAGATTTCAACATTCGCGTCGAGAACCTGAACGGTCATCGCGTCCCATAGGAAACCGGCGACAAAAGCGAGACAAAGCATAAGCGGAAACGGCAGTGCCATGGCGCCGCAAAAGACGATCACCGGCACGATGTAAACGTGGGCGTTAAACATCCAGTCGAGCGGCGGGATGAAGATCTCGGCGATCTGCGCGACGAAAACGAGCACGACGAGGATGAGGAAGAAAATCATGAGAACGATTTCGACATTCGGATCTTGGATTTTCCTCCGTTACTTGCGCCCAATCACGACGAAGACGTCCTCAAGCTTCGCCAGGTCGACCGCCGGGACAAGCTTGGCCTGGGCATCGAGGCCGCGGATTTGAAAGCTGCGGACGGCCCCGACAAAAAGCCCGGAGGGAAAGACGCCGCCGACGCCTGAGGTATAGACCTTCTGCCCCGGCTTCAACTGCGCCTGTTTCGAAAGAAAATTTAGATCGAGCAGCGGCGAGGCACTGCCAGCTACACGCTCACCAGTCACGATCCCCTGCTCGCGCGTCCCCTCCACGCTCGCGGCAACACGGCAGTTTTCGTCCGAGACGAGGAGGACGACGGCAATGTTTGCGCTCACCGTCGTCGTGCGTCCGACCAGACCCTCGTCGGTCAGCACCGGCATCTCCGGTGCGAGACCGTCCTCTTCGCCGCGATTGATCGTAACCGTTCGCCACCAAGTGGAAGAATCACGCGAGACGATCTCCGCGGGCACGAGGCGAAAGAGCGAGCGTTCGCGGTAGTTGAGTGCGTGACGGAGGCGGTTTACCTCATGTTCGACATCGCGCAAGGCTTCGTTGGTTGCTTTTAGCGAGCGGTTCTCCACCCGCAGAGAGGAGTTTTCGCGCTCCAGTTCTTCGAGGGACTTCAAGCCGCTGCGCACCGAGGTAATCTGCCGCTCCAAACCCGATCCCGTCTTGAGGAATGGTGCGATGGTTTGGAAAAACGTCGCCTGGATCTTCCGTGTGGCCTGCGGTCCGATGCTAAGGAGCGCGAGGAGAGCCGCGGCGAAGAGAACGATCGCGACGATGCTGCTCCGGTTCATGGGGATTGCCAATTGCCAAAGGCCAATTGCCAATTGAAATCACAAAGCATTTTCCCTAACGAGTGCCAGCGGTCTCCAATTGGCAATTGGCCTCTGGCAATTGGCAACGCCTTCACTGCCGCCACTGCCGATCGGCGGTCGCGACTTGGCGGAGAAACTTGATTTCGTTCAGGCATTTGCCGGTACCTTCCGCAACCGCGCTCAAGGGATCCTCAGCCACGTGCACCGGTAACCCGGTCTCTTCGCTCAAGAGGCGGTCGAATCCGCGCAGTAACGCGCCGCCGCCTGCGAGCACCAGCCCGCGATCGACTAGATCGGCGGACAGTTCCGGCGGGCATCGCTCAAGGGTGATGCGCACCGAGTCGACGATCGTCGAGATCGGTTCGAGCAAAGCCTCACGCACTTCCTGCGACGTAATCGTCAGCGTCTTGGGCAAGCCGGCGACCAAATCGCGTCCTTTGACTTCCACGCTCGTTTCCTTCTCGCTCGGATAAGCGGACCCGATCTTGATTTTGATCTCCTCCGCGGTGCGCTCGCCGATCATGAGGTTGTAAGCCCGCTTCATATATTGCACAATCGCTTCGTCAAGCTCGTCACCCGCCACCCGCACGCTGCGGCTGAAAACGATGCCGGAAAGCGAAATCAGCGCGACTTCCGTCGTCCCGCCGCCAATGTCGATAATCATGTTGCCGGCCGGATCCTGCACCGGAAGACCGACGCCAATCGCTGCGGCCATCGGCTCCTCGATCAGGTAAACCTCGCGCGCGCCGGCATGCGTGGCAGATTCGCGGACCGCGCGCTTTTCGACTTCAGTAATGCCCGATGGAACTGCGATCACGACCCGGGGACGGGCGCGGACGCGACTGTTGTGCACCTTCGTGATGAAATGGCGGAGCATCGCCTCGGTTACCTCGAAGTCGGCGATCACGCCGTCCTTGAGCGGTCGAACGGCGACGATGTTGGCCGGAGTACGGCCGAGCATGCGTTTTGCCTCGTCGCCGACGGCCAGCACCTTGGAAGTGCCGGCCTGCACCGCTACGACGGATGGCTCGCGCAGGACGATACCCTGATCCTTGACGTAAACGAGCGTGTTAGCAGTACCGAGATCGATGCCGATGTCGCTGGAGAACCAACCGAAAAGTCTATTAAACATGAGAGAAGCCTTAGAATTGCGCCGGCCGACTCTTCGGAAGCGAAAGTTGTGCCGCGCGTCCGGACAGGCGAAAAACCATGTATCTTGGAACGGCCCAACCCCGCGTCAAGGAATTTGACGGGCCTCCGTCATGCCGAGCGGGGAAAACGAAGTCGAAGGTTGACCGGAGGTTGACCGCCAAGTCTTCTCTGGTTCAAAGTCGCGGCGCCATGTCCGCGCAAAGAATCATCGTCGCCCCTTCCATTCTCGCAGCCGATTTCGGGCATCTGGCCGACGACCTGGACCGCGTCGTCGCGGCAGGCGCAGACTGGTTACACCTCGACATCATGGACGGGCAGTTTGTTGACAACATTTCGTTTGGCCCCGCGATCGTAAAACTGGTTCGTGGCCTGACGACTCTGCCGCTTGACGTTCATCTCATGATCGAGCGGGCTCATCACTACGTGCCGCGCTTTGTCGAAGCGGGCGCGAACTCGATCACCGTCCATGTCGAGCCGGAGGCGAAGCATGACGTCGCGGAGACCCTGCGCCTGATTCGCGCAACCGGCTGTCGCGCCGGCCTGACCTTGAACCCTGCGACGCCTTTTGCGACGGTGGAGCCGCACCTGCCTAACCTTGACCTTATCCTTATCATGACGGTGCATCCCGGTTTTGGCGGTCAATCGTTTCGTCCGGAAATGATGGAGAAGGTGCGACGCGTCCGGGAATTGCGTGACTCGTTAGGGATGGACTACGAGATCGAAGTCGATGGCGGGATCAACCCCGGGAGCGCCCGCGTTTCGATTGAGAGTGGCGCCAATATCCTTGTCGCCGGCACATCCATTTTTAACTCTCCTGATTACGCGGCTGCAATCCGCGATCTGCGCGGCGGCTAACTGTCCATTTGCTCGCGGCGCGTGGCCTTCCTTCGCTGACTCATGCACGAACTCATTCGCGATATTACTTTCAGCATCGCCGCCGCCTGGTTGCTCGGACTGGTCGCGCAACAATTCCGACAACCGATTCTGCTTGCCTATCTCGTCGCCGGCTTCGCCCTCGGGCCGGCCGGGTCGGGCTTGATCGCAGCGCCCGATAGCATCGGGGCGATCGCGGAACTCGGCCTCATCTTTCTCCTCTTCATGATCGGCCTCGAGATCGATCTAAAGAAAATCGTCAGCGCGGGGCGCTCGATCACCCTGACGGCGCTGGTGCAAATCTGCACCGGCGCAACTTTGGGCGTTTTCTTTTTCCGGCTCTGTGGTTTCGGGCTGGGTAGCCGAGAATGGGACGCACTGTATCTCGGCGTGGCCGCCGCCCTCAGCAGCACGGTCATCATCGTCAAAGTGCTTTACGAAAAACAGGAACTCGACACTCTGACCGGGCGCATCACGCTCGGCGTTCTCGTCCTCCAGGATCTCGCGGCGATACTCTTTCTCGCGGTCCAGCCAAACCTCGAACACCTCGCACCCGACATCCTGCTTCTATCGCTCGTCCGGGTGGTACTGCTCGTCGCGGCAGCGCTGGTCGCGAGCCGGTATCTCCTGCCGGCAATTTTCCGGCGAGTCGCGCGTTCGCCGGAACTAATCCAGGTTGGCGCGCTGGCCTGGTGTTTCCTGGTCGGCGAGTTGGGCGCAAGGCTCCACCTCTCGCGCGAGATGGGCGCGCTCATCGCCGGTGTGGCGCTCTCGACCTTCCCCTACGCACTTGATGTCACCGCCAAGG
>JBEVJT010000076.1:0-9998 GCA_040510075.1 Xanthobacteraceae bacterium | reverse complement strand
AAAGCACAGATCGTCGGAAGCGGCTTTCTCTCCTTCAGCTGCTGCAATCTGTCATCCGTCCGCTATCATCCGAGATCAACGCGGAGGTCGCGGGATGCTGGGAGCGGGCGGAACGCCAGTCGTTGAGACGCGGCTCATCGGTTACGAGCTTCTGAATGATCCGCTTTTGAACAAGGGCACGGCTTTCACCGACGAGGAGCGCGACGAATTCGAACTGCACGGCTTGCTCCCGCCCAATATTGCGACGCTGGATGAGCAGGTCGCGCGGCGCCTGGAAGCGTTCCGGCAGCTCCCTGACGACTTGTCGCGTTATATCTTTCTGCGCGGCTTGCAGGATACCAACGAGACCCTGTTCTATGCCGTGCTCCTGCGCGACATCGAAGGCATGCTGCCGATCGTCTACACGCCCGCAGTCGGCCTCGGCTGCGAGGAGTTCAGCCAGACCTTCCGCAAGCCGCGCGGCATCTTTCTCAGCATGCCGCACAAACATCGGATCGAGGCCATTCTGGCCAATCCGCGCTTCGACGACGTAGAAGCGATCGTCGTGACCGACGGCGAGCGGATCTTGGGACTGGGGGACCAGGGCGCCGGCGGGATGGGCATTCCCATCGGCAAGCTTGCGCTCTATTGCGCCTGCGGCGGACTGCACCCGGCGACAACACTGCCTATCATGCTGGACGTCGGGACCGACAACGAACAGCGCCTGTGCGATCCGCTTTACGTCGGCTGGCGGCATCACCGGGTGCGCGATGCCTCATATGACGAGCTGGTCGACGCCTTCGTGGACGCCGTGATGGCGCGCTGGCCACATGTGTTGGTGCAGTGGGAAGACTTCGCGTTGGGGAACGCCACAAGGCTACTGGCGCGTTACCGCGATCGGCTTTGCACTTTCAACGACGACATTCAGGGCACGGCGGTGGTCACTGCGGGAACACTGCTCGCCGCTGTGAACGTCACCCGCATTCCGCTGAGGGAGCATCGGATTGCCGTGCTTGGCGCGGGCTCCGCCGGGATCGGGATCAGCTCGCTCCTGCTCAAGGCGATGCTGTCCGAGGGACTCTCCGAGCCGGATGCCAGATCCCGCTTTTATTTGATCGATCGGCCCGGTCTTCTGGTGCAGGGAATGGAAGGGCTTTTGGATTTTCAGCGGCCCTTCGCCCAGCCTCGCGACGCCGTTTCGGGGTGGCGGCTGCGAGAGCCGGCCCGCATTGGGCTATTTGATGTTGCGGTCAATGCGCGTCCCACGGTGCTGATCGGTGTGTCCGGCCAGCCTGGCGCATTCGGCGAGGATGTGGTGCGCACGATCGCGAAGGCGACTCCGCGTCCCGTGATCTTCCCCCTGTCGAATCCGACCTCGCGTTCGGAAGCCACTCCGGACGACGTAATGTCCTGGACGGCCGGCCAGGCCGTGATCGGCACCGGCAGCCCGTTTCCGCCGGTGATGCGCAACGGGGTGCGCGTTCGCGTCGATCAGACCAACAACGCCTATGTTTTTCCGGGGATCGGACTTGCCAGCATCGCGGCGCAAGCGCGTCGCATCAGTGACGGCATGCTCATGGCAGCGGCGCGAGCGCTGGCATCCCGGTCGCCCAGCCGCACGAATCCACACGGAAATTTGCTCCCGCCGGTGACCGACTTGAGACAGGTTTCCTATGACGTGGCATTCGCCGTTGCGTTGCAGGCGCAGAAGGAAGGTCTCGCAGGAATAGACAGCGAGGAAGAGGTGGTCTCACGCATTCGCGCAAAAATGTGGACGCCCATTTACCGCCCTTATCGCCGTCTCCACAGCTGACGATTTTTTCTCCGAAGCGCCGTCTGCTCTAGCGTATTGTTTGAGCATAATCTTTTCCGAACCGGTACCCCCTTTTCGATTTCAGGCTCCAAGCCATCATCCTGCTCAGGAATGAGGGAGCAAGATGAACGTTACCGCTACACTTTCTACACGCATCAGCTGCAGACATTCTTGTTATAGCCTGTTCGTGCGAACCGATTTGCTCGTTTACGACACCAGCCGGGATTATGAAAAAATAAACACTCAGAAACAAAATACTTGTAGAAATAATGGCATATGCTATGCATGGGCTGCTTGCTGATCAAACACATCTAGCAAAACCAAACTGAGCGTTGTAGGAAAATACGGTCGGTGCGGCTTTAAGCGCAGCGAACCATGGAGAAAGAGACGATGGCCAGGAAGGCGAAAAGACGCGTCGTGCGACGAGCATGGACCAGGGAAGACGAACGCGAACTCAAGTCGCATTCGAAAAACAAGTCGCCCATCAACAGCGTCGTGAAGACCATGAAACGGACGGCGGGCGCACTACGCCAGAAAGCCTTCAGCATGGGCCTTTCACTCGGACATCGCCGCTCGTCCAAAAAGAAGCGCCGCTAGAAACTCCCCTTGATACTCATCTCACGCCGTCATCCTGAGGTGTGAGCGAGCGGAGCGATTGAGCCTCGAAGGATGGTGGCCCAAGCTGTGGCCGGTCATCCTTCGAGGCTCTGCGCGTTGCGCCGAGCATCCTCAGGATGACGGCTTGGCGAAGGCGAGGTCACCGGACTTCCGGTGAGACGATCTACTACCGCCAGCCGCCTCCGCCGTTCACATAGACGGTATCGGCAGTCATGAAGCCGCATGCATCCGAGCACATGAACAGCACGAGCTCGCCGATCTCCTCCGGCTCGCCGAAGCGTTTCATCGGCACGTCTTCGAGGAATCGTTGCAGCAGCTCAGGCGAGGTCTGCGCCGCAGCCTGGAACGGCGTTCGAATCGGTCCGGGCGAAATGGAGAGGCAGCGAATTCCGCGATCCGCGAACTCGCGCGCCACCCCGAGCGTCATGGAGACGACGGCGCCCTTTGCGGCCGCATAGTGCGCCGAGCTGCCGGGGCCCCCGCGCCGGTGCGCCATGCTTGCCATGTTGACGATCACGCCATGGCCGTTGCTCAGCATGTGCGGCAGGATCGCTTGCATGCTGTAGAATATTCCCTTGACGTTCAGCGCAAAGGTATCCTCGAAGAGCGCGTCATCGATGTCGAGGAATTTGCAGCGCCGCAAGGCGGCGCCGGCAGAGTTGAAGAGAAAATGCACTCTCCGGAAACGCTCTACTGACTGTGACACCATGCGGTCGACCTGGGCGCGCGAGGTCACGTCACCCGGCAATGCCAGCGCGCTGCCGTTTTCCTTGCGGATCTGCTCGGCGGTCTGCTCAACCGCATCTTTGTTGATATCCGAGCAGACGACGTTTGCTCCCTCGCGGGCAAAAATCAGCGCGGTTGCCTTGCCGATCCCGCTGCCGGCCCCGGTTATGACAATGGTCTTGTCCCTGAAATAATCGGGTGTCTTCGGCATTGCCTGCCCTCCTGCCCCAGTCGAGCGCCTCGCATTGACAGCATAGCCATTTCACCGGATATCGGCATTGAGGAAAGGACCATGCGCACCATCGAAATCACCGACCGATCGGAGATGATCGCCAAGCTCGAGCAGGCGCTCGCGCTCGACCCGCGCGAGACGGCGATTGTGACAATCGATATGCATCGCGGGCACCTCGATATGCATGTGGCGACCATGCCGACCACGCCCGCGGACGCGCGGCGCATTATCGCAGGTGCACGCGAGGCACTCGCCTTCGCGCGTGCGCAGGGGATGCCGATCATTCACGTGGTGCTCACCTATCGCATGATCCCGGGCCTCGGCAGCGAGGCCATGACCCAGCCGTTCTGGCGTGCCGTCGCTGAAATCCGCAATGCGCAGGACCGGCTGACGCCGGGACGCTCCAGCACCACCACGGACCACAACATCGAAGGCAGCCGCGGCACCGAAATCATTCCGGAGCTGTTCGAACCGGCCGACTTCGTGATCAACAACAAGAAGAGGCTGGACTGCTTCTACGGTACCGACCTGGACATGCTTTTGCAGAATGTCGGAGCCAGAAACGTGTGCCTGATGGGCATCAACACGAATACCTGCGTGTTGAACACGAGCTTCACGGCGTTCAACAAGAACTATCGGGTGGTGGTGCTCGCCGATTGCGTCGGCAGCATGTACGGCGACGACTTGCACGTATTCGGGCTGCAGAATGTAGCGCGCTGCCTCGGCTGGGTGGTCGACAATGCGACTTTCAAACGCAAGATCGAAGAGGGGCGTAGGCTGAACTCGCCCTCGTAGCGTCGGCAACGGCGCGCATTCTAAACCATCAGGCTTGCGAAGCATAACCTGCGCGCCGTGCCCACGCGAGAAGCGGGGATCAAACCGCGTGGACACTGCGTGGCGCAGTCAAGCATGCGCAGACTGCGTAAACTTGTCTGCGTGCACGCCTTTGCCCACCCTGCGAGATTATCCGCGTTTTGGCGCGGCCCTGGCAGCAGGCGCAGGCGGTCGAGCGGCCGCTGCCGCCGGCGGCGCAGGTCGGGGCGCCTGCATCATCGGCCGTGGGGGCGCCGCGACCGGCGGTGCGGGCCGTGCAGGCGGAGGGGCCGCGTGCACCATCGGGCGTGGAGGCGTGAACGCGGGAGCTGCAGGTCGCGCCACAGAAGGCCGCGCGGGAATGACTGGCCGCGGCGGCACTGCTGATTGTACCGGCGGCCGAGGAATCGCCGCGATCGGAGGCCTTGGTGGTGCGTGCATCGCGGGCGGCGATGACGGAGAGGGAGACGGAGGACGCACGAGCGGTGCGGCCGGCGGGCGACTGAGCAGTGTCGGTGCGGACGGATGCGGCGGCTGCACTGGTGAAATGTGAGCCTGCGCCGGAGGCACGGCACCGTGCACAGGAGGCACCGTCGGCAGAGCGTGTCCGTTCATTCCAGGCAGAGTGCGCGGCAACGCGCGCAACTGCGGCTCCGGCCGAATTTGCGGAATACCGCCCGGTCTTTGCGGATGCGCGTTCGCGCCGGCTGGGGGCACCGCGGCCATGGCGGATCCTTCTGAGCGTCCAAGCGGAAGTCTTCCCGGCAAGCGCGGCAAGGCATGTCCGGCCATGCCGGGCAGCGGCTGTCTCACCGATGGTGTCGCGGAGTGGGTTCCACCCCCTGCTGCCGTGCCGGCTCGATCGCGCGCGCGCGACCGAATGGATGCAGGCAAGGACGCGGTAAGAGCCGCGGCGTGAGCAATCGGCCCGCCACCGCCTGCTGCCTGGCCTCGGATGCTGAAGCTGTTGGCGGCGCGGTCGGCGACGAAGGAGTCATGAGCGTGAGAGACGAAGAAATTCTCGTGTGAATGCACCGCATAATGCGGGACGCGACACCAGGTCGGAAGCGGCACGAAGATCGGGATCGGCAGCACGTACGGCTCTGCTACGAGGACGGGCGCTTCGAGCACCACGAATTCCGGGGTCGGCGGCGGCAGAAAGTAAAACGGAAATGGCGGCGGAGGAACGAAGCCGAAGTCCGCAAACACAATGACGGGTCGGTCCAGGTACACTTCCTCCACCGGAAGCGGTGGCGGCACGTCGTAATCAACCAGCGCGAAGGACGCAGGCGGCTCGAGGGCAGCGGAAAGCAATGCGAGTCGCCGCCGGGCATCGCCGCTGTGCGGACCATGCGGGTAACGGCGCAAATAGGACCAATAGGCTTCCGGCGTGTCGATCAGGCAGGTACGCCGCCAGGTGAGCGCTTTGCGTCGGACGGCGAGAATGGCGCGTGCTCGCTCCGCCAATGGATCAGCTCCGTGCACCGAAAGGAATTCCTCGTACCCATCCAGGCTGTCGCGTTCGAGCGCGCCCGCGTAGGCATCCGGGGCACTCAGTTCAGCGAGACGCCGCCCGCGCATTGCGGCATTCTGATCCGAAACCACGGCCGGTGCGTCGGCGGACCGTTCGAAGAACACGAACGGCTCCGCGAGCTTCGAAGCACTCCACGGCAGTTGCCCGCCTTTGGTGACATCGCTTACCCGCAACCGCACGCGGTCAAACAGTTCCTGCATGGACAAGCCGCCCTCGCGCATCATCTCGGCGAGCGCCTGGGCATAGGCCCCGTATGGCCCGCCTTGTTCCTGAGTGACTGTTCCCGGCGTGGCATTGAACGCGACCAGCGCGCCTGACGGTGGATCGACCAGGGCCAGGCCTCCGGCGAGCGGCTGGCCGGAGATCGCGAATGGAGCCTTCCGCGCCATATCGAGCACGACGATGCTCGCCTTCGATTTCAGCGCGGCCAGCGGGCGCAGATAATCGGAAATGCGGACGCCTTCGGCGACCACGTCCGTATCGCGGCCGATCTTTGCGTCCACGGGAAGAAAATAATTGTCGCCTTCCAGCTGGAGGCCGTAGCCGCTCAAGTAAATGAAGGCGACCGTGTCCGGTCCCGATGCAGAGGCCTTCTCCAGAAAATCGCGAAAAGCGCGGCGCAATCCTTCCTGATCGAGATCGCGCGCGCCAATCACATCGAAACCGGCTGCTTGCAGCGTTTGCGCAATCAACCCTGCGTCATTGGCGGCGGTTTGCAGGGCACCCGCCTGATAGGTTGCGTTCCCCAGGACAAGAGCAATCCGCTTTTCGGTAGCTTCAGCACCGACCGCGGCTTTGGTTACAAATAGAATCAGCGCACAGAGCGTAAGCAGGCGAGCGATGGAGTTCCACATGATGGCACCCGGAGCATGATGCCAATCCAATCAAAGGCGCCCTGAACGGCATCTGAATAAGGCGTGCAGGAAGCCCTCAGCAATGCGACGGCACGATCACGTCCACGTGTCTCGGCAGTCGTCTGAGGAGCCCTCTCCCGTGGAGGCTGAGGGCGCAGTTCGGCAGTTCCTCCTTGCCCGCTCAGGCGCATTCGGAGGTTGGCAGTTGCCCATCCGCAACAGACTCGGGCCCGGCAGGAAGGGTAAAGTCCGGCCAGTTTCGGTAGGCGTGCTATGCGAAAAATCGGCCTGTTATGCGTTGTATTCTTCGGGTTCGTTGCCGAAGCGGCGGCGGCCGATCTTCCCGTCATTGCTCCCTACTATCCGGCGCGCCCCCTCTACAGCTGGACCGGGTGCAGCGTGGGAGTGAATATCGGTGCAGGATGGAGTCCAAACGACTTTCAGGACCCCAACTCAATTTATGGTATCGGCACGGCGCTTGGATCGCATACAGCGGACGGCGCGATCGGCGGTTGGCAAGTCGGGTGCGATTACCAAGCCGGTCCGATCGTCTTCGGCGTGCGCGGCCTTTACGACCTCACCGGCATCAAAGGCCAGAACCTGCAGCCGGCTCCTCCTCTCGCCAACACCAGTGTGATTCGGAATATTCTTGCGAACGACACCTTCATCCAATCGGTGGCGACCTTCTCGGCCCGAGCGGGTATCGCGGTACAGCCCACAACACTTCTGTATGTCCAGGGAGGCGCCGCCTGGGCGCATGATGTCTATACGATCTTCCCCTTTGTCAACCAAAGCGTCGGGATCGGCCAAAGCGGCCACGGCATCACGGTTGCCGAAGCGACGAGGACCCCCTCTGGGTGGACGTTGGGCGCCGGGGTTGAGGCAGCGCTCTTTGGCGGAGACTGGTCCGTCTTTGCGGAATATAACCACATACACTTCGGCACTTCGAATGTTACGTTCACTTCCGGTGTTGTGGCGGGGCAGACCTTCCCGCTCACTATCCGGCAATCCATAGATATGTTCCTGGTCGGCATCAATTACCGCTTCCTCGGCGGGCCGCCCAAGTTCTGAAAGTCAGCTCGTGCCGATCCAATCGTGCGCGCCGATGCTTTGATCGACACATTCCGCATAGATCGGTGCGCGAGAGAGAAAGCCGCTGGACCGCAGGCACTCGCCCAGCCGCCTAAATCCTTCCGTCGAAACCTCGGGACTTTGCGCCCAGACCCCACTCTCGCGATACCGGCGTAGAGAACTTATGAGAACGTCGCGCGCGATATCGGGAAAGTAGGGAGCGGTGATTTCCGCGAGTTCCTGGGCGCCATGCGCGGCGAGCCATTCCTGCATTCGCCAGATAGCGCGAAGCATCCGGCTGAACTGCCCGCGGTGCCGTTCTATGGCAGGGCGCGTCGAGATGAACGTGGTGTAGACCGTCGGCCCACGCGTGCTTGCCGCGTACAGGATGCGCCCGGCGCCCGATTGCACGGCCATGGACACGTAGGGTTCGAACAATTGCGCCACATCGAGTCGGCCTTCGCAGAGGGCTTCGAAATTGGCAGCCATGGACTGTGCGGGGGCGCGTTCAACCCCGGCGAGATCGATCCCGCATTGGCGTAGATCCTCCTGCAGGCAAAGCCATGGCGTTGGCACTTCGGAAACCGCGGCAAATCTGACGAACTGCAGATCCGCAAGCGCCGCGGCCCGACACTGATTTGCGACGACGAGAAAGAAGGGATCGCGGGCGATGACTTCGCCAAAGCACACGAGCGGCGAAGCCGGGTCGCTGTCATGAGCTTTCATGACCCGCATCGGCCCACCCCATGCGACATCTACCTTGCCGCCGAGGAGAGCGGCTACTCCTTCTCCGGCCGAGGACGAGGTGATCAGGTCAACGGACACGCTTTCCTTCGCGTAAAGCCCGAGAGCTGCCGTGGCGTAGAAAGGGGCATAGAACACAGCGCGAAAATTCTCGGCGAGTCTTATGGGTAACGAACTCATTTCGAAAAATCAGATCGCCCTCTCTCGACAGCGCACTCGGCGGACCGTGTTTGGGTCACATGCGAGAGCCGTGATTGAAATCAGTCCGCTGAGATCCCGCTCGCCCTGATCGGCCCCGCCCATTTCTTGATCTCGGCCTCGACGAATTTTTGCAGATAATCGGGTGATCTTCGACCCGGGCCTGGCACGTCGGCCCCGATCGCCTGCATGCGTGCCTGCACGGCCGGGTTGTCCATTGTGGTCACGATGGCGGCATGGAGCTTCTGCACGATAGCAGGCGGCGCGCCTTTGGGCAGGAAAACGCCAAACCAGTTCGAGGCATCGAATTCTCTCAGGCCCTGCTCGTGGGCGGAGGCGAGGTCGGGCAGGCTGGACGAGCGATCCCGCGTGAGAATGGCGATTGCTTTCACCGCCTTGCTCTGGATGAACGGTATCGCAATAGGCGAGTCCGGGCACTGGTAGTCTAGACGCCCGGCGATCAGGTCCTGCATCGCAGGAGCAGCGCCTCGGTAAGGAACGTGGGTCGTGCTCACCCCTATGGCGGAGTTGAGCAGTACACAGACAAGATGGCTCGCCGAACCCGGCCCCCCTGAACCGAATTGCATGCTCGCCTGGTTCTTTCGCGCATAGGCAATGAATTCCTGCAGATTCTCCGCGGGGAGGTCCTTGCGCGCGAGCAGAACGAGAGGCGTCTGGGCGACGAGGATCACCGGTGTGAAATCGGTCGCGGCATTATAAAGCGGATTCCTGTAGAACGTCTGATTGGCAGCATGCGTGCCCACATTGCCCAAGACGAGCAGGTACCCGTCAGGCGAGGCTTTGGCCACACGCGCGCTGCCAACCATGCCCCCCGAGCCGCCAACATTCTCGACGACGATCTGCTGGCCCAGGAGATCCGAAACGACCTGGCTCAGAATGCGCGCGACCGTATCCGCCGGGCCTCCGGCCGCGAACGGAACGATCATGGTCAGCGCCCGCGCAGGCCATTCCTGCGCAGAGGCAGATCCGTACGCCGCAATTCCGAGAGCAACCGCAATAGCGGCTGCGAAGGTCCGGATTATCAAGCTCACAGCACCAACACTACCACGCGCACATAATGCAGACTTCGCTGCAGAATGATCAAGCGATCAGGCCGGCTCCGCTTGACGGGGCAGCGCACTGCAAACCAAGGCATGCAGGAAATCCGCTATAAAGGAGCGCACTGTGGAATTCGCTCAGGAAAGGAAGCGCCATGATCGCAGTCATTTTCGAGGTGTGGCCGGCATCGGGGCGCAAGGAGGATTATCTCGCAATGGCTGCCGCCTTGCGCACCGAGCTTGAGGCAATCGATGGCTTCATATCCGTGGAGCGATTCCAGAGCCTGACCGAGCCCGGCAAGCTGCTGTCGCTGTCGTGCTGGCGTGACGAAGCGGCCGTCGCTGACTGGCGCACCAA
>JBEVJT010000075.1:0-2728 GCA_040510075.1 Xanthobacteraceae bacterium | reverse complement strand
CGTCACGCGACGTGGTAATGCCGGTCGTGCCCATGTTCCATGCCAATTGCTGGGCGATGGCGTTCGCCGCTCCGATTGCCGGCGCCTCTCTCGTCATGCCGGGCGCCAAGCTCGACGGCGCGTCGGTGTTCGAACTGCTCGAGCGCTACAAGGTCACCTGCACCGCCGCCGTACCGACAGTCTGGCTCATGCTGCTGCAACACCTCGAGGCAACCGGCAGCAAGCTGCCCCATCTCCGGAAAGTCGTCATTGGCGGCTCCGCGTGTCCGCGCGCCATGGCCAAGACATTCCAGGACGTCTACGGCGTCGAGGTGATCCACGCTTGGGGCATGACCGAGATGAGCCCCCTCGGCACCGCATGCACGCTCAAGCCCGAATATGCCGCACTCGGTGGCGATGCGCGGCTCGACATTCAGCAGAAACAGGGTCAATCGCCGTTCATGGTCGAGATGAAGATCACCGACGATGCCGGCAAGCGCCTGCCCTGGGACGGCAAGACTTTTGGCCGGCTCAGAGTGCGCGGGCCCTGCGTCGCCAGGGCCTATTACAAGGACGACGACGCCATCCTCGACCAGGAAGGATTCTTCGACACCGGCGATGTCTCGACCATCGACCAGCACGGCTACATGCAGGTCACGGACCGCGCCAAGGATGTCATCAAGTCCGGCGGCGAATGGATATCATCGATCGACCTCGAGAACCTCGCCGTCGGTCACCCCAAAGTGGCGGAAGCGGCCGTCGTCGGCGTAAAGCATCCCAAATGGGACGAAAGGCCCCTCCTCATCATCGTTCTCAAGAAGGATCAGGCAGCAACCAGGGACGAGATCCTGCGTTTCATGCAGGGCAAGATCGCGAGTTGGTGGATGCCCGATGAGGTCGTTTTCGTCGACGAGATTCCGCACACAGCCACCGGCAAAATTCTCAAGACCGTGTTGCGGGACCGGTTCAAGGATTTCGTTCTGCCCAGTGCTCTCGCGGCGCAATAGCGCAGGCTTGCCGCCCCGTCCGACAGGACGCGTCCCCACCTTCGTCGGCCGAGCCGGAGGAACTTTCCCCAGCCGCCTGGGACGCGGAGCGGACTGACGCCGATCGCGGCTCGCTCGTCATATGAGCCCATTGTAGTTGGCCCTCGATTGGCGTTATCCGTTCTGCAGTACGTCCCCTAGTGCGGTGGATTTGAAGTTCCTATCATTATGGCCGCGCGTTGTGTAGGAACTTCAAATCCAAAACCCGCACTAGAATCATAGATTGCTAGTGTCCCTTTGATTCCGAAGTTCGCAAACGAGTGTGCCGCGCAATGATGCGAACTTCGGAATCGGGACACTAGCGGCCCGTTGCGGTAAGCTGGAGCACAATCACCGCGGCGTCTCCGGGAAGCCAACGCATGACCACCTTCGATGCGACCGTACCCGCGGCGCAGATCGGCCCGGTTGCGCCCGCCGGAGGCTTCGTCCGCTTCCGTGGCGAACCCGGCCCGTTTTGGCGCCTGCTCGTCCATGGCGCCGTATTCCTCATGCTCACGCTGGGGATCTACCGATTCTGGCTCACCACGGATATTCGCCGTTTCCTATGGTCCAACACCGAGCTCGCCGGCGAGAGCTTCGAATATACCGGCACTGCACGCGAGCTCCTGCTCGGCTTCTTGATCGCGATCGCCATTCTGCTGCCGCTCTATGCCGGCTTCTTCGTGGTTGCGCTCGGTCTCGGAGAGCTGTCGCGCTTGTTGGCGCTTCTGATCCTCACCGTGCTGGGCCACTACGCAGTCTATCGCGCGCGGCGTTACCGTCTCACCCGGACCGTCTATCGCGGCGTGCGCTTCCATCAGAGCGGATCGGCTTGGCGCTATGCCATCTGCGCCGTACTTTGGTGGATATTGATCCTGTCGACGCTGGGACTTGCCTACCCGTTCGCCCAGTCGCGCCTTGAACGCTTCAAGATGCGCAACACGTTCTTCGGAAATCTGCAGGGCCGTTTCGAAGGCTCCGGCGTTCGCCTTTTCCTGCGCGGCTGTGTCCTGTGGCTGATCGCCGTCGTGCCGTTCGGCATCGGGTTGGTGGCGACCGTGAGCGCCGTCGAATGGAGCGCGCTTGCGGACGCGGCGGGCGGGGACGACCTCTCGAACTGGCTCGAGGCCAGCGGGCTTGCGGGAGCAATGGTCTATGCCGGCTTGACCGGCATTTGGGTCCTGCTCGCGTTTGTCCTGCTCTATCCCGTCTTTCAGGCCATTGTACTGCGCTGGTGGACATCCGGATTGCGCTTCGGCGAGGTCGCGGTCACATCACGCCTGCGCACGGCGCAGGTGCTCGGCGTTTATGCCCGCTTCCTCTTGTGCGCGTTCCTGTTCAGCCTGGCGGCGGCCGCAGTGGTTGTCCCCGGCGCCCTCGTGATTTCGAAGCTTACGGGGGAGCTTGATTCGATGCCTAAGGAAGTCGCCACGACGTTCGCGGGTGTTGCCGCCTATGTCGCGATCGCGCTCGGCTACTCCACGATCTATCAGGCAACGGTCAAGCTCGGGCTCTGGCGCTGCGTTGTAGAATCCCTCGACATCTCCAATCCCGCCGTGCTGGAACAGGTGATGGCTGCCGGGCAGCCGGCTTCCCCGGTCGGCGAAGGTCTCGCCGATGCGTTGAGCGTGGGCGGAATCTGAGCGCGTCATGACCACTTCGGGACCGGGCACCTTCTTCGACGGAGCGACCAGCGCCCGGCATGCCGTGGCGGTGGAACTCGC
>JBEVJT010000074.1:0-7750 GCA_040510075.1 Xanthobacteraceae bacterium | reverse complement strand
AGCCATGGCTGCCCGCCAGAACATGGTGGGGGTAGCTCCAGGGCAGTGCTGCTCATCATCAGCGCGTTCAGCACCAAAGCAAGCAGCGCCGAGGGCACCACAGTCAACAGTCTCACAGGCCTGGACTGGGCGGCCGCACAGGGTGCGCCCGCGTCATCAACATGAGCTTCGCTGGTCCCGCGGATCCCCGATTGCGCGAGGCACTGCAGTAAGCGAATGCGCGCGGCATTGTGCTCGGTGCCGCAGCCGGAAACGCCGGCCCCAAATCGCCGCCGCTTTACCCGGCGGCGGATTCGATCGTGATCGCGGTCACGGCCACCAATGCGCAGGATGCGCTCTTTTCCGGAGCGAACCGCGGAAATTACATCACGGTGGCAGCGCTCGGCGTGGACATCCTCGCTCCCACACCGGAATCCGCTTACCAGTTCACCACCGGAACGTCCGTAGCGGCGGCGGAAGTGAGCGGCGTGGTGGCGCTGTTGCTGGAACGCAATCCCTCGCTCACGCCCGCAGAGGTGCGGAAAATTCTTATGGAAACAGCCAAGCGCCTTTCCGGCAAGCCGCGCGACCGCGACTTCGGGGCCGGTCTCGTCGATGCATTCAAAGCCCTGCTGGCGGCAAAGCCGAGCTCGTAGGCAACGATGCTGTTGCAGCCAAGCCGAACTCGAGCGCATCAGTCGTAGAGCGGAGCGACCTCTTCGAGCTTAAAGCCCTTGTCCGTGCCGGGTGCCGGCACGATGATCTTGCTGTCGTGGCCAGGCAGGACGCGCATGCGATATTTCTCGACTAACCTGCGAACCTTCAACGCCGATTGCGCCCAGCGCCGAGGATCCTGATTGAGCAGGTTGCCCATGAACGGATCGCCATAGCTCGCGGAAAGATAAATGTGGTCCGAGGCAATCAGGATCCATCCCGAATGGGGGAGGTTGACGGCAACGCCCATGGTTCCCCACGTGTGTCCGGGCAATGATACGGTCCATACGCCGCGATAGATTTCCTGGTCGGCAAACACGGTTGTCGCGCGGTTGGGAAGGAGACAGGCAAAGTCCTTTCGCGTGAAGCCCTGCGGGCTCGTCACTCCCCACAGGGTGAGCAGGTCATCGCGCAACAAGCCACCCTTCTCGCTTACGCACCCGCGCAGCTCGTCCTCGTGCACGATGATGCGTGTTTTCCCCGCGGCGAATATCGGCACATTGCCGGCGTGATCGGTGTGCAGATGCGTGACGATGAGGTCGGTGAAATCGGAGGCACGCAGGTCCATCTGCTCGAGCCGTTGCGTGAACAAGCCGTCCGGTCCCGGATCGTAGACCATCGCATCCTTGTAGAAATTGTTCTTCCAGTCTTTGCGGAAAGAATCGCTCATGCCGGTATCGACCAGGATGCGCGCCTGCTCGTGCTCGATGACGTAGGCATAGATCGGATGCGAGACTTTCCCGTCCGCGTCCGGCTGGTGCGTGCAGGGCGCGAGGTGGCGCATTACCGAGGGATCGGGATGGCCGGTGAGGATCAGCTCCAGATCAAGGGTGGTGTGGCCGCATGAAACCACGGTGAGGTTTTTCGCCCGCATGAGAGCAAATCCTACTTGATCTTGATCATGATTGATTTTCCCGTTGGCCGCGCCGGAATCATGGTAGTAAAACCGTTCGGTATTGCAAACTTCGGGGCAGGCGCGCGAATGGTACGTTTCAGGATAGTGCGACGTTATTTGGCTTACGCATATGCTGCCGCTACACTCTCGCTGCTCCTCCCCGCTGTCGGGGGCGGCAGCGGATCCGGCTTCGCTGAGCCTGCGCTGCTCGAGCAGCTGGACGGCACCGAAATTCCCAACCCTGTTTTCGAAGACGTGCTCGCGGTCGCACAAGAGACGCTCGCGATCTTCATCAACATGATTCCGGGCTTGTAGAGTTCCGCGCGGAGCGCGCCGGAATCTCAGCGGCGGCTTATTTTGCCATGCGAGGTACCTTGTGAGCCTTGGCCCTGCCGGCGCTCAACAATCGCCATGACGCGCGGCAGCAGCCATGCGGCGATCATTGCGTGTCCGGCCCGCGTGAGATGGATTAAATCCAGCGTGTAATAGCGCAACGGGATTTGCTCGTCATAGACGATCACCTCGATGGAGCGGGCACGCAGCCGGCGCGCCATCTCGGCAATGTTGGCTGCCCGCTGCTCGCGCGTGCCGAGGAAACGCAGGTCGTTTCCGCCGGGCTGCAGAATGGCGATGTCGGTCCCGTTCGGCACATCCCTATCAATGCGGCGGAGCATCATCGCGGTGGTGTCGAACGGCACGCCGGCATTGGTCACGACGGCGTCGACATTCTTGGCCTTGAGCAGCGCCTGCAGCTGTGCCGGATAGGCGCCTTCGTTGCCCACGTACCAGCCGTGTGTATTGCTCGCACCGACTGCGACAATGCGCAGCGGCGCACCGTTCGCGGCAAAGCTGGCGCCCATGACGGAGACCGCCAGCAGGAACGCTATGCCGAGCCTGCTCACAATTCGAGTCGCTGCGCCGGGTTGCAACAGCGGTCGGCTAGCGCGAAATGGAGAGGATGGCGCGGGCGATTTCAGCTTGGATTTTTGGACTCTTGTCGATCGCCATGTGAGCAAGGCCGAGATCGCCGCCGAGATTGATGTTCGAGAGCTTGCCGCCATATCCCGCGTCGGCGAAAACCGGCGCGCCCCAGCCGGGCGAATTGTAGTAGTTGATGGCGCGCACCACATTGCCCGGAATCGGGTCTTGCAAAAGCGGCGCCAGCGTGACCACAAGGTCGACCTGAATTTTTTCTTTCTCGAGCGCGCGAGCCATTTCGATCACGTTGTTGGCTCCCTGGGAATGGCCTACGAGGACCAGAGCGCCGAGCTTACCGGCATGGTGAGCCTTGATGATGTTCGCAAGGGTCGTCCTCCAGGCGAGGTGCCCCACGGTCTCCGCTTTGATGCCCTTGCTCCTGAGTTCCTCGGCGAGTCCGTCAAGACCCGTGGAGAACACGCCAAACCAGCCGCGCAGGAGGTAGACGCGAGTGTCGGCCTTCGCCGCCTGGGCCGAGAACGACAGCGCCAGCGTGACTGCAAGAATCGCAAAAGCAGCGCGCGTTCTGAAACTGCTTCGATTGGCCGTATGCATGGTGTAGCCCCCGTCCGTTTTTGGTTGCGCGGCCAGTCGGAATCGCCCCGATGCCGCGATGCTGTCTCATTATGACTCAAGCCGCCACAGAAGACTGTGGCGCAACTGCCACACGCGCGGTGTATTCTGTCGGTGAGCAGGGGCGCAGCTCTCGGCATTGGAGCGGGGGCAGAATCGAAGCGAATAAGTTTACGCAGTCTGCGAGCAGGTGATCGATGACATTGTTTCTTCCACTTGCAATCGCGCTCGGCTTCTGCCTCGTGCCCGTTTGGCTCGTGCGCAAGCCAAGGCGCGCGCATGCGCGCGATTATTTCATCGCATCGCAGCCCACACCGCCCGATGTGATACGAAATGCGTGCATAGTGCACTTCCTGCGCATTGCTACTTTCGCGCCATTGTTTGTTTGGGGTGCGGGCGGCGATTTTTGGGCAGCCGTGCTGGCGGCCGCTTGCCTGGGCGCAGGCGTGTATCTGGTTTCGGCGTTGCGCCAGCCCATCCTGAGTTTTCTCGATGGTGCATTGACCGAGGATACATCGGCCACCGTGCATGAGTTCGTCGCAAACCGGTATGGCAGCGATAGGTTCGTGCGCGTCCTCGCTGCGAGCCTCACGGTCGCCGCTCTGACCGGCCTGATCACCGTAGAGGGGTTTGCAATCTCGACCTTGGCGCAGCCGCTGCTCATCGGCGCGGCCGGCTCAGCACTTCCGGTTGCCGCCGCGATGCTGGTGCTTGCGCTGATATACACGACCGTTTCCGGAAATTCCGGCGTCATGCATTCGGTTCAGGTGCTTCTGGGTTTTCTCTATTTCGGCCTGTTCGGATCGATTGCGCTCGTTTTGTATTTCATCGTCTCCGACGCGAGCCCAACCCCGCCGCAGGCAAAGGTAGCCATCATCATCGTGGCTGGTGCGGGCGCATTGATCATGTTTTACCGCCGCTCGAAATACGTCGAAACCGCCCGGATTGAAACGGCGGATGAAGCTGTTGTTCGCACCGCACGCGCATCCCGTCTCCTCAGCAGGTTCGAGAAAATTCTCAACCCGTTCATCTCCGGCATCGTCGTCTTCGTCATCGTGCTCGCCGCGATGGAGATATTTTCCGTCGGATTCTCCGCCATGGCACGCGACAGCTTTGCCGGGTTGCGCATGGGCACGAACAGCTCGCTTGTGATGCTCGCGAGTCTGGCGCTGCTTGCTCTGGTCTATCCCCTCGTCGACGTGCGCACGTGGCAATTGCTGACTGCGGCAGCGAAGGAGACGCAATCCGACGCTGCGCTGCGCTCCGGTGCGCTCGAGCGGATTTTGCATTCCGTTGCCGTCGAGGTCCCGCTGGTGTGGGTGGTGATGGCAATGTTCGGCGCTCTTGCGGTCTTGGTCATCGAAACTGCGTCCGGGCGGGACGCATTGCAGATGTTCGTTGCGGGACTGGCCGCGGAGCAAGGCGGGCCCGCGGATTTCGTGGTGTCATTTTTGCTGGTGGCCGTGCTGGCGATGGCGCTTTCGGCAATGAGCGGAATGTTTTCCGCCATGTTGTGGGTCTTGCGTTACGACATAGTGCCGGCGCTCTGGCCAGATATCATCGCGCAAAGCCCGGCAGGCCAAACCGAATCGATTGCAACGCGGCGCACGGTTCTGATGGGCGCGGCATTATGTGCGACCGGAATCCTGCTCGTGCGCGCAACGAGCGGCTTTCTCGGAGTGGCTCCGTCGAGTACCGGATTCCTGGCCCTTACGATTGCGTGCTGCTGCGCTCAGGTTGCGGTCGTGCCTTTGCTCTTGCCGACGTTGCTGGCTCCTGCGCGTTCGATGAATGCAGCCTCCGGAGGGGTTAGCGCACCCTGGGCTGTCGCTATTCTCGGCGCTGGTGCGGGTAGCGGAATCGCAGCCGCCCTCGTTTACGCGGCAACCGGAAACGAGACCTGGCTGTGGGGCGCGATCCCTGTGTGCATCGGATCAGGGATCGTGCTGTTGCTGATTGCGCGGGTGTGGCGGCGCCGTCGGTAGCGCGGGCAAGGTCCTAGTCGGAGCGCCGAGATTGAATATTGTCAGGCTCGGGCAAGATCGCTGTGGAGATCACACGAGTGTTGGCGCCGCATGCGAGGCCTACATGCTCGCTCGCGCGGCCTATCAAGAGAGCACGATCTGGGTCGAGCTGCGCTACGAGGCGGAGGTGGGCACCGAGATCACCACAGACGGGATGCTGCGTCTGCCGTCGTTCAAGGGGCTGCTGTAGACCGCCGCCTATCAGTGCAAGGTGGGTTGTGCGGCTGCTATTTCGTTGTGCAACCGTTTCAGGGCCGAGATCGCCTCCTGCGTCGTCTGCTTCTGAATGTGTTCCTCAGCCGCCAGCCGGAGCCAAGCCGTTCGTAGCCTCCGAAGCGTGCTCCGGTGGTCTGCATCAGTTGCGAGATGTAATGCACGCTCGCACTCAGCGGCGCGTGCAAACAGATCGGATTTCCCCATACGCTCCCTCCCGGTGGTGCATAGCCACGCGGCCCCGGAACAAGGTTCGACCCGGAAGGGGGCGACACAATGGCGGTGCGTAGCTAACGCGGACAAGTGAACGCCTTCCTGAACCCTGCTGCTCGTGCGTCCTCTTCCGAGCAGAACCAGCGATTGACCTTCTGCACAGTGCGGTAGCTGCGGCATCCTTCAAGGTGGTAGATGCCGGGATACCCGGTGACACGCGCTCTTACCGCGATGTGTCCTTTGATGGAGCACCCAGGTGGCATCTCGGCGTGATCGGGAAAGAGCGCTTTGCGCGCGATAGCGGCGTCTGGGCATGAGCCCAGCAGCGGTGCTGTGCCCTTCCGCCAGTAGCGTAAGTCCCATGGCGCAACGAAGCATCCCCTCCAGAGGCCACGGCGGTTCTGACGAGCATCGTCTTGGTCGAGCTGGAAGCGGCCACGCGCGTACGGGTCGAAATTGAGCGCCATCCCCTCCTGCACAAGCCAGCGGTTGATGCTGATCGTTTCACCTTCGACACTGCAGATGCCGATGCGCCGCTGCCGGTAGCTGCGATCAGCACCCTGGTCCTCGCAACGTACCGCGCGCGTGCCGATGTATTCCGTGAGCCGGTCACGCGCCTCTGCACCGCACGCCCAGAGCCCGCCGTGCTCGTCAAGGCACGCCTGATCGCGCTCGGGCGCATTGATGCCGTCCAGGTGGTACGGTGATGCCCTCCAGTTGGAGCGTATCGCCGTCCTTGATGACGGTGGCACCCGCCCGGCTCGATGTGACTGCCAGCAGCAGCGCCAGGAGCAGCAATATCTGCATGCGCTACGCCGTGCGCTCTTGAGGACCCTCAAGCTCATCAGCGCTCCTGAGAGATCAGGTGGTCTCCTCGGCGGCAGGTCTGTGAAGCGCGCTCCGCAGCTCCCACGCTGTCCATCGCGCCAGTATCAATCCTGCGAGAGCGGAAGATGGGAACATTCTTCACCTGTTCGCCGCGCTGGCGGAGAAAGAAAGAGCGATGATCGCCACGCGGACCCAACGGAACTGGTGCGGCGGTCTTGCGGAGCATTGGGGAGCCACTCCCCGAATGCGAAATCGCCCGAGCGCCACGGCAGGCACTTTCAAATTTCAGATAAAGGGCTTCGAAGCTGAGGCCCCGCCGTTCGTCATGCGAGCGAACGCGCAGGCTCTTTCTGCAAAAGTGCATCGTCTGGGTGAAGCATGACGCTTTGCGTGGTGCCACACCCACCACAGGCGAATGCAAGCAACCCCGGATGTCCATTGAGTGGAGCGATTTCGGCTACGCTCTGCATGGCGCGTCCGCATCGCTTACAGATAGTCTGCGCTACCGGCTTAAACATTGTGGCGCCCCCACAAGAGAAACCTACACAACAAACGTACACCTACAGCGTAAAGAAATTCTGGTGCGCGCGTTGCCCGTGGCGGGCCCACACTCCTCCTGGGCTATGGCGACAGTGTGATTGTCATGCTGCCTGATGTGTCTGAAACAAAGCCTAAGCGGAGGGTAGTGGGCCGTAGAGTGACACTGAGAGAGCACAAAACAAACGGGCCAGTAGAGGAGCTATCGCCGAATTTTGGTGACGGAAGGGATCAGGCGGCAGCGATCTGAGCTTGCGATCTGACAACCTCGATTCCGTCACTGAACCTTACACCGAGTATGATTTTCGGCAACTGGCTGTGGCCGTCCAGCCGCCGTCAACTTTTCTCGGCAGCCTCGGCGAGTTTGAAGATCATCGCGAGCGCGGTCTTGTTCGAGAGACATCCCTTGGATCGCACCGTGCGGTGGCGCACCGTCGCGAATGAGCTTTCGATGACATTGGTCGTGCGCAGGTGTTTCCAGTGTTCAGCCGGGAAGTCATAGAAGACGAGCAGTGCGTCTCGATCTTTGATCAAACACTCGACCGCCCTCTCGTACGTGACGCCCCACGTTTCGATGAAGGCATCAAACGCCACAAGTGCATCCTTCTTGGTCTCGGCCATCCAGATCTCCTGCAATGCCCGCTTTGCCTTCGATTGCTGGCACTTCGGCAGCTTGTTGAGGACGTTGGCGGTCTTGTGCACCCAGCCGCGCTGACCGCGCGTCTGTGGCCAAACCTGTTCCAGGGCTTGCCAGAAGCCGAGCGCGCCATCGGCAATCACCAACTCGGGTCCCATC